>CAXBNM010000064.1:0-16781 GCA_963976885.1 uncultured Burkholderiaceae bacterium
GTTGGGGGCGATTCGGTGATGTGCCCGCGCGCCGACCGGCTTGAGGCCTGGACGAACCTGGCTCGCGAACTGAAAGTGGACAAGCTCGACGCCATGACAACGAGCATCGGTCTGAATGACTGCATCCGTGGCGCCAAAGACATTCTTGACGGCAAGGTCCGCGGTCGTCTCGTGGTCGACGTCAACGCCTGAGTTTGATGGTCAGACGCCGGCTCCGCCGGCGCCACCGTCCGAGGCCGCCATCGCCATGACGCACATTGTTGCTTTACTTCTTGCCGCCGGCTTCGGACGCCGCTTCGACCATACTGGCCGGACCAGCAAACTACTGGCCCCGCTGGGCACATCGAGCGTAGCCTGCACCAGCGCCGCGGCGCTGCAGACGGCAGGTCTTCCCGTGTATGCAGTGGTGCGGCCGCAACCGCGCGCTTTGCATGACGCGCTCAGCGCCACCGGCGCCCATCTGATTGAAAGCGAGCGCGCGGCCCAGGGCATGGGTTTTTCGATTGCCGATGGCATTGCCGCTATCAGGCAACTGACGCCAATGCCCGATGGCGTGTTGATTTGTCTGGCCGACATGCCGTTTATCCCCGCCAGCCTCTACCAGCAATGTGCGAGCGCTCTCGATGCGGATCATCCCATCGTTGCGCCTTCGTACGCCGGCCAACGCGGCCACCCCGTGGGCTTTTGGCGTAGCGAGTTTGCTGCGCTGGCGGCCCTGGACGGTGATGCCGGTGCGGGTAGACTGCTGAAAAACCAAACCCCGACTCTGATCGATACGGACTGCGCCGCCGTGCTGCAGGATATCGATCAACCCGCTGACTTGCCGCCAGCGCCCTCCAGCTGACCCAGGACGACCCGACATGACACGACAGAAAGCGCCCCGACCCGCCATTCACTACCGCATCACGCCAACGGATCCGGCCGCCCATCTGTTCGAGATCGAACTGCGCATCGACCGCCCCGACCCCGACGGCCAGTGCCTGACGATGCCGGCCTGGATACCAGGCAGCTACATGATTCGCGATTTCGCACGGCATATCGTGCGCATTGAAGCCAGCAGCGGCGATCAAACTGTGTCCCTGCAGAAAGTTGACAAGCAGACCTGGCAGGCCGAACCCTGCGCCGGACGCTTGCTGGTGCGCTATCAGGTCTACGCCTGGGATTTATCGGTGCGCGGCGCCCACCTCGACCAGACTCATGGCTTTTTCAACGGTACCAGTGTGTTTCTGGCGGTAACCGGCCAGACCGAGGCGCCGGTAAGTGTTGATATCGCCCGCCCGGCCGCGGCCGATCTGCGCGACTGGCGGGTGGCCACGACATTGCCTGCGGCCGGAGCCAAGGTTTGGGGCTTCGGCAAATATCAGGCTGCAGACTATGACGAATTGATCGATCACCCGGTCGAGATGGGCCGCTTTCGTACGGTCGGTTTCAAGGCCGGTGGGGCCCAGCATGAAATTGTCGTGACCGGCGCCGACCAGGTCGATATGGATCGGCTGGCGCGCGACCTGCAACCGATCTGCCGCGCGCAGGCCCGCTTGTTTGACCCCGCCAAAGGTCGCGCGCCCATCGACCGCTATCTGTTTCTGACCATGGCTGTAGGTCAGGGCTACGGTGGCCTCGAACACCGGGCCAGTACCGCCCTGATTTGCCGGCGCGACGACCTGCCCTATCCGGGCATGACTGAACAGACGGAGGGCTACCGCACCTTTCTCGGACTGGCCAGCCATGAGTACTTTCATACCTGGAACGTCAAACGCATCAAGCCGGACGTCTTCAGCCCCTACCAGCTCGACCAGGAAAGCTATACCAGTCTGCTGTGGGTGTTTGAGGGCTTCACGTCGTACTACGACGATTTGATGCTGGTGCGTACCGGCACGATTTCCGCCGCCGACTATCTGGTGCAACTCGGGCGCACGACCACGCGCATCGCTCAGGGACCGGGCGCTGCCCTGCAAAGCATTGCCGAATCAAGCTTCGATGCCTGGACGCGGTTTTACCGGCAGGATGAAAATGCGCCGAATGTCATCGTCAGCTATTACGCCAAAGGCGCGTTGGTCGCGCTGGCGCTCGATCTGACCATTCGGCTGAAGTCCAGACACCGGCACTCGCTGGACGATGTAATGCGTTTGCTCTGGGATCGCTACGGACGCAATTTCAGCACTGACGGTCAGGGCTTGCCCGAAGACGTCATGCCGGATCTGATTCGCGAAGCCACCGGTGTCAATGTCGCACGCGAAATTCGCGCTTGGGCTTACGGCACCGAGCCGCTGCCACTGGCCCGCTTGCTGGGCAAGTTTGGCGTGCGCCTGCAGATGCAGGCCGATGCGGGCAAGAACCGCTGGCTGGGCTGGCGGCTGGCCGACGACCGCGGTCAGTGCAGCGTGACGCATGTTCTGAGCGAATCGCCCGCGCATCAGGCTGGCGTGTCGGCGGGCGATGTGCTGGTGGCACTGGATGGCTTGCGCATCGACAGCGAAAAAACCCTGCTCAGTCTGCTGGCGCGCCGCCCGGTGGGTCAGCCCGCCACGTTGCATGTGTTCCGCGCCGATGTCTTGATGAGTTTTTCAATCAACGCCCAGACGCCACCCGCGGACACGGCGAACCTGACACTGGAAAAGCCGCGTCTGGCCCGCTTCCTGAATGCTGAGCAATAAGCTGGCAACGCTGCTGACCGTTTGGCCGGCAGCGTAGACTCAGCGGCCGGTGTTGAGCGTGACCGCCGCCCCCGGCGTCATATACGGGTCGCGCCACAGTCCGGCCAGCATGCGGCCGATGGCACGATAGCGACGCGATGGCGCTGGCTTGACGACGGCTGACCGGAATTGCGCCTGCACCTCGGCAATGGCCAGACCGACATGATGCTCGGTCACTTGCGCGGCCTGATCCCCATAGGCGGCGAGCAGACTTTTTTCCGCCAGAATATTGAGACGGCGAGCACGACCACCGCTGGCCCGGGCCAGTTTTCTGGCCGCCCCCAAGCGGAAAATGGCGGGCGAACCGCCGGCACGGCGGACCCGGTAAATCAGATACCGGCACGCCTGCTCAACCGACAACGGGGCCAACCGAAAGTGATGGGTGACCCGGTCGCGCAGCGGCCGCAATGCGTTGGTCGCCAGTTTCACTTCGAGTTCCGGTTGGGCCACCAGCACCACCTGCAGCAGTTTGTTCTCGCTGGTCTCAAGGTTACTCAGCAGACGAATCTCCTGCAGTGTCTCAGCGGGCATTTCATGCGCCTCATCAACCAGCATCACCACCTGCCGGCCACTGGCGTGCAGGCGGATGAGTTCACGCTGAATGGAACCCGACAAAGACGCCCGGTCGGTAATCTCGGGCAAACGCAATTCGTTGGCCAGCGCCAACAACAAGCCTTCCCGGCCGATTGACGGGTTGGCGATATAAATGAACTTCAATAAGCGACCGGCCTGGTTCATCAGGATGCGCGCCAGTGTCGTCTTGCCAGTGCCTACTTCACCGGTCAGCGCAATGATGCCGTCGCCCTGCGTGAGCGCATAGATCAGACCGGCGAGCACTTCGGTTCGTTCGGCGCCGCCATAGAAGCAATCGAGCGCCGGCGTGAGCCGGAACGGATTGGATCGCAACCCGAAGTGATCGAGATACACGGCCTGACTGTGAATGGCTAAAGGGTTCATGCGGGCACCATCTGCGTTTCGATACAGGTAATGAAGGCTTGTTCGAGAGCATCAGCATCACCGGTGACTGATTTTTCCCTGGGGCCGTAGCGGCTGAGCAATTCCGCTGGTGAACCAAAAAATGCCAACTGCCTGGCATGGATGATGGCCAGGCGATCGGCCAGTTGCTCCAGGCCGGCAAAGCTGTGGGCGGTAAACAGCAGCCCGCAACCTTTCTCGCGCCATTGTTGTAGCGCAACATTCATCACCCGCCGGGCGACCGGATCCAGGCCACTCATCGGTTCGTCGAGCACGGCCAGTTGCGCATTGCCCAGCATTGCAGCCACCAAACCGATTTTCTGCGACATCCCTTTGGAATATTCACGCGCCGGCGCGTCGAGTTGATTGACCGGAAACCCGAGATTGCCGAGCAACTCGACACAGGCCTGGCGATCGGCTTGCATCGAGCGCAGACCGAGCAGCAGTTGCAAGCTGCGCCAGCCCGACAGATCGGGCCCCAGAGTCAGTTTCTCGGGCAAAAAAGCCACATGTTCGCGCGAACGCGGGTCTTTCACCGGTCGGCCGAACAACTCGATGACGCCGGTATCGACGCTGACAAAACCCAACAAGGCTCGCAACAAAGTGGTTTTACCCGCGCCGTTGAGGCCAACCACAGCCACGGACTGCCCGCGACCGACCGTGAAGTCGATGTCCCGGAGTACTTCGTGCCCCTTGAAGCGCTTGCTGACCTTGCTGACCCGAATGGCGTCAGCAGCAGGCGGAGCAGTTTGGGACGGTGTTTGCGCATTAATCATGACCGAAGCTTACGAAGCACGCCCTCACTCAATAGAACCAATAAGCTGGCCTTAACCACCGATCATTGACCTATCAGAGATGACAAGGCAGTCAATACTCGAACACTAACTCCGAACCATAGGCGCCGGCGATGGCATCGACTCTTTCTGTAATGCTCAACTCTGGCTGTGCAATATGAACTTCTCCGAACGCTCTACCCGGCTTGCAGCCGCTCATCCCGGCTCGCTGGCCACACTGGCCAGCGCAGTACTGTTATCAGCTTGTTCAAGCCCTGCGATGACGCCTGGTGACTATCATCTGCGTCAGGAGTCGCGCGCCACGCTGGCGGCAACCGCGCCGGAGAACGATGCCATTCCGGCGGTCGTCGCACCGCCGATGCTGCCACCACCACCGCGTCAGGGTCCGAATCTGGAAACCTATTCGGTGGTAGTCAACGATCTGGAAATCTCCGAACTGTTGTTTGCAATGGCTCGCGACGCCAAGATCAATGTCGACGTTCATCCGCGGGTCAAGGGGCTGGTGACGATCAATGCGGTCGAACAGACGCTGCCGCAGATTCTGAGCCGGCTGTCGCGCCAGGTTGATCTGCGCTACGAGTTCGACGGCCAGAACCTGGTCGTGACGCCGGACGATCCGTTTCTGAAGCACTACCCGATCGACTACGTCAACATTACCCGCGAGTCGCGCGCCAACACCAGCATTGCCACACAGATTTCGTCAACCGGTGGCAGCGCCTTATCGGACGGCGGCGAAGCCTCCGCGTCGAATAATTCAACCACCAGCATCACGAACGTTTCGCGCAACCAGTTCTGGACAACCCTGGTAAGCAGCATCGAAAAGATCATCTCCGACGGGCAGGCGCCAGCCAGCGCCCAGGACGACCGATCGTCATCGAACAGTGAAGGCAGCGATGCCGCGGGCAACAGCGCCAGCGGACCATCAGAAGGTACGAGCGGCAACCAAGCCAGCAGCGAAACCGCCGAGACGCTCAATACGTCAAAGGTCATCGCCAACCCTGAGTCGAGCATGATCTCGGTCTGGGCGACAGAGCGCCGTCAGGCACGGGTGCAGGAATACATTGATCGCACGCTCAAATCAGCTCGTCGTCAGGTGCTTATTGAAGCGACCATTGCCGAGGTCCAGTTGTCCGAGGATTACCAGCAAGGGATCAACTGGCAGAAACTGCGTCTCGACGGCACCGGCTTCTCGTTCACCCAGCAACCCAATGGCACCACGCCGCTGAACACCGGCTACGGCGCTTCGTCCGGACCGGGAGGTGTCAACTTCTCGGACGATGTCACGTCGTCAGGGTCGCTGCCGGGCGCCGGCATTCTCGGCACAGCTACGTCCAGCATGGGCGTGCTGCGTTATCTGCGCAGCAGCAGCAGCGGCAACATCGGTCTGGCGCTATCCCTGCTGCAGTCGTTCGGCAAGGTAAAAGTGTTGTCGAGCCCGAAGATCAGTGTGCTCAACAACCAGACCGCGGTGCTCAAGGTAGTCGACAACCGCATCTACTTCACGATTGACGTGCAGGTCACACCCGGCACTAATACCAGCGCACCATTGGTCACCTATACCTCGACCCCGAATACGGTGCCGGTGGGCTTTGTGATGAGTGTTACCCCGCAGATCAAGGACACCGGGGCGGTGACGATGAATGTGCGGCCAACCATTTCGCGCATCATCGGCTTTGTCAACGATCCGAACCCGGCGCTGGCGCAGAACAACGTGGTGAGCCAGATTCCCGAAATTCAGACGCGTGAGATCGAGTCGATTCTCAAGGTGAATACGGGCGATGTGGCAGTGATGGGCGGGCTGATGCAGGAATCAATCGACGATCAGACCGACTCGATACCAGGACCCGGCAACCTGCCGTTCCTGGGTGAACTGTTCCGCTACCGCAAGGACAGCTCGACCAAGAGTGAACTGGTGATTTTCCTGCGACCGATCGTCATCGAGGATGCGAGTATCGAGGGTGACTATCGCGGCTTCAAATCGCTGCTGCCCGACCAGGACTTTTTCACCAAGCCCAGTGGACAACCCGTGCCGCGCACCTGGCGCAGTAACACCGATGCCGACGCCAGCACGACCAACGCCGGAGCGAACCAGTCATGAGTCTGCTGATCCAGGCTCTTAAACAGGCCGAACGTAAAAACAAACTCGCTGCCCAACAGGCCGCCCGAGTTGATGTTGAAATGCCGCCGGCGCCAGAAGGTGGTGCGATCAGCGCGGTCCCGGTTACGCCATCGGGCGTAGACACCATCGCGCCGCAGACGCCTGCGGGCAGTCCGGCCGCGCCGGGGCGCAGCGAACGTCCTGACCTCAGCCTCGAAGCGACCGAGAGCCGGCCGCCCCGACAAGACTACCCCTCATTGCATAGCATGGAGGAACTGTCGGAAAGTGCTCTTGCCGATGCAAACCTGGACACCGACCTGCCTGGTATGCCGGAATTACCGGAGCCCGAGACCTATCCCCGGCAGGCCGAGCCCGAGCACGCCCCGCCGGAAAAAGCCCCGACGGCGCCGCCGTCCATTTCTCCGGCGCTTGAGGAGTCTGTCGAACCGGCACTGGAGCCGGCCGATGCGGCGCCCTATCTGGTGCCCGCAGCAGGCTTGAAAAACAAGACCGGACTGAGCCAGAGCCAACGACGATGGGCGCTGGTCATCGGCATTGCGCTGCTGACTGGGGCCGCCGTGCTGTGGTCACCGCTGGTGTTGTCGCCAGACGATTCAAACATGCGCTATAAGAGCGACTTTCAGGCGATCAGGTCGCCAGCCCCTGCGATCAGTCCGACCGGCGCCTTCGGGACCACGCCCGAGAACACGGTTGCGCCGGCTCAGATTGATACCGTTACCGGACCGATCGCGAGCGCGACCGAAGCAGTGACGTTGACCGCCGACCCCGTTGCGGCCGAGACAAGTGCTGGCAACGACACAGCGGCCAGCGTCGCGCCGGCAAGCGCGCAAGCCACACCAGAGTCGGCCGATGCATCCGGCTCTGCCGTTGCTGCCCCTGCCGGCACGGCAGATGCCAAGGTCAGTGCCCCGCGTCCTGCCGAGAAGAGTCCGGCGACGATTACCCGTACGACGCGAACAAGCGCCGCAGCCGGCTCGGCGTCATCAGCCAAGCCGGCAATGCCACCCGTACGTTTCGTGCGCGTTGCACCGACCAGGCAAAGCTCCGGCGACCTGCTCAATCAGGGCTATACCGCTCTGCGCGAGCAACGCCTGACCGAAGCCGAGGCCGCTTACCAGCAAGCGGTAAGACTGGACAGAAACTCCATTGACGGGTGGATCGGACTGGCGAGTGTTGCCTCACATCGCGGCAGCACGGCAATGGCCGAACAATACTATCGTCGCGCCCTGCAGATTGACCCCAACGACGCCGTCGCGCGATCCGGCATCCTGTCGCTGGGAGGCATGGCACTGGCCGATGAATCGGAAAGCGCGCTGCGCACCCTGAGCAGTAATCCGCAGGCTCAGTCGAGCGCCCAACTGACACTGGGCAACACACTGGCCAGTCAGGGTCGTTGGCGTGAAGCGCAGCAAGCCTACTTCAACGCTAACGCCACTCAACCCGACCGACCGGACGTCTTGTTCAATCTCGCCGTCTCGCTGGAACAGATTCACCAACCTGCGGCAGCACTGCGCTACTACCAGCAAGCACTCGACAAAGCGGGTAACAGCGCGGTGATGTTTGACGCGACCGTCGTCCGTCAGCGCATTACCGCGCTGCAAGCGAACGGGAGTCAATAGCCATGACTACAGCAACTCTGCCCCGCCGCCACGCCGGCAAACCGCGCAGTAAACCACTCGGTCAGACGCTGATTGACCGCGGTGTCCTGAGCGACGACCAGTTGCGGATTGCGTTGCTGGAACAAAAGGCCCGCGGCCAGCCGCTGGGCGCGGTCATGGTTGCGCTGGGCTTTCTGACCGAGCAGACCTTGCGCGAGGCTCTGGCAGAAAACCTCGGACATGAGCAGATTGACCTGACCCGGCTGATTCCCAGCCCGCAGGCTCTGGCTCTGATACCGAGCGATGCCGCCAAGCAACACCGCGTCTTTCCGGTGTCCATCGACGAGCAGGAAAAGTTGCTCACGCTGGCCTCACCGAACCCGAGCGACGTCGTGATGCTCGACCAGCTCAACGCCATGCTCGACGGCGACTATCGCATTGAAGTGCGCATGGCGGCCGAGAGCGAAGTCATCAACGCAATCGACGCGCATTACGGTCATGTCCTGTCGATCGACGGCATCCTGCATGAGATGGAGACCGGTGAGATCGACTTTGCGAGTCTGGAGAGTTCGCAACGGGAGTTTACCGGCCCGGTAGTTCGGATGATCGATTCGATTCTGATGGACGCCGTGCAAAGCCGAGCCAGTGACATCCACTTCGAACCGGAACAAGGCTTCGTGCGTATTCGCTACCGTATTGATGGCGTGTTGCGCCAGATTCGAGCACTGCACGCCAAGTACTGGCCGCCCATGCTGGTACGCCTCAAGATCGTCTCGCAGATGAATATCGCCGAAACGCGTGCACCGCAAGACGGCCGTACGTCATTGCTGATGAACGGGCGACATATCGACTTTCGGGCAGCGGCTCAGCCGACCTTGCATGGCGAGAACTTTGTGCTGCGAATTCTCGATCGCACCCGATCGCTTGTCAGCATGGATGCGCTCGGTCTGACCGATGAGCAGCTATTGCTCGCCGAAACGATGATCGCGCGCCCCGAGGGCATGATTCTGGTCACCGGCCCTACCGGTAGCGGCAAGACCACGACGCTGTATTCGATCCTTACCCGGCTTAACCGCGAAGGCGTGAACATCATGACGCTCGAGGACCCGGTCGAGTACCCGATTCCGTTGCTGCGCCAGGTCAATCTGGCAGCGGGATTGAAGATGGACTTCGCCTCCGGCATTCGTTCCCTGATGCGTCAGGATCCGGACATCATTCTGGTTGGCGAGATTCGCGATGGTGATACAGCCACAATGGCCTTGCGCGCCGCCATGACCGGGCACCAGGTCTACTCGACGCTGCACACCAACTCGGCCATGGGCGTACTGCCGCGCCTGCAGGATCTCGGCCTGACACCGGAACTGTTGGCAGGCAACCTGATTGGTGCAATCGGCCAGCGCCTCGTGCGCAAGCTGTGCCTGCATTGCCGCGAGGGTTACGAACTTGAACCCGAGTTGGCCAATCTGCTGGGCCTGCCCTCTGACAAGGCCATTCCCGTCTATCGCGCCATTGGTTGTGCGCGTTGCAGCCACCAGGGTTTCTCGGGGCGGATTGCACTGCTCGAAGTGCTGCGGTTCGACGAAGACATGGAAGATCTGCTGGCACGGCGGGCGTCCATGCGCGAAATGCGCGAGACGGCCAGAGCCAATGGTTTTCGGGATCTGCGCGACGACGCGCTGCGAAGAGTTGTCGACGGCACCACTTCGCTTGATGAGGCCGCACGTGTGGTTGACTTGACCGGCATGGCTCATCCGAGTGCCAAGGAAACCTGAGCATGGGTCTCTATGTTTATCGCGCAATTGATGACGAGGGCACGGTCCATCAGGGCCGTATGCCGGCGGTATCGTCGCGCGAGCTGGAATCACGCTTGCTCGGCAGTGGTCTGGAGTTGCTTTCGGCGCGCCAATCACACACGTTCTCGGCGTTTCGCTTCAAGGTTACAGCGCGCGACAAGATTGCCTTCTGCCTGCATATGGAAACGACGCTGAAGGCCGGCCTGATGGTGACCGATGCCTTGCAAGACCAGGTTGAAGGCGCTGACAACGGCCATTTCAAAGACGCCATATCTGCAATCGCCCAGGCTGTGCGGGAGGGCACTTCGCTGTCAACCGCAATGGCTTCCTTTCCAGGGATGTTCGACGAAACTTTCATCGGCATGGTTCGTTCAGGCGAGGAATCGGGCCGACTGGGCGAGACTTTTGAAAAGCTCGGCAAGAACATTCGCTGGCAGGAAGACCTGGCTTCACAACTCAAGAAGCTACTCCTCTACCCTGCCTTTACGATCACCGTATTGCTTGGCGTTACCGCCTTCATGTTGCTTTATCTCGTTCCACAATTGGCTGATTTCATCATCTCGATGAGCGGCGGCGAGTTGCCGCTGCAAACCCGAATGCTGTTGGGTTTCTCGGAATTCCTGCAGCAATACTGGTGGGCCGTACTGCTGGCTCCGGTATTGCTGGTGATCGGTGGGCTTATCCTGTTGCGCCTGGGCGGCCACGCGGCCCACACCAAACTCGATGCGCTCAAACTGCGCATCCCGGTGCTTGGCGGCATTATCCAGAAGATTCTGCTGTCGCGGTTTTGCGCGATGCTGGCCATGCTTTATGAATCAGGCTTGCCAGTCATTCAATCGATCGGCACCGCTCGCGACGCAGTCGGCAATCGGTCTCTTGCCCAATCCATCGACCGGGTAATCGACGAAGTCGAGGCGGGCAAGGGTTTGACTGATGCGTTTTCGAGCGTCAGCCTTTTTCCGAATCTGATGATTCGAATGATCCGCATCGGCGAAACCAGTGGCGAGATCGACAAAGGTCTGCGCAACGTAACCGACTTCTACAACCGGGACATCGATGAAGACATCGGTCGTATTCAGGCGATGATCGAACCGGCATTGACGCTGGTGCTGGGCGCCATTCTCGCTTGGCTGATGATGGCCGTGCTTGGCCCGATTTATGACTTGCTTGCAAAGATCGGGACCTGATCACATGCTGACCAAACGACTGCACCACACACTCTATTTGAGCGCTCACGGCGCGATTGCCATTACGCACCAGCCGAGCGGCGAGCGCGTCACGGGCCGATTCGAGAACATCGATGAGACGAGTGCCAGCGCCACGAACGAACCCGCCGGGGAAACCCAGATCGGTGACAATGCCGCGTTGTTCAGCCTTGACTTTGACAGCTGGATCAGCGAACGCTCGAAAGACATTTTTACGCTGGTCGTTGATCACGTTGATGAACAACAGAGCGTTGAAGAGATTCCGCGTCTGAGCAGCCGTGATCGCAACGCACTGATTGCGCGGCGTATTACACAACGCTTTCGCGACAGCGACCTGCATACCTATCGGCGTATTGGCAGCAAGCGCAATGGCCGCAAATGGATCGATCAGATCGCCATCGGCGCACTCAAGAACTCGGTGAACCTGTCACCCTGGCTGGACGTTCTCCTTGAGCGGCGGGTGCGGATCAGACGAATCACCTCGCCAACCTTGCTCGCCTGGCCACTGATTGCCAAGGTAGCGCCCGGCCAGACCGGCCTGCTTGTCAGTCGCACACCGGCCGGCTTGCGCCAGACGCTATTGGTCAACGGTAACGTCCGCTTCTCACGACTGGCGGGCATGGGCGCAATAACCGCTGCCGAAGTCGTCGTAGAGATTCAGCGCTCGTTGCAGTACTTGCTGATGACGCAACGACTGGTGCGGGCCGACATTCAGACTCAAGGTCTGTCGATCTGGTTGGTGGACGAGGGGATCCAGAACGTTCAGAACACGCCAGCGCATATTGACCTGGGCGGTGACACCAAAACTTCGGTCAAGTTGCTCAACGCGCAATCGGCCGATTTGCCATCGATTGAACATTCCGGAGGTTTGTCAGTCTGGGCCGGTATTGCCCAGCGTCATCGCGGCACCTTGAACTACGCCGATGCACGTGTCACCCGCTTTGAGCGAATCGCGCAATGGCACAGACGACTGTGGACGGGTGGGGCCACCATTTGCGCAATCGGTCTGGCGATGGCCGCGCTGGGCAACCAGCTTCTCGGCGGCACGAACCCGGATGATTTGCTGGTGCGGACCGAAACCAGGAAGCTGAATGCCACGCTGAATGAATTGCGCGAGCTTCGCGCCAGTCTGCCGGCCACGCCTGACGACCTCGTATCGGCCCCGCAACTGGCCACACGGCTGCGCGCCCATGCGCCCGATGCCGCCCACATCACCACTCATGTGTCGCAAGCCTTTGCCAGCAGCCATGGATTGCAATTGCGCGGGCTTGGCTTCCAGCCAGCCGATGCACTGCAGGTAGATCTGCCGCCCGACTTCAGCAATAACGCCGAACCCATGCAACCGTCCTTGCTTGAGCCTGACCTGCGCATCAGCTTGCTCGGCACGACCGCGGCAACACTGACCCGGACTGAAGCGAACACCCAGATTCAGGAGCTCGCCGACCGGCTGACCCGGTCTTGTTTCTGTGCCCTCGACAGCGTGACGCTCGCGTTCGACCCCTCTCCCGAAACCGGTATGACGGGACGGATTCAGAGCGGCGACGATATCGATACCAGCGCCAACACTGCCAATGGGTTCGAAATTGTCTGGTTGCAGTTTCGATCGGCAAGCCGCCAACAAGACGTCGCTCAAGCGGCCGGGGGCACGGACGCCAGTCTGGCGATGGCCCCAATGGAGCGCCCGCGATGAGCAGAACAGGTACGAACACCACACCGACAATGATGGGAGAACTCAAGGTCACCATTCTCGGCGCGCTGGCCTTGACCATTGCCGGTCTGAGTGCCGGCGCCAGATGAAGCTGAGCGAGCAAGCCTTGGCCCAGGAGGAATTGCTGATCACCCGCAGCGAGATTGACACGCTGCGCGAGCAGATCAAGCTGTCTCGCCTGGCGCAGCCCGAGTTCGAGCGATTGCGTGCACGCGGCGTTGTTGGCGCACTCAAGAAGACCCAGCTGGCCGATCGTTTCGAGCAACTGGTCAGCGATCACTCTGCTGGCGTCAGGGCGTTTTCACTCGGCGCATTGCAGCCCTTGCCCCCCACCGATCTGCCGTTATTTGATCTGGCGCTCGGACGGCATCAATTGACCTTTCGCGCCAATGTGCCACATGAGATCCATCTGCTGGCTTTGCTGGATCGAATCGCCAATGGGCTGGACGGTTTGACGCTCCTGAATCAATGCACGATCAAGCTGCAAGGGGGTTCCAATCCGTCGGGCCAGCAAAGCAGACTTGATGAGAGTTCGATGCTCGAAGACGGTCTCGAGGTGCAATGCACGCTCGACACCTATTTGTTCGATCAACCCGCGCAACCGTCTCTGGACGGTGGTCTGCCCATGGCTCAGAGAGGATTGATATGAACCTAAAGCCCCGCCGCTTGATTCTCGCCGCAATGTTCGCGAGCAGCATAGTCGTTTTGCTGGCGCCGCGCGCTGCCGCGGCCGGCGATCAGATTACCGGCAACGGATTCACCGACAATCAAATGATCGGTCGCTTGTTTTACACCCCGCATCAGCGCAACCTCATCGATGCCCGCCGGCAACATCAACCGGTGCCGGCCGCACAGGTCACCACCGAAGAACTGCCCCCGACGGCTCGCTATAACGGCAGTGTCCTTCGTTCGGGCGGCCGCGCTACGGGCTGGGTTGGTGGCGTGCGCCTTGAGCAAATCGATCAGACCAATGCCAGGTCCCGCTTGCAACTGAACGGGCGGCGACTGGCCGTACGCACCGCCGATGGCGTCAGCCTGGTTGAACCCGGGCAGACATTGCCCAACACTGAGTCTTCGGTTGGCGGCGCCGCTGGTGTCGAGTCGCCCGCCAGCGCCAGGACATCGGCCGGCGCGGCACCTCGCTGATATGTTCACTGGACTGACAGATGCAATCCGGCGCATGAAGCGCCAACCACCGGTGCCGCGCAGGCGGCAGACCGGCGTCGTGTTCTATCTGTTCGTCGTGCTGACTTTGCTGACCATGGCCACTCTCAGCATCCTCCCCGCCGGCCTGCTGTCCGGCTTGCGCGCAAACTCGACCCCACCGGCGCTGCAACAGGCGCGAGCGCTGATTCTTGCGCAACTGTCGCAACCCGCACTGGGCGGCGCCGGAGCCCGACTGGGTCAGCTGACCCGTCTGCCCGATCTGCCCATTGCCGCCGCGGCGGGTGAAGATTCTGTTGAGCCAATCTATGATGGTCTGGCCGAAGCTGGCGCTTGCGCATGGCGAACCTGGAGCACTGGGCAGGCATTGCGCCAGCCGGCAATCACCGGAGCGGCCGCGCGTTGCTTCGGCCGTCTGCCCTGGCGCGAATTGGGATTGAGCTTTCCCCCGGAAGATGACGCCGATCCTGCGGGCGAAGTACCGTGGTTGATTGTTTCGCCAAACCTGGCCGCCAACGCCGCCTGCCTGCCCGATCTGAATCCGCTCATGCTGGCCAATGCGTTCACCGCTTATGCCTGTCCGGGCGCGCAACCCTATCCGTGGCTGACCGTACTGGATCCACGCGGCAACGTAATCAGCGACCGAGTAGCCTTCGCATTGATTCTGCCCGGCCCACCCCTGCCCGGCCAGGTACGGACTTCGCGCGCAGCCCCTTCAAACTGGCTCGACACGATTACTGTGGCCGCGGGCTGCACCGCACCTTGCCGTCCCGGCACCTACAACAATGCCGGCTACGGTCATCTGGACAACGAAAGCTGGCAACTGATCAAGGGCCCCAGCTCAGGCACGCTGAGCCATGACGCCGGATTGTATGCAGGCACAGTCGCCTTCAATGATCAGCTTTTGTTCGTCACCATCGATGAATTGCTGCTGGTGCTTGAACAACGTGCCCGCCGCCTGACGATGACGGCACTGCAGACCTACCGGACCACGTACAACTATTTGCCCTTTGCAGCACCGCTGAACAGTGGTGCATCAGTCTGCCAGCGCAGTCTGCGGATTGGCCGCCTGGCGGTGGACGACGGCGACTGTGGCATCGGCCAGGCACCTGATCTGCCCGCAACCGTGCTCGATGCCGGCTGGCAGCGCTACTTTCTGTACAGCGTCTCGGCGCGGTGCAATCAGGACTCTCCCGCGTGTACCGCCCCCGGCCTGACCCTGGATACGCGCAACGATGTTGACGGCTTGCTGATTTCACCCGGCAGCGCCATTCGTCAGGCCCCTTGGGCCGTTTCGCGGGGCACTCAGCAACGTCCGGTCACAGCCGGTGCAATGTCAGCCAATCTTGCGGATTGGCTCGACACCACCGAAAACGCTGGTGGCACACCCGACGTTTTCATCAGCTACGAACAAGGCACTGGCCCCCGCAATGATCGTCTCTATCCCATCGACTGAATCATGAACAGACCCGGCATCCCTCCAGTTTCCGGAGGCGACAAAACCGAGCGCGGTTTCTCGCTGGTGGAGATCGCCATCGGCCTGGTCATTCTGTCGCTGGCGGCAGTCGGTCTGGTCGCGTCGATCTCCAAGCAAACCGAACAATCCAATGTGCGGGCAACCACCCGAACGCTTGAACAGATCAACAATGCATTGCTGGCTTTCGCGGGCTCGAACGGTCGTCTGCCATGTCCCGCCATCGCAACCGGCAACGGTCAGGAAGCGATTGCCTCCAACGCAGGCGGCATCGTACGCTGCAGTACCGAAGCCGGTTTTCTGCCCGCCGTAACACTCGGCTTGAACGGTGTCGACACCGCCGGCATGCTCTATGACGAATTTGACGACGGTGCCGGCTCTGGCAACGGTACCTACCGTCGCGCCTATCGGTACGGCATCAGCCGTCTGGCCGGCACCACCATCGACGCCCTCACCTCGCCCGGCCTCGGTGCGCCAACGCTGATGTCACGTCGAGTCGATGTGCAACAGTCGATTGCAGCCGGACAAGGCTTATTCATCTGCCGCAGCAGCACTGACATGACGGCAGGCGCAAATCGCTGCGGCACCACCGCCAACACGCTGGCAACCAACTCGGTAGCGGTCGTCTGGTCACAAGGCATCAACGGTAACGACACCGCTTTATGGTCGGCCGATGAACGCCAGAATGCCTATCGCAGCGTGGCTCGCGCCTGGGTCAGCCGATCGTTTGCGCCAGCTGGCGCGACCGACGGCTCGTTTGACGACCAGCTCACCTGGATCTCGTATCCGATGCTGGCCGATACCCTTGTTCGTGGAGGATTCGTGCAATGAAGCATCCCGCCATTATTCTGGCAACACACACCTGGCTCGAAGCCTGGAATGCGCGCCTGCCTTCAATGCTCGTCGTTCTGGTGGCCCTCGGTGCCGGCCTGCAATGGTTCGTCAACGCAGTGACGATGATCGAACATACCGATGCCGCATTGGCGATTGCTGCCCCGGTGCTGCGCCTGGGCGTGATCATCATGCTGGCCGCGATGATCACCAGTCAGATCGGCAGAGAGTTCGGCGAACGGCGGATAGAAATGCTGCTGGCCGCGCCGATCAGCCGCCTGACCTGGGTGCTGGGCCGATTCCTTGGCGCGGCAATGATCAGCGCCGCCTGTGCCATCAGTGCGGGCGCGGCACTGGCCTGGCAGGCCCCGCCGGCGGCAGTTGCCGCCTGGACCTTCACCTTCTGGCTGGAGTTGCTGCTTGTCGG
>CAXBNM010000065.1:0-16768 GCA_963976885.1 uncultured Burkholderiaceae bacterium
TAACCCCAAGCAGTTCGATGTCATCGTGACGGGCAACATGTTTGGCGATATTCTGTCCGATGCGGCGTCGATGCTGACCGGCTCGATCGGCATGTTGCCGTCGGCCTCCATCAATCAGAAGGCCTTTGGCATGTACGAGCCCATCCACGGTTCGGCGCCCGATATTGCCGGCAAAGGGCTGGCCAATCCGCTGGCGAGCTTCTTGTCGCTGGTCAGCGCGTTGACGGCTGGAGCGTAAGTCATGAAAGTAGGTCTGGTTGGCTGGCGAGGCATGGTGGGTTCGGTCCTGATGGATCGCATGCACCAAGAGGGCGATTTCGAGCATTTCGAACCGGTGTTCTTCAGCACCTCGAATGCCGGCGGCAAGGCGCCGCTCGGCGGGCAACCGCTGGGCGACGCCAATGATCTCAAGGCGCTGGCCGAACTTGACGTCATTCTGAGTTGTCAGGGGGGTGACTACACCAAGCAGATTCACCCCGCGCTGCGTGAGGCCGGCTGGCAGGGCTATTGGCTCGACGCGGCGTCCAGCCTGCGCATGGCCGATTCATCAGTGGTGGTGCTCGACCCCATCAACCGCCATGTCATTGATTCGGCGCTCGACAAGGGCACACGCGACTTCATCGGCGGCAATTGCACGGTCAGCCTGATGATGCTGGCGCTGCACGGTTTGCTGGCTGAAGACCTCGTCCAGTGGGCTACCTGCATGACTTACCAGGCGGCCTCCGGGGGCGGTGCTCAGCAGATGCGCGAACTGATCACGCAGATGGGCACGATTCACGGGGCAGTGGCGCCGTTGCTGAACGATCCGGCTTCGGCCATTCTCGATATCGATGCCAAAGTCATCGAAACCATGCGCGCGCCGTCGTTCCCGACCGAACAAACCGTCGTGCCGCTCGCCGGCAGCCTGATTCCCTGGATCGATACCGATCTGGGCAACGGCATGTCGCGCGAGGAATGGAAGGCCGATGCCGAATGCAACAAGATCCTCGGCTTTGGCGCCGATCGGCACATTCCGATCGAAAGTCTCTGCGTGCGGATCGGGGCGATGCGCTGTCACAGCCAGGCGCTGACCCTCAAACTCAACAAGGCCTTGCCGGTCGCTGAAGTCGAACAGCGCCTGGCCGCCGGCAATGAGTGGGTGGAGCTCGTGTCTAACGAACGCAACAGTTCGATGCACGCTCTGAGCCCCTCAAGTGTCACCGGTACCCTGAAAATCGCCGTTGGGCGGGTTAGGGCATTAGCGGTAGAACCCGGGATCTACAGTCTCTTCACGGTGGGCGACCAGCTCTTGTGGGGGGCGGCCGAACCACTGCGCCGAATGTTGCGCATTCTCGTGAGTCGCTAAGAACGTCCCATGAGGTAGACCAACATCGGCGTGACCATCAAAGCAACACGATGGCCACTCAGGGATTGGAAATCACCTCACTGGTTGACCGTTTTTTAGCCGGACAGCCGGCAGGAAAGGTTGTTCATTGTTTTCGCGTGAATCAGAGAGTTACTTGGCGGTGTGCACTTGTTAAGTGTTGTTGACTGGCACTCATATGTGGCAGTTTTCGGACACTTCGGCAAGGGCTTCAAGTAGACTCTGGTGCCAGATGTCGCTGGCTTTTACTATTTTGTGGTGGTTTTTTCGGCCACTCAGGCGACAGGAAGTTATGGCATCAGGGCCTGGCGCAGGCTTACGCAGTTTTGAGTAAGGTGTTTACAACACCGACAAACTGTTAACACTGTGTTTACCTTGTTACGCTAAGTGCCTGATGTTACGCTGCAACGATCGAGGAGATCGCTTTGGGGAAGGTCTTGACGACATCTAAAACGTCGCGAGTTAGCAGGCGCTCACCGCTGCAAAAGAAGTTTGGCTCGTCTGCTATGGCGCTTGCGCTGGCCACGGTTTTCTCGTCGGTCAGTTTGCCAGTTGAAGCTGCCGGTCTGGGACGCTTGACGGTCCAGTCCGCGCTCGGACAGCCGCTGCTCGCCGAGGTCGAAATCACCTCGCTCACCGACGACGAAGCTTCTTCGCTGAAGGCCAGGCTTGCACGCCCGGATGCCTTCCGTCAGGCAGGTCTGGAGTTCAATCCGGCGCTGACGCAGCTCAGGTTCGACGTTCAGCGAAACGGGGCAGGTGCCACAGTCCGCATCACCTCGGCCAAACCCATTAATGAACCTTTTGTTGATCTCCTGGTCGAACTGACCTGGTCGAACGGCAAATTCGTTCGCGAATATACCTTCCTGCTCGATCCGCCCGAATTGCGCGTCGGTCAGCCGCGACCCATCGAAGGGGGTGCCTCGAGCACGACCGTGTTGGCCGCGACGCAGGCGCCCAACAGTGCGGTAGCGCCCGCCGCTGCCAGGGTGCCGTCGAGCGAGGCGCCGGCTCCGGTTGGCGCCGAAGCTGCGCGCGCCGCCCGGATTGCCGCTGCCCGTCGTGCCTATGAGGCCAAGCGTGCCGCCGAGGCTGCTGGTGCCGCCGGGTCCGCCGTCGCAGGCACCGCCGGAACCGCTGGCGCCAGTAGCGCCGGCACAAACAATGCAGGCAGCGCCGCTGCGCCGGCGGCCCAGCGGTCGTCAACGCCATCGGCTGCGCCTGTTGTCTCGGATGCGCCGGGAACCCGTCGCGTGCAGAGTGGCGACACGCTGGCCCGCATCGCCCGTGAGTTGCAGCCCAACGCTGCCTCTCTCAATCAGGCGATGGTTGCCATTTATCGCAAGAACACCGGGGCGTTCTTCGGCGGCGTGCATCAGTTGCGCGCCGGTGCCGAGTTGGTCATGCCGGAGCAGGCCGAAATCGATGCGATTTCCAGTGCTGAGGCCGTTCGCGAAATTCAGGCCAGCAACGAAGCCTGGCGTGAATACCGTGCGCGACTGGCCGATGCGGCTGGTGAAGCAGATGAGGCGCAAGGTCCGGTTGCCGATTCCGATGCCGCCGTGGGCAGTATTGGTGAGGCTTCGAGCAACACCGGGCAGACGGTTACCGACACCGACGAGCTGAAACTGAGTCGCGATGCGACCGGCGCCAGCGGTGCCGCGACCTCGGCTTCCGGCCAGAGCGATGCCCAGGCCAAGGCTGCCGAATCTGACATTGCCCGGGATACCGCGCTGCGTAATGCGCAGGGTCGGGTTTCCGAGCTTGAGCGCAACGTTGCCGACCTGCAGCGCTTGCTCGAACTGAAGAACAAACAACTGGCCGATCTGGGCAACCAGGTTGTCAAATTGCAATCCGACGGCAGTGCTGCCGGTGCAACGATGGCGCCGGTGACTGGCGATGTGACGTCGCCGATGGTCGCTGAAACGCCAGCCGATCCGCAAGCTTCCACACCGATGACCGAGCCGGCTGCCGGTGCCGATGCAAGCGCGACCGATGCCGGCGCGACGGCACCGACGGCACCGACGGCACCGATCGCTGGTGCTGATGCAGGCTCGAGTGATGCTGCCGCCAGCATGCCGCTGCCGGCTGTTGACACCATGGTTGATCAGGCCGGTGACAAGGCCGCCTCGATGGCGGCTGACGCGACCGACAAGATGGCTGCCGGGGTTGATGCGGCGGCTGACACCATGGCCGGCGCGGCGGATGCGGCACGGGCCAGTGCCGAGAATGCCGCGGCTGGTGCTGGCGCTGCCGTGAACGATGCGACCGATCAGGCCGCAGCTGCCGCCGCGGCAGTCGCAGCCCGTGCTCAAACGGCGGTTGCGCCGACACCGGCACCGGTTGCCCCGGTTGAAGAGAACCTGGTCGACACGGTCATGAATTCGGTGACCTCCAACCCGATCGTCCCGATTGGCGCGGCAGCATTGATCGCCATTGGCGGCTTCTTTGCCTGGCGTCGTCGCAAGAGCAAGGGCGCCGACGACTCGTTCGAAGACACCCTGGGTGGGGACGACGCGTTTGCTGCCAACTCGCTGTTCGGCACGACCGGCGGACATGATGTCGACACCAATAACACCTTGTTCAATACCGCAGCGGTCAGTGACACCTCGGTGGATGTTCACACCACCGAAGTCGATCCGATTGCCGAGGCCGAGGTCTACATTGCTTACGGTCGCGAAGCGCAGGCTGAAGAAATTCTCAAGGAAGCCCTCAAGCGTCAGCCTGACCGGCAGGCTATCCGGCTGAAATTGCTGGAAATCTATGCTGGCCGCAAGGATGCTGCTGCCTACGGGGCTGTAGCTCGCGAGATGTACGACGCCACCGGTGGTCAGAACGAAGAATGGCCCAAGGTCATCACGATGGGTCTGGCGATTGATCCGGAGAACCCGCTGTACACCGGTGACGGCGAAATTGCCGATCCGCCGATGGCAGGGGTTGCCGGCCTCGCCGGTGCGGGGGCTGCGGCCAGTGTTGACGGCGCTGCCGATCTGATGGATGCGCTGTCCGCCGAAGGCGAGCCGAGCATCACCGATGACGGTGCCACCGATCTGCAATCGTTCAGCGACGCTGGCGATGACACCGGCATGGAGCAGCCCAAGGCCGCTCAGGTTGACCCTGATGAAGACCTGGACGGACTGGACTTCGACCTTGATATCACCACCGAGATCGACACCACGGCTGATCTGAGCCGCGACGCCGATACGCTGAGTGCGGCCCTGCAGACCAATGTCGAGATGCCCACGCTTGAGCTGGAAGACACGCTTCAGGCGCCCGAGCCGGCCGCTATTGCCGACATGGACGACATGAACATGGAAATTCCGTCACTGGACTCCATGCACGGTCAGGCCGGCGGCGGCGGTGAAGCGAATGAAGTCGATCTGGCTTCGATCGGTCTGGACCTGTCGACCGAAGAGGCCGATACGGCCCCGGCTGGCGATGGTGCGAAATGGCAGGAAATGGCCACCAAGCTCGATCTGGCTTCGGCTTATGAAGAGATTGGCGACAAGGAAGGTGCCCGCGAACTCCTTGACGAAGTCATCAAGGATGGCGACAACGTACAACAACAGAAAGCGCGAGCGATGCTTTCGAAAATAAGTTAGGTCCAGCCAGGGACCTTTTTGGCGGGGAAGCGTAAGCTTCCCCGTTTTTGTTATTGGGCCGGCGCAAAACTGAGCCCAGCGCAGCGGGATTGGCACCGCATCAGGAGGAAGCTGAGCGGCTCATGGAAAGATTGGCACTGACCGTCGCCTATGACGGCCGCCCGTACAACGGTTGGCAAACTCAACCCGATGGCAAGGCGGTTCAGGATTTCGTGCAACAGGCGCTGGCCCGGATCGCCGGTGAGCCTGTGCGCGTGGTTTGCGCCGGACGTACCGATACCGGGGTACATGCGTTGGCCCAGACCGTGCATTTCGATCCGCCCGTGCAGCGTCCGGCATCGGCCTGGCTGCGCGGCACCAACAGCCATCTGCCCGACAGCATTGCGGTGCAGGCGGTGCACGCCGTGCGGCCGAACTTCCACGCGCGCTTCGACGCTACCGAGCGGCAATATCAATATCTGTTGCGGGTGGCACCGACCCCGGAGCCATTCTGGAGCGGTCGGGCAGGGTGGTCGTTTCGGCCGGTCGAGGTGGCGCGGCTGCGCGCGGCCGCGCAATGCCTGACCGGGGAGCATGATTTCTCGGCGTTTCGGTCTTCGCAGTGTCAGGCTGCCTCGCCGGTGCGCACGATGAAGCCCGTCCAGATCACTGGCTCGGCCGAGCTGATCTGCCTGACCTTCACCGCCAACGCTTTTTTGCATCATATGATTCGCAATCTTGTCGGGGCGCTGGTGATGATCGGGCAGTCCCGCCGGCCGGTCGAGTGGATGGCGCAATTGCTGGCTGGCCGTGACCGCACCGTCGCGGCACCGCCGTTTGCCCCCGACGGGCTTTATTTTTGCGGGGCCCGGTATCGCCCCGAAGATGGTTTGCCATCGTATCGGCGCGTCGATGGTGTGGCCTTCCGGCCCGGCGCCAGCGATGATGATGTTCAGGAGCAGTGATGACGCAACGAACCCGTATGAAATTCTGTGGCCTGGTGCGCGACGAAGACGTCCGCGTGGCCACCGGCCTGGGGGTCGACGCGATCGGGCTGGTGTTCTATTCGCGCAGCTCGCGCCTGCTGAGCCTCGATGAGGCGCGCTATTTGCGGCGCCTGATCCCCTCCTGGGTCACGGTGGTGGGTCTGTTTGTCGATGCCGAACCGGCACAGGTGCGCGACTACTCCAGCCGGATCGGACTCGATGTGATCCAGTTTCATGGCAACGAGAGCCCTGAAACCTGTAAAAGCTCATTGTTGCCCGAGCAACCCTACTGGCGGGCGGTCAGAATGCAGGGGCCGAATGATTTGTTAACATCGACGGTTGACCATGCAAATGCCGAGGCTTATTTGCTGGATGCCTATACGAAGGGCTTTGGCGGTAGCGGCAAAGGGTTTGACTGGTCATGGGTGCCGTCGCAACATCAATGGCCGCTGATCGTGTCTGGGGGCCTGGACAGCACTAATGTCGGCAAAGCCATAGAATGTCTGCAACCGGTCGCGGTTGATGTTTCGTCGGGCATTCAATCAGAGCCCCGCAAGAAGGACCTGAACCGCATGGAAGCTTTCGTCGCGGCCGTTGTGGCCGCCGATGCACAAGTTTTGAAGAGGAACGCTTGAAATCCTACAATCTCCCCGATGCCGCGGGCCATTTTGGTCCGTACGGCGGAACTTTCGTCGCTGAAACCCTGATGCACGCGCTGGCCGAACTGCGCGATGCCTACGAGCGGTTTCGCGAAGATCCCGATTTTGTGGCGGAGTTTCATGACGAGTTGACGCACTTCGTCGGCCGTCCGTCGCCTGTCTATCACGCCCGGCGCTGGTCCGAGCAACTCGGCGGCGCGCAAATCTATTTCAAGCGCGAAGATCTCAACCACACCGGCGCGCACAAGATCAACAACACCATCGGTCAGGCCTTGCTGGCCCGGCGCATGGGCAAGACGCGCATCATCGCCGAAACCGGTGCCGGCCAGCACGGCGTGGCCAGTGCGACGGTGGCGGCGCGCTACGGCATGGAATGCGTGGTCTATATGGGTTCGACCGATATCGTGCGCCAGCAGCAGAACGTGCAGCGCATGAAGTTGCTCGGCGCGACGGTGGTGCCGGTTGAGTCCGGCTCCAAAACCCTGAAAGACGCGCTCAATGAAGCCATGCGCGACTGGGTGACCAACGTCAACGACACCTTCTACATTATCGGGACGGTGGCCGGACCGCACCCGTATCCGATGATGGTGCGCGACTTCCAGGCTGTCATTGGTCTGGAGTGCCTGGAGCAAATGCCTGAAGAGGCTGGCCGGCAACCCGATTACGTGGTGGCCTGCGTGGGCGGCGGATCCAATGCCATCGGTATCTTCCACCCCTACATCACCCATGAAGACGTCCAACTGGTTGGCGTGGAAGCTGGCGGGGAGGGCATTGAGTCGGGCCATCACGCCGCCTCGCTGACGGCGGGCGTGCCCGGCGTGCTGCATGGCAATCGCACCTATCTGCTGCAAAACCACGATGGCCAGATTACCGAGACCCATTCGGTGTCGGCCGGGCTTGACTACCCCGGTGTCGGGCCTGAGCATGCGTGGCTCAAAGACAATGAGCGCGCCCGCTACGTGACCATCGACGATACCGAGGCGCTGGCCGCGTTCCATGATTGCTGTCGCATCGAGGGCATCATTCCGGCGCTTGAATCCAGCCATGCGCTGGCCTACGCGGCCAAGCTGGCTCGCGAATTGCCGACCGACAAGATCATTCTGGTCAATCTTTCAGGGCGTGGCGACAAAGACATGCAAACCGTCGCAGAACAGGCCGAGCTGGCCAGTCGCCAAGGCCTCAACGGATAACTCCAGACATGACCGATCGTATCAAGGCAACCTTTGAACATCTCGCCAGTCAGGGCCGCAAGGCGCTGATTCCCTATGTTACCGGCGGCTTTCCCAACCGTGAGGCCACCGTGCCGCTGATGCACGCGATGGCAGAGGCGGGCGCCAACATCATCGAGCTGGGCGTACCGTTCTCCGATCCGATGGCCGATGGGCCGGTGATTCAGTCGGCCAACGACACCGCGCTGGCCGCCGGCGTCGGGCTGGTCGATGTGCTTGAAATCGTCCGCACCTTCCGGATGGAAGACGGCCGTACCCCGGTCGTATTGATGGGCTACATGAACCCGATCGAAGCGATGGGCATGAGCGAGTTCGCCGAGGCCGCGCGCGCGGCTGGTGTCGACGGCCTGATCGTTGTCGATTGCCCGCCTGAAGAGTCGGCCGAATTTGCCAGTTGCGCACGCAATGTCGGCATGTCGCCAATTTTTCTGGTCGCGCCGACCTCCACCGATGAGCGGATTGCCGCCGTTGCCGAACTGGCTGCTGGCTATGTCTATTACGTGTCCCTCAAGGGCACGACGGGCGCAGGCAACCTCGATGTCGCCGACGTCCATGCCCAGGTCGCCCGGGTTCGCCGCAAAATCGAATTGCCGGTTGGCGTTGGCTTTGGCATCCGCGATGCCGCTACCGCCAAAGCGGTTGCCGAGGCAGCCGATGCGGTAGTCATTGGCACCCGTGTCATTCAGGTTGTTGCTGACGGCGATCCGGAGCAAGCCGTGCAACGGGTCCGTAACTTCATTGGCGAGATTCGCGATGCCCTCGACGAACTCGCGCCACCGGCCGGGGAGCGCTCATGAGTTGGTTCGATAAACTGATTCCGCCACGTATCAAGCGTTCGGCCAATCAGGCCAAGAAAGTCCCGGAAGGAATCTGGGTCAAGTGCGCGTCCTGCGATACCGTGCTGTACTCGGCCGATCTCGATGCCAATCAGCATGTCTGCCCGAAGTGCAACCATCATCTGCGCATCGGTGCCCGGCGCCGGCTCGAGTTGCTGCTCGATCCCGACAACCGCGAAGTCATCGGGGACCAGATCCGGCCCGCCGACGCGCTGAAGTTTCGCGACAGCAAGAAATACTCGGACCGCCTCGACGCGGCGGCCAATGCCACCTCGGAAACCGAAGCCTTGCTGGTGATGAGCGGGTCCGTCATGACCTTGCCTGTCGTGGCGGCTGCGTTCGATTTCAACTTCATGGGCGGCTCAATGGGCTCGGTCGTGGGGGAACGCTTTTCGCGTGGCATCCAGGAGGCTGTGCGCCGGCGCACGCCGTTCATCTCGATTGCCGCTTCCGGTGGCGCGCGGATGCAGGAAGGCCTGTTCTCGCTGCTGCAGATGGCCAAGACGACGGCCGGGCTGACCGATCTGAGCCGCGCCCGATTGCCCTACATTTCCATCCTCACCGACCCGACCATGGGCGGTGTATCGGCCAGTTTCTGTTTTCTGGGCGACATCGTCATTGCCGAGCCGGGGGCGCTGATTGGCTTTGCCGGTCCGCGCGTCATTGAGCAGACCGTGCGCGAGACCTTGCCCGAGGGCTTTCAGCGTTCGGAGTTTCTGCTGCGCAAGGGCGCCATCGACATGATCGTCGATCGCCGCCAGCATCGGCGCGAAATTGCGCAATTGCTGGCGCTGCTGCAAAGCCAACCCGCTGACATCGTGATGGACACCGCGCCAGCACCGGTGCCGGCTCTTACTTACGAAGAACAGGAAAATCCGGCCGGCTGAGGCCGACCGGCGCGGCTCCTCCATCCATGACTCTTGCCCAGTGGCTCAGCCGCATTGAATCCATGCATCCGACCGAGATCGAACTCGGTCTGGAGCGCGTTCGGGAGGTCTATCAGCGCATGAATTTTGCGCTGCCCGGCCTCGTCATTACCGTGGCCGGCACCAACGGCAAGGGCTCGGTATGTGCGCTGCTTGAAGCCATTGCCCTGCAGGCCGGCTACCGGGTCGCCACCTACACCTCTCCGCACCTCATTCACTTCAATGAGCGGGCGCGCTGGCTCGGCGAAGCGGCCAGTGACGAGGAGTTGGTGGCTGCTTTCGAGGCGGTTGAGCAGGCCCGTGGTGAGGTCTCGCTGACTTACTTCGAGTTCTCAACCCTGGCCATTCTGTGGCTGTTTGCCCACCACGAGCCGGACCTGACGATTCTTGAAGTCGGGCTGGGTGGCCGTCTCGATGCGGTCAACATTGTTGATGCGGATTGCTCGATCGTCACTTGCGTCGATATCGATCATGTCAGCTTTCTGGGCTCGGACCGCGAAACAATCGGCTGGGAGAAGGCCCATGTGTTCCGGCCCGGCCGACCGGCCATTTGTGCCGATCCGGTGCCGCCCGCGGCGCTGATCGACTATGCGGCGCAGATTGGTGCCGATCTGCGCCTGTTCGGGCGCGATTTCAATTACGCCGGCGATCGCCAGCAATGGTCGTTTGCCGGGCGTGCGCAACGGCGTAATTCTCTGGCTTACCCGGCCTTGCGCGGCGCCAACCAGTTGCTCAACGCATCGGCCGCGCTGGCGGCCTTTGAGGCCTTGCGCGACACCATGCCGATTACCGCGCAAGCGGTCCGTACCGGGCTGGCCACGGTTTCGCTGCCGGGGCGCTGTCAGATGCTGCCGGGCCGGCCGCAGGTGATTCTCGATGTGGCCCATAACCCGCACGCGGCTGCTCATCTGGCCGCCAATCTCGACAACATGGGCTTTTTTCCGTTCACCTACGGCGTCTTCGGCGTAATGGCGGACAAGGATATCGACAAAGTCATCGATGCGATGGGTGACCGGATCGATCACTGGCTGGTTGTTGATTTGCCCACGCCGCGGGCGGCAAGCGCCGAATCGGTCGCCGCAAAGTTGCGGGCCCGCGGTTTTGGTGATGAGGGCGACAGAACCGTGCGAACCGTTGCCAATGCGCGTCTAGCTTTGGCTCAAGCGCGCGAAAGCGCCAATGAGGCTGATAGAATCGTAGTCTTTGGGTCGTTCTATACCGTTGCCGACACGCTGTGACGGTGCGCTGAGACCAAATCCTCCTACGCAAACCAAGCCCATGGCCAAGCGCTCAACCGCCAAAAACGAACAGCAGGATCCTTCGCTGCCGCAAAAGCAGCGGGCCCGGCGACGCTTCATCGGCGCAAGCCTGCTGGCGCTGGCCGCCATTGTGCTGCTGCCGCTGGCGCTTGAGTCCGAACCGCGCCAGGCCATTGGCGGTATCGACGTCAGCATTCCGAGTCGCGAAGACTTTGGCCGGCGGACGCAATACTGGCCCGACACTTCTTACCGGCGGGCCGCCGCTACCCCTGAAGAAGGGGAGCGCTCCGGGCTGTTTACCCGTCCGGCCAGCGAAGCGCCGCAACTGGACGCCAATCGCTTCAACCCCACCGGCACCACACCGGCGCCGGAAGCGGCCGCCGACGCCGGCAAGGCCGAAGCCGACCGTACCGTCGTGCCCGTACAGGCCAGTGAAAAGCCTGTAATCACGGCCAACGCTGCGGCTGCCGTCGACAAGGCCTCCAAGGCCCCGCCACCCATGCCCGAGCGCCGTACCGACCGTAACAACGTCGAGGCGGCTTCGCCCAGCGGTTACGTGGTGCAGATCGGCGCGTTTTCGTCGCGCAAAGGGGCTTCGGCACAGGTCCGGCGCGCCCGGGAACTGGGCTTTGACGCCTATACCGAAAAGATCACCACGAAAAAAGGTGTTCGTATCCGCGTACGGATCGGCCCTTATCTCAATCGCGACCAGGCCAACGTCACTCGCGATAAATTGCGCACCGAAGGCGTCGAAACCGCCCTTATTGCGCCCTGATCGCCGTACCTTCCTTTCGTCATGCGTTTGCGACCCGGCAGGGTTGCTATTTGTGTTTTAACCCCACGTTGAATCGATCGCCAGACCATGCCTTATCTTGAAATGCTCACCGGCTGGGACTATCTGGTTCTTTTGATCGTGCTGTTGTCGGCCGGTCTGGGCTTGTTTCGCGGCATGGTCAAATCAATTTGCGACCTTGGCAGCTGGGTGGTGGCTTTTATCGGCGCACCCATGCTCGGGGCGACAATATCGGCTTATACGGGCCTGAATGCCTATCCATGGGCCGGTCTGCTGATCGCCTTTGTGGGGGTGTTTTTCGTAGTCCGCCTGATTGGCGTCGTGCTCTCCAAGGGGCTGAGCAGCGTCGGACTGGCCGGCGCCGACCGCTCGCTTGGTGGTATCGTCGGCCTGGCGCGGGCGGTACTGATTATTGTGGTGCTGGCAACCGCCGGTGTATTGCTTGACATGCACAAGCAGCCGGCGTGGCAAAAAGCAGTGTCCCGACCTTTGCTCGACTTCACGTCGGGCAAAGCGATTGAATTTTTTCCTGATCTCCAAAAGCTCAAACCGGCCCGTAGCAAGACGGTCGGTTAACCCGCAGGGAGCGCGGTATGTGCGGCATTCTCGCAGTTGTTTCAAGCAAACCGGTTAATCAACTCCTGTACGACGGACTGCTGTTAATGCAGCACCGAGGCCAGGATGCCGCCGGCATTGCCACGACCTTCACCAACACGTTTTCGATGCACAAGGGCAATGGCATGGTGCGCGACGTGTTTCGCACCCGCAATATGCGCTCGTTGCCCGGTTTCTCTGGGCTGGCCCATGTGCGCTACCCGACGGCAGGCACCTCGGGCAAGCTCGAAGAGGCGCAACCGTTTTACGTCAATGCGCCGTTCGGCATTACGTTCTCGCACAACGGTAATGTGACCAACTCCGTGCAGCTCAAGGAAGAGATGTTCCGGCTCGATCGCCGCCACATCAATACCGACTCCGATTCGGAAGTGTTGCTCAATGTCTTTGCCAATGCGTTGCAGGCGACGGCGCCGGGCATCAGCCTGAACGAAGACTCGATCTTCAACGCGGTCGCGCAGGTTCACGAGCGGGTGCGCGGTGGTTATGCCTGCGTCGCCGAAGTGGCTGGCTATGGGGTGGTTGCGTTTCGCGACCCGCACGGCATTCGCCCGCTTTGCTACGGCGTGCGTGAAACCGAGTCGGGCAGCGAGTACCTGGTGGCGTCCGAATCGGTGGCGCTGGCCGGACTGGGCTTCGAACTGGTGCGCGACCTGAACCCCGGCGAAGCGCTTTTCATCGACATCGACGGCAACTTCAACAGCCGCCAGTGCGCCCGCACCTTCAGCCTGAATCCGTGCCTGTTCGAATACGTTTACTTTGCCCGTCCCGATTCAATCATCGATGGCGCCTCGGTGTATTCGGCGCGACTGAACATGGGCGAGCATCTGGCTCGTCGGGTCGCCAGCGAATTGCCGCTCGGTGATATCGATGTCGTGATGCCGATTCCGGATACCTCACGCCCCTCGGCCATGCAGATGGCGATGCGTCTGGGTATTGCCTACCGGGAAGGCTTCATCAAGAACCGGTATGTGGGTCGAACCTTCATCATGCCCGGTCAGACGGTGCGCAAGAAGTCGGTACGCCAGAAGCTCAACGCGATGGGCGTCGAGTTCAAGGGCAAGAACGTGTTGCTCGTTGACGATTCCATCGTGCGCGGCACGACCTCGCGCGAAATCGTCCAGCTGGCTCGCGAGGCCGGTGCCAACAAGGTTTACTTTGCGTCGGCCGCCGCGCCGGTACGCTACCCGAACGTTTACGGGATCGATATGCCGACCCGCTCCGAGTTGCTGGCTCATGGGCGTAGCGAAGACGAAATTCGCCGTGCATTGGGTGCCGATGCCATGATCTATCAGTCCATCGAAGCGATGCGTCAGTCGATCACCGATGCCAATCCGCGTCTGACTTCCTTTGAAGATTCGTGCTTCAGCGGCTCTTACATTACCGGTGATGTCGATACCGCTTACCTCGACCAGCTCGAGATGTCGCAGCGGGTGCTGATGGCGCAGAATCCGGAAGAAGAGGTTGGCGATCAAATGGACCTGGGCTTCAGCTCCGTGCTAGCCTGATTGAATGATGACGGACTCAGGCGATAGCAAACCCCGGCCCAACTACCACCCCGATACCGAGGCGGTTCGCCGCAGCATTGATAAAACCCAGTATCAAGAGCACAGCGAGCCGCTGTTTCTGACCTCCAGCTTTGTTTTCAACAGCGCTGAGCAGGCGGCGGCACGCTTCTCCAACGAAGACCCGGGTTACTTCTACAGCCGTGCGGGCAATCCCACCGTCAGCATCTTTGAGCAGCGGCTGGCCGCGCTCGAAGGCGGCGAAGAATGCGTGGCGGCGGCCAGTGGCATGGCTGCCATTACTGCCACCCTAATGAGTCTTTGCTCGGCGGGCGATCATATCGTTGCAGCCCGTGAGTTGTTTGGTGCGTCCCTGCAGTTGTTCGGCATTCTCAAGCGCTTCGGGGTCGAGAGCACGCTCGTGCCACTGACTGACCTCGATGCCTGGCAGGCGGCGGTTCGCCCCAATACCAAACTGCTGTACGCCGAATCGCCGTCCAATCCGCTGACGCAAGTGGGCGATATTGCCAGCCTGGCCGCCATTGCCCATGCCAACAAGGCTTTGCTGGTCATCGACAACTGCTTTTGTTCGCCGGCTGTGCAGCAACCGCTCGCTCTGGGAGCGGACATCGTTGTGCATTCGTCGACCAAGTTTCTCGATGGGCAGGGACGCGTGATGGGTGGGGCCGCCGTCGGCAGCGCCACGATCATCAACGAATCGGTGCGCGCGTTCTTGCGCACCACCGGCGCGGTCATGTCGCCGTTCAATGCCTGGGTCACGCTCAAAGGGCTCGAGACCCTGACCATTCGCCTGCGCCAGCAATCGGCCAATGCGCTCGAACTGGCGCAATGGTTGCAACAGCAAGATGCCGTCAGCGAGGTGCTTTATCCGGGCCTGCCCAGTCATGCCCAGCATGAACTGGCGATGCGTCAGCAAAGCTCGGGCGGTGCTCTGCTGTGCTTCACGATGCGTGGTGACACCGAGGCCGAACGCAAGGCGGCGGCCTGGCGGGTCATCGATCATTGCGAGTTGCTTTCAATCACTACGAATCTGGGCGATGTCAAAGGCACGATTTCCCATCCGGCCAGTACCTCTCATGCCAAGATCGACCCGGCCGAGCGGCTGGCCAGCGGTTTGAGCGATGGCGCGTTGCGGCTGGCTGTCGGGCTCGAGCATGTCGAAGACGTAATGGCCGATTTGAGCCGCGGCATTCAATAACACCGTTGTTTCCGAGCGTTCGTTCAAGCAGTTCTGAAGGGGGCATTCAGATGACAGGTCCGATTTCATCCAACGAGTTCGGCCAGCCGGTCGGGGTTGAAGTACCCGGCTGGGAACCCGTGGCATTTCCGGAAGGGCATCGATTGACCGGGCGCTTTGGTGCGGTCGAAAAACTCGACGCCGATCGCCACGGCGATCAGCTGTTCGAGGCGGTGCAAATGGCACCTGACGACAGCGACTGGACCTATCTTGCTTACGGTCCGTTTCACGACAAAGGTGAATGGCTGCGTTGGCTTGGCACGATGCAAAGCGGCGATGATCCGTTTTTCTATACGATTCTCGATACGGCTGGCAAGGCCCTCGGGCTGGCCAGCCTGATGCGCATCAATCCGGCGCATGGCGTGATCGAAATCGGCCACATCCATTTGCTGACCCCTTTGCAACGCACCCCGCTGGCCACTGAGGCGCTGAGCCTGCTGATGCGCTATGTGTTCGAGTTGGGCTATCGCCGCCTCGAATGGAAGTGTGATTCCTGCAATGCCCGTTCGCAGGCTGCCGCGCGCCGTCTCGGCTTCACTTACGAGGGCTTGTTCCGGCAAGCGGTGGTAGTGCGCGGGCGCAACCGCGATACCGCCTGGTTCTCGTTGCTCGACAGCGAGTGGCCGGCTGTGCTCGCCGCCCATGAGCAATGGTTGAGCGCTGAGAATTTCGACGCCGAAGGCCGCCAACGCCGTTCATTGCGGGAGCTGACGGCTACTGCCGCCAGCTGATCGGCAGCGTGCTTCAACTTATTGCCTGAGCAGGTAATAAGCGCATTGGCAGGTCAGTGGAACATCAAGATGGCCAAATGGCGTGAATAATCTCGCCATTTGGCGTATAATGGGCTTTGTAAGCCCTCTGCCATAGCTGGTTGGGCCTCTCAACATCACGGGAGTCTGCTGCCATGTCTGCCTTATCCCTGCCAAGCGCACCAAATATCAGCGATCCGGTCTCGCTGCTTGCCGACCCGGCCCGGGTAGCTCGGGTCGGGGCCAAGGCCTATGCCCGCATCGTTCAGGCCTGGGGCCTCGACAATGCCGCTGCGGCGGGTCTCATCGGGGTCAGCGCTCGCACCTGGACACGCATCAAGCAAGGCGAATGGACGGGGCGCTTCAGCCAGGATCAGCAAATGCGGCTGAGCGCCATTGTTGGTTTGTACAAGGCCTTGCATCTGTATTTCAGCGAGCCGCTGGCCGATGAGTGGGTGAGCCTGCCCAATACCGCAGCCTTGTTTGCCGGGCGGGCGCCGGTGCAGTTCATGGCTGCCGGTGGCTTGCCGGCGCTGATCGATACGCGCAACTACATGGACGCTCTGCGAGGCGGTGTTTGACTCCGCCGCTGGTGCTGGTCAAGCAGATGGCCACGGTGCGACTCGTGCCCACCGCGTACTACAAGCCCCCGGTGCTGCGGGCACTGGTCGATGATGACGAAGAGTTCGAGCTGATTGCGGCGCTGGAGGGGCTGACCAACCGCCGCTTCAAGGCGCAAAGCCAGGGCATGAGCGGTCTTGATGCCCGTGAACTGGCCTTCAATGTGTGGGGGGAGGCCAGCATCAATGCCGCCTTCACCTATACCCGCCCGGACGGTAACCGCTTCAATGATGCCTCGCGCGGCGCCTGGTACGCAGCCTTCAATGATCTGACGGCTATCGCCGAGGTGGCCTATCACCGCACGCGCGAGTTGCGCAATATCGGCCGCTTTCATGATGAAGTCGTCTACCAGAGTCTGCTGGCCGATTTCATTGGTCAGTTTCATGATCTG
>CAXBNM010000066.1:0-16544 GCA_963976885.1 uncultured Burkholderiaceae bacterium
CAGGCAACACGTTCAGGCTTGCTGAGCGTCTCTGGCCTGCGTATTGCTCAGGACTCCAGCTGCATGACAGGATAAACCGCGCTTCCCCACAATGTGTTCGGATTGTCCATCATCAGCACAATGACCACTGGCACCAGCTTGCTCAGCAAGCGGGTACTGTCGCGAAGCTGGTCGCGGTTGACATTGCCGCCCCAGGTGGCGCCACCATGGATGAGTTGATTGCGCAGCGTGTCGAGTCGCCTGAATACAATTGCCAGCAGGGCGGGGGTATTGCCTTTGGCCAGCGCGGCATGCGCCGATCTTTTTGCGGCTTCGAACTGACGTTTCCATTCGCCTTCATCGATGCGCCCGCGCTGGTATTGCCAGAACGCAGGAAAGACGAAGGCATTGTCGAGCAGCGTGCGGATACTGGCAGAGAACTCGTGCCAGATCAGCTCGTCGATACTCTTGCCGGTGTCCAGGTCGTAGAGCTTCCGCAGAAACGCGGTAAATGCCGCCTGTTCGGAAGACTGATCGCTGTCGTCGATGTCCTGAGCGTAGGCGGCGTTGAAGGCAATCCACAGGAAGATGAATTTCCCGTCCACGTCTTCGGCCTGTTCGGCACGATCAAGCCAGCTCAAGGCCCGGTGGATGCGTAGTGTCAGGCTGTTTGGATGACCGGCTGACTTTTGCGTGGCCGCGGTGCATCGCTCACCCATTCAGGGGTGGCCTGGAAGAGCCTTCGCACAACGGTTCCATTTCAATTGCCAGGACTACTCGCAATCGCCGTTCAGCATTGCCTTCACCGCAACTTCCTTGGACTCGACGTTGGCAACCAGTATCCCGACGTTCTTACCCGCTTCCGCCTTATCAAGAAGCTTGCGGAAGCTCTCGATGCCGTCGACAGTGCGTGTGAGGACTTCCCCTGATTTCATTGGCACACAAACGGTATCGCCTACAGTCAACGTGCCCGACGCAATCTTGCCGGTCAGAACAGTGCCGCGCCCGGTGATTCGGAACGAATCCATGACTTGCATCGAGAACGCCGGATCCTTGGCCTCTGAGGGAGAGGTGATACCGAGCCCGGCAAGCAAACAGAACGACAAGGCATGTGCCAAACGCGCTACTTTCATCAGTAACTCCGCTGCTGTGTCTTTGGGGAATTCAAAGTCTACGCCATCAACTTGCTTGGTCTGGCTTTGCCGCGACCTGATCCAGATGGCGCTGGCGTGTTTTTTGTCACGCTGACATGTGATTTGTCGAAAAGATACTTGCTTCATCACGTAGTGTGTAGTACATATTACACATGAAGCAATTTGGCGAATACATCCGACAGGCAAGAGAGGCGCTCCAGCAAACCGACCGGGCCTTCTCGCTGCGTCAGGTAGCAGTCCGCATTGGTATCGAACCAGCCTACCTCTCCAAGATCGAGAGAGGCGTGTTTGCGCCGCCTTCCGAAGAAGTCATCGTGAAACTGGCCGCTATTCTGGGCGAGGACAAGGATGTCTTGCTGGCCATGGCTGGCAAGCTTTCCAGCGATCTGCTGCAAATCATCATGCAGCGGCCCCGGCTTTTTGCGGACCTGTTGCGGCAACTGAAAGCGGTGCCCGATCACGCGATTCTGCGCGTGGCTCGGGAGGTGAAAGACGGCCAGTGGTAGCGATATTCAGGAGTCATATTCATGATCGAAATGAAGCGTAACGAACTCATCTTCCAATTTCCGGATGTGCACAAAGATGCCGTCTGCCGGGTGAACTTTCAGCGCACCCTGCGCATACCTGATGACAACCGGGAGTATCCGCTGCCACCAGGGCTAGGGCAGTTCCCGATGGAGCATGTTGAAGATCACCCATCAAAATTACCTGCTGCATGGGCCGAGCATGGCGGCGTGTTGCTGCCCATGTATCAGGCCGAAGCGTTGTGGATCAACTTTTCGGGCGGACGCGGCAGGGGCAGGGATTATCCGTTTGCAATCAAGATTGCGGCCGGCAAGATCAACGCAGTGACGGGCGATGAATGGCGCAACGGCCTTGCCAAAGATCCTCAGGATTACCTCGTGGTGCCCGATCAGCCCTGGCTTGACGGATTCTGTGTGCAGAAGGGCTTGATCAGGCAGTTCGTTACGAGGCACTGCAAGAGCGCAATATGAGCACGGTACGTATGTGTTCCGAAAGCCTCGCTCTCCAAGTATGCGACACGGAAGAAATGGGTCTCGCCCCCGGCGGGCTGATGCGCCAGGAAATTTATGACGATGGGTACGGCTATGACGCCTGGGATACGTCCAACTCAAGCCGATGCTTTGTGCACATCCTCAACAGCGCTCAATGGCAGGCGGCAACGGGCAAGCCAATACCCGGCGCGCAGCCGACGGCGGCCGACTACACGAACGCGGGATTGCCCTGGTTCGAGTACTACGACGACAGACTCAGCGCGCTGAGCGGCGCGGAAAAGCTGGCACAACTGGACAGTGTTGCCGCCAAGGCCGTGAAGCTTGGCGACAATCCGCTGGTGCAGAACGACCCGGTTGCGCCGAAGCAGGTCGTGAAGCTGGGAGGGGGAACGCCGAAAGTCAGTGATGGGCAGTGGTGAGTAACGAGCACGAGTTCTCGGCCGGTTCCGGGGTGTTGCAGCAGCCAAAGGTTGAATGAGGGGGGCGAGGCTGGCGCTCCTCAGGCTTCGAGGGCCTGAGATGCCCGGTGTGTACCTGCGGGGCTTCTCAGAGGGTTTTCACGCTGTTTGCCGTGGTTCGTCGGTACACTTTCCGGCAATGAACCATAGCGCTACAAATCGAGCACGTCTGTTCCGTACCGGGCTGCGGGGTTTTGTCGTCGGGCTCGCATTCGTCACCGCCAGCCCGGGGGCAACAGCCCAGTCGCCCGGTCCGCCGGTCGTCGTCGCCGATGCGCGCGAAATCGCTGCCGACGAGTCGATCCGGCTGCCCGGTACCGTGGTGGCCACGCGGGTGTCGCGGCTGTCCACTGCCATTGGCGGACTGGTCAAAGTCATTGCCTTTGATCTGGGTGATCGCATCGAGGCGGGCGCCACTATCGTGGAGCTGGACGACAGCCTTGCCAGACACGCGCTGGATCAGGCCAGCGCAGCAGTGGAAGAGGCGCAGGCCGCTGCAGCGGAAAAGGCGCGGCTTTACAACCTCGGCCAGAACCTGACCCGCCGCGGCGTCATCACCAAGGACCAGCTTGATACGCGTGCCGCCGAGATGCGCATGGCGCGGGCGGTGGTCAGGCGCCTGCGCGCCGACGAGGCGGCCCAGGCCGAGTTGCTGCAGCGCCATCGCATCGTTGCCCCCTTTGCCGGGGTGGTCGCTTCGCGCGATACCGAAGTCGGCGAATGGGTGGCCCCCGGCGCCAACATCGTCGAACTGGTGGCCGACAGGGAAGTGGCGGTTGAAGTGACGCTGCCGCAGGAATTCGTCGCCTCGGTGCAAACCGGGGTTTCGATCACGCTGAGTTTCGATGCCCTTGGCGGTCGGCGATTCCCGGCCGGACAGATTGCGTTGTCGCCTTCAGGAGATGTCAGAACGCGATCGTTCCGGTTGCGCATTGCGCCGCAGTCTGATGACCTTGGTATAGCGCCGGGCATGTCCGCGCAGGCATTCATTGCGTTTGCCACCGAGAAGTCGGTCATCGCCATTCCACGCGATGCTCTTGTGCGCCAGCCGGATGGCCGTGCCATCGTGTGGATTGTCGGGGAAACCGGCGAATCGCCGGTGGTCTCTGCCCGTGAGGTCATTCCCGGCCGTGCCGAAGGCGACAGCATCCGCATTACCAGCGGGCTGCAGGCGGGCGAAAAAGTGGTCGTGCGCGGCAACGAATCGCTGCAGGCGGGTCAGCCCGTACGGATTGTCGGTCATGGGAGCTAGCGCGCCGCTCTTGCCCGTGGTCGTCATGCTCGAGCCCATCGTTGCGCCGCCGTCGGGAAGGCCATCATGCTAGAGCAGATCGTTCGACAGAGCACGCTGGTCACCGTCTGCTTTCTGATTCTGTCGGTCGTTGGCGTGGTCGCCGCACTGCAGACGCCTGTGCAGATGATTCCGGATCTGGACGTGCGCACAATTTCGGTGCGCACCCAGTGGCCCGGTGCCAGCCCGCAGGATGTCGAAAGCGAGGTGCTGATCGAACAGGAAGAGTTTCTGCGGCGCGTGCCCAATCTGTCGCGGTTGACCGCCGTGGCGGAAACGGGTGAAGCGACCATCGAACTGGAATTCCCGTTCGATACCGATGTGACGGCCGCGCTTCTTGCCGTCAACAATGCGCTGAATCAGGTGCCGGCGTATCCGGAAACGGTCCGACGCCCGCAGGTGGTGAGCAGCGCTTTCTCCAGCAATTCATTCATGTTCTTCCGCATCTCACCACTGCCTGGCAATCCGAAGGCAGTGGACATGGACCTCATTGCTGATTTTGTCGATCGCAACGTGCGCTCGCGCATGGAGTCAGTGCCCGGCGTGTCGAATGTGGGTCTGTTCGGCAGTGCAGACCGGCAGATTCAGATATGGCTGGATCGGGACGCGCTCAATGACCGCGGACTGAGCCTGACGCAGGTCAGAGACGTGCTCCGTACGCGCAACCGCGACTTTTCCGCCGGTGATATCGATCAGGGCAAGCGTCGCTATCTGTTGCGCACCATCGGCCGCTTCGACGACGTGCAGTCGTTGGCTGGGCTGATTCTGCAACGGCAGGGCGATGCCATCACGCGCCTTGGCGACGTGGCAACCGTCGTGCTCGATCATGCCGAACCCGTGGAGCAGACATCGGTCAATGGTTCCCCGGTGCTGATCATGCCGGTGCGGCGCGAAGCCGGCGCCAACGTCATCGAGGTCAAGCGGGCGCTCATCGACCGGATGCCGGAGATCAACCGGGAGGTGCTCGAGCCCGCTGGCCTGCAACTGCAACTGACTTCCGATGACGTCCGCTATGTGCAGGCTTCTCTGCAGAACGTCTGGGCCAACCTGGCGCTGGGCGGCCTGTTGGCCACCTTGGTGATGTTCGCCTTTCTGCGCTCGGCACGCACCACCCTGATCGGAGTCATCGGCATTCCGCTGTGCACGGTCGCGGCAGTTCTTGGTCTGGCAATGGCAGGCCGAACCATCAATGTGATCTCATTGGCCGGCGTGGCCTTCGCGCTGGGCATGACCCTGGACAACACCATCGTGGTACTCGACAGTATCGACCGGCGCCGTCGCGAAGGGCTTGATCGCATGCAGGCCGCCGTGGAAGGCGTACGCAGGGTCTGGCCCGCGCTGCTGGCGTCAACCGCCACCACCGTACTCGTCTTTCTGCCGGTGATCTTCATTCGCGAGGAGGCTGGGCAACTGTATTCGGACGTCGCCATTGCGATCTGCGCGGCGATCGTCGCCTCCATGGTGGTGGCAATGACCATTGTCCCGTCGGCCAGCGCACGCGTCGTGAAGTTCGGGGCGCAGACTGGCAATGCGCCGCGCGGCCCGGCAAACGCCGGCTTCACCGCCTGGCTCGAAAAGAGCATTGCCTGGCTGACCCGCGGCGTGGTGCGACCGCTCGGGTGCGTACTGCTGACGGTGCTGGCCAGCAGCTTCGTGTTCTTCGTGCTGACACCGCCCGCGTCCTATCTGCCCGAAGGTGAAGAGCCCAAGACGTTCGCGGCAATGAGCGCGCCGGCCGGCTACAACCTTTCAACCATGCAAGCCATTGCCGGTGAACTCGAAGCGCATTTTCTGCCCTATGTGGTCGGTAGCGAAACGGGCCGCGCCGTACCGACAGAAAACGAAAGCGCCGCCGTGCCGCCGATTCGCTACCTGATCGTACGGACCACCGCTACGCAGATCCGCATCATTGCCGAGACTGTCGATCCATCCCGACTGGGCGAACTCATGCGGGCGCTGACCGCAAAGTTCAGGACGTATCCGGACATGCGTGCGTTTGCCACCAGAGGCTCCATCATCTCCAGCAACGACGGCGGCACCCGCAGCATCAATGTGGAGTTGTCCGGCGCAGACCTGCCGGCGCTCTACGCCTCGGCCGAGGCGGTGTTTCAGCGCGCGGGCGAAGTCTTCGTCGAGCCGAGAGTGCGCGCCACGCCGTCCACACGATCCTTGTCGCAACCCATGGTGGAAGTCCGGCCCGACTGGGAGCGTGCCGCGCAATTGGGCATGACCCCGCAGGATCTGGGCTACACGGTGTCGGTAGTCACCGATGGTGCGTATGCGGATGAGTTCTACCGGGGTGACGAGAAGATTGATATCTACCTGCATGCCAGGCCGGGGCAGGGCGGCAGCCTGGACGATGTTGGCAGCCTGCAGATTCATACACCCGCCGGCCTCGTGCCCCTGCGGTCCGTGGCCCAGGTGCACGAAACGGTAGCCACCGGTACCATCCGCCGCGTCAACGGCGCGCGAACGCTGACCGTCAACATCATTCCCCCTGAAAACGTCGCGCTGGAAACCGGCGTGCAGACGGTGCGCAATGAACTGGTGGCGGTATTGCAGCGCGAGGGACGCATCGCGCCGAGTGTGTCGGTAGCCATTGCCGGCGCGAGCGACCAACTCGAGGCAACGCGGCAGTCGCTGGTCAGCAACTACGTTATTGCCGTCATCATCGTGTACCTGTTGCTGGTGGCCATCCTCACGCACTGGGGATACCCGCTCCTCATCATGACCACACTGCCGATGGGCATGGCCGGAGGCATTCTCGGCCTGCTGGGGCTGAATCTGATGGGCGAGTGGCAGGCAGTGCTGGGCTTGGCGGCGTTCAGTCAACCGCTCGACATGATCTCCATGCTCGGCTTTCTGATCCTGATGGGCACCGTCGTCAACAACCCGATTCTGGTCGTGACCCGAATCATGGAAAACCTCGGCAAAGCAGGCGTCGATATTGGTGCGGCGGTGACCGAGGCAACCATCTCCCGCCTGCGTCCCATTGCGATGACGACGATTACGACATTGTGCGGACTGGCGCCACTGGTGTTCTGGGGCGGCGCCGGTACCGAGCTGTATCGCGGCGTGGGCGCCATTGTGATGGCCGGGCTGCTTGGCTCGGCCATTGTTTCCATCAGCTTTCTGCCGGCGCTGGCGGTGCTTGTACTGAGAGGGCGAGAGCGGATCGGTTGGACCGAGGGCTCTTCTCAGTCTTGATTGGAAGTTGCTGCAAACGCGCAAGACCGCTGCTGGCAGACGAGAGCGAAAGCACGCCTCGTCGCAGCAAGGCACGAAAGGCCACGCAGGCGTCGACCGACGCGCAGTGTTACAGATGGGTTTGGTGACAATACCCGCATTTTTCTGCTACGTTGCTTACCCGTGGCCTGTGCAACGGGTTCAGCGTCAAGCTACACGGACATTTCTCGCCGCCAATCTCAGACAATCCAATGAGGCAAACATGAAAAACCGAATAGCGCTTACCCTCGTCACTGTTGCTTCCGTCGCCATTGTTGCCGGATGTTCAACAGTCAAATCGGCAACTGATGCCGTTTCGCGCAAAGCGGCCGTGGTCACCGGCAGCGATGTGCCCGCGACCGGCCCCATGAGCTTCTTCATCACCAGTGCAGGGATGGGCAATGGAGCCGATCTGGGAGGGTTGGAAGGAGCGGATGCCCATTGTCAGTCGCTGGCCACGAGTGCGGACGCAAGCGCCGGTTCGCGCACCTGGCGCGCCTACCTGAGCGTTCCCGGAAAGTTCGGTAACCCGGGCGAACCCGGCATTCACGCACGCGACCGCATTGGCTCAGGCCCCTGGTACAACGCCAAGGGGGAGTTGATTGCCAAGTCGGTTGAAGATCTGCATAACGGCAACTCGATCGGCAAGGCCTCCGCGCTTGACGAGAACGGCATGGAAGTCAACGGGCGAGGCGACAAACCCAATGAGCATGACATCCTGACCGGCTCGCGCGCCGACGGAACCGCCTTTGCACCGCAGACAGACACCACCTGCAAGGCCTGGACCAGCAGCGATGAAGGGTCTGCAGTGGTCGGGCACCACGACCGCACCGGCCCGCTGTCAGACAACTGGTCGAAGAGCTGGAACTTTTCGCATCAGTCGGCCGGTTGTAGTCAGGAAGCGTTGGTTAAGACGGGCGGCTCTGGTCGGTTGTATTGTTTTGCGGCGAAGTAAGGGACTTTGATCAGAGGATGGGGTGCTGTTCGGAATGCGCGTTCGCGCCCCACCGTTCATCTGGTTTGAGGATTAACAGGGCCAGAGCCTTCCGCTATTCTGACTGAAGCAGAGTCGAGGTCCTGGAGGCAATCATGAGTTCAAGAGAGCTGGAGTTCTGGCTGGGTTACGGCAGTACCTACAGCTATTTGACCGTCGTACGAATCGAAGACGTCGCAAAGCGCGCCGGCGTCGAGGTGGTATGGAAGCCATTCAACATCACGGTGATGATGAAGGAATTCAATCTTCCGAAGGGCCCGTTTGTTGGTAGACCCCAGAAACTGGAGTACATGTGGCGAGATCTGGAACGACGCGCTCAGCGCCACGGCATCGCGTACAAAAAGCCACTCAAGTATCCCGTTGATTCTCAGAAGACCGTTCGTGTGGGCTGCCTTGCAGCTAACGAAGGATGGTGTGCGCCATTCTCTCAACGAGTGTTCGAGATGAACTTCGCGGAAGGCAAGCAGATTGGCGAGGCTGGCAACCTGGAGCAAGCGTTGATCGATTTGGGCAAAGACCCCGAGAAGACCTTTGCGCGCGCTCATCAAACCGACATCGAAGAGCGACTGTCGGCGGACACCCGGTTGGCCATTGACAGCGGGATATTCGGCTCGCCGAGTTTCAGGGTCGGCGACGAGCTGTCCTGGGGAGATGATCGGCTGGAAGATGCGCTGGAGTGGTGTGTTACGGGGAAATTATCTCCGCAATAAGGGGAGGCATAGAGCGTTCGTAAAGACGCGGGTTTTGCGGCGCACGAGGAGCGAGCATGCTCGCTGATTGATTTGTCGGGAACCGGGCTGACATCTGAAAGCTTCGGAGTTGGCTCGCCCTGTTGGTTGTTGGAGCCGTTGGTCTGCCGTTTGTCCGCGAGAGAAGCGCGACAATCCGCCCTGTCTTTTGTTCAGCGCCGAAAAGGCCAAACATTTCCCTGTGCCTCCGCCAATGCACTGATGCCATACGCAGTGCCGGCCTGAACATGACCTTCGGCCTGAACCGCTTCGCCACGTAGATACTTACGCACTGTGTTTCGCGAAATCCCCAATTCAGAGGATATGGCGCGGATACCAAGGCCACGCCGGGAGAGGATTTGAATTTCCATGACTGCTTCCTTTGTCAGCATCGGGCCGCCCTCCAGTAGGTACGGCCCTAGTTAAACAAAGGTGGGTCAATTCTTTAGTCCGAAGTGGGTCAGTTTGCTATGTCCGCTCACATTTGCCGAGGCGCCAGGTTTTGGTAGCTTGGCAAACGTTCTCGTTCGTCGTCGAGTTGAACATCAATCTTCGTCCGGCCGCTCATGAGATACCGCGATTACACGATATTTCTTCAGCGTTCCCTTGCGACTGGTAATTCGCCTCACCCGAAAATAGACGCGTGCCCATTTGTTCGCTGGATCCTGCACGGCATTGGCACTCAAACTCTTAACAATCAAGTCAACTACGTCCGTTGAGCGGCAATTCTCCAACAGATCGAACGAAACAGGCCTGCCTTCCTTCGACACGAAAATTCTACCTTTGTAGGTATTGCTGTTGTAGCTCGAAACGCGTCCTCTGATCGTCTCGGTCGTCGGACTCTCGATGTTCTCCAGCATATACCGGAACGTTTCGATGTTAAACAACTCACCGAGGGGTTGATCATCTTCCGGGCTCTGTGATGAGATCTCTGCAGTTAGGGCGCTCTGGCTCTTCGAGATTGGTCGATGAATTTCAATAACTGCGTTGCTACACTTCTCAACCAACGAGTCCAATTGATGCTGCTCGACTTTAGGAAGACCCGAGCGCGCTAGCTGTTCTTCCTCATACAGCTGACCGATGGTCTTCTCATAGTCGACGTGAAACCCAAGGCTCTCGGAAATTAGGTAATCATATGCCGAATACAGAAGATGACCGATCGGGTTGTCAGACGGGATATGGGCTACCGCCATAGTTCCAGTGAAAATCACGCCCGCTGTAATCTTCCAGCTACCGCTTTCAACCGGACTTGCAATGATCCGTGCACCCTTCAGCGACGGAGACTGCGTGATGATTTGCCCGTTAAGGACGAGATGGGTTGTTAGCGCGATTGATCTTTGAAATCCGATCAGCGCCTGCGCGCCGTCATATAAGTCTAGGTAGTGAGAGTCCGCGTCTCCACCTTCGTATGACAATACGAACTCAATTATCGGAAGTCCCTGATCCCTAGGCACGAAATACTCCGACGCATCGCATGATGTTCAACCTTGTTCTGAAGGGACTAGCCGCGCCGGGTGTGGCGTCCGTTTAGCAACTCGATTCAGGCTCATTCTCAACTCTCTTTGCATCGTCCAATAAGCTTATCTTGCCTGAGTTATCAGCCGATAGACTGTCTGTCGGCTAAGGGTTAACAAACTGGCAAACGCGGCAGTTTGCAACAACACCCTCGAGGAATCACTCGACGGTTGAGTTCTCTCGATTGCTCGCCTCAGCCGGTCTGAATCTGACCCGTTCTGGCCGTTGGCGCCCGATCTTGTACGGGCGGCCAAGGACAGATTTCACCCGACTATGGCAGCAGATTTATGCCCTTCTGTCAGCTCTTAGTGCTCACTGGGCGCGCCATCCACACTAATTTAGTTAAAGCATGTCAATGCCAGAGTAACGGTAGACCACCGGGGGTGCATTACATAACTTGGACTGGTTTGTTTCCAAATTTTGAGACTCTCTCGATATTCGAAAGGGCTTATTGAGCCAAGCGAAACCCTGATCCGCTCCTCGTTGTACCGGTAATGTAGGTGTCAACGACCTGAATAAATTGCTCAATTGTCGATGCCCACACAAGATGGCATAAAAGCCCGTTCAAAATGGCAGAACCTGTGGTTTAACCATCACCGCCTGCTTTAGCGGATTGGCTATTTGCCACCGGCAGAGGCCGAAGCAGATTACTATCAACACCTTGAAAGGCCACCGCGGTGGCCTCTACTTCAACCATATGGCTTCTACGAAACCCGGCGCGCTTCACTAGGGCCAGTTTTACGCTTGGCCGTCCAGCGTTTGATTTGATCGTTTATTAGTGTAGTCGTGTAGATGACTCCCCGTTATTCAGCGCCGACGTGTGTTGATGTTGGGATACTTGCCATCGGAGGCAGCTATTCGAAGACTTCGAATCACTTGAGGCTCTCATACGCGTGAATGTCCCGGTTGCCACGAGGCGGACAGCACCTCCGCCTGCTGCAGCACAGTCTGCACCGCCGCGTCCTGTAAATCGGGCGGGTAGCCGTACCTGCGCAGGATGCGCTTGACCAGCACGCGCAGCCGCGCTCGCGCCGATTCGCGGTGAGCCCAATCGACGGCGACGTTCTCGCGCAAGGACACAAGCAACTCGTGGGCAATCACGCGTAGCTTGTCGTCACCCATTACCTGCAGGGCAGATTCGTTTTCCGCCAGCGCGTCGTAGAAGGCGACCTCCTCGTCGGACAAGCCCTGTTCCTCACCGCGATTGCGTGCGGCGCGAATGTCCTGGGCGAGCGTGATCAGTTCTTGAAGCACCTCGGCGGTGGTGATGGCGTTGGCGTGGTAACGGGCAATGGTGTCTTCTAGCCGTTCGGTGAAGGCGCGGGTCTCGACCACATTGGTGCGGGTGCGCGAGCGGATGCTGTCATTGAGCAGTTTGCGCAGCGCTTCCAGACCCAGGTTCTTTTTTTCCATCTGCTGCACTTCGAGCAGGAATTCGTCGGAGAGGATGGAAAGGTCCGGCGTCTGGATACCGGCCGCGGCGAGGATGTCGACGATCTCGGTGGATACCACGGCGCGACTGACGATCTGCTGGATGGCCAGCTCGCGATCCTGTCGTGTCGCACTGGTACCGGTGGCTGTCTTGACCAGCGCGGCACGGATGGCCTGGAAGAAGCCGACTTCCTCCCGGATGCCGCGCGCTTCGTCCGAACTTGCCGCCAGCGCGAAAGCCTTCGATAGACTCAGCACGCCATCGGCAAAGCGCCGTTGCGCCTGCTTCCTGCCATCAGGGGTCTTCTCCGCTGCCGTCCATTGCTGCTGCTTGTCGAGAATCCATTCGATGGCGCCGGCCATCATGGCCAGCCGTTCGCCGGGCGTGCCGTCCAGGCCCGTGCGGTAATCGAAGCCATGGAACATGTCGCGCACGATCTCGTACTTCTCTAGCAGCACCGCCACGGCTTCGGCTTCGTCGATGCCGGTCTTGTCCTGATCGGGCTTTGAGTACTGCGCCAACGCGGATTTCAGGTTCTGGGCGATTCCGATGTAATCCACGATCAGGCCCGCCGGCTTGTCGCGGAACACGCGGTTGACGCGGGCGATGGCCTGCATCAGACCGTGGCCGCGCATCGGCTTGTCGATGTACATGGTGTGCATGCTGGGTGCATCGAAGCCGGTCAGCCACATGTCGCGTACGATCACCAGCCGCAGCGGATCCTGCGGATCACGGGCACGCTTGGCCAGCAGATCTCGCCGCGCCTTGTTGCCGATGTGCTGCTGCCACTCCACCGGGTCAGATGCCGCGCCGGTCATCACGATCTTGATGCTGCCGGCGTTGTCATCGTTGCTGTGCCAGTCGGGGCGCAGCTTGATGATCTCGTCGTAGAGTGCCACGCAGATGCGCCGACTCATGCACACCATCATCGCCTTGCCATTGAGCGCCGCCACCCGGTCCTCAAAGTGCTGCACCAGATCGGCGGCCACCAGCGCGAGTCGCTTGTCGCTGCCAACCAGCGCTTCGACCGTACTCCACTTCTGCTTGGTGCGTTCGGCGCTGGGTTCATCCTCGTCCTCCAGCAGCGCCTCGATCTCAGCATCAATGCGCGGCTTCTCGTCCTCGTCCAGCTCGATGCGCGCAAGGCGCGATTCGTAGTAGATCGGCACCGTGGCGCCGTCTTCCACCGCGCGGCTGATGTCATAGATGTCGATGTAGTGGCCGAACACCGCCGGGGTGTTCACATCGGTCGCCTCGATGGGCGTGCCGGTGAAACCGATAAAGGAGGCATTGGGTAGCGCGTCGCGCAGGTATTTGGCAAAGCCGTAGGCGATCTCGCCGGTCTTGCTGGCCACCTTCGCCCTGAAGCCATACTGACTGCGGTGCGCCTCGTCGGCGATGACCACGACGTTGGAGCGATCGGTCAACGCCGGAAAGTCGGTCTCGTCCGCCGCCGGGGAGAATTTTTGCAAGGTGGTAAAGATCGCGCCGCCGGAGGCGCGGTTGAGCAGGGTGCGCAGATGCTCGCGGTCCTGCGCCTGCACCGGCGTCTGCCGGAGCAGGTCCTTGCACATTGCGAAGGTCGCAAAGAGCTGGTCGTCCAGATCATTACGATCTGTCAACACCACCAGCGTGGGATTGGCCATGCGCGGGTCGAACACCAGAAGGCCCGCGTAGAAAGCCATCAGCAGACTTTTGCCGGAACCCTGGGTGTGCCAGATCACTCCGGCCTTGTGGTCGCCGGGCGGTTGGTCCTTGACGCTGGGCAGTCCGTAGTCGGCCGGGTCCTCGGCCACGGCACGCTGGCTCGCTCGCAGTGTCGAGATCACCGCCTTCTTGACCGCGTGGAACTGGTGGTAGCCGGCGATGATCTTGATCAGCCCGCCGCCGGTTTCACCGAACACGGTGAAGTGGCGCAACAGATCGAGGAAGCGCCCCTGCTCGAACACGCCCTTGATCAGCGTGGCCATCTCCGGCATCCCCTTGGGCTCGATCCGGGTGCCGTCGGTGGTGCGCCAGGGCATGAAGCGCTCCTGATCCGCCGACAGCGAGCCGACGCGCGCCGACAGACCGTCGGAGGTCACCAGCAGCGCATTGCTGCGAAACAGCGCCGGGATCTGCTGCTTGTAAGTCTGGAGTTGATTGAAGGCGCCGGCCAGCGTCGCGTTCTCGCCGCCGGGGGCTTTGAGTTCGATCACCGCCAGTGGCAGGCCGTTGACGAACACCACCACGTCCGGCCGACGCTTGGCCTGGCCAGCCACCACGGTGAACTGCTGCACGGCGAGCCAGTCGTTGTGGGCAGGGCGTTCGAAGTCGATCAGCCGCACCTTGCCCGCCGTCAGCGTGCCGTCCTCGGCGTAGTACTCCACATCCGCGCCTTCGGTCAGCAGCCGATGGATGCGGCGGTTCTCCTCCAGCAGGTTGGGCAATTCCGACTGCGTCAGGCGGCGAACGGCGTCGGCTTGCGCCTCGGGTGGCAGTGCCGGGTTCAGCCGCGCCACGGCGGCGGTGAGTCGTGCCTTGAGCGCCACCTCGTCATAGGCGTCCCGCTCCGGTTGCTTGCCGTCAGGGCCGATGACCTCGTCCGAGGCGCAGGCGAAGCCCAGCCCAGCCAGCTGCTCCAGCAGCGCGGTTTCCAATTGGGCTTCAGAAAGAAATGCCATCAGCCTGCTGCCTCCATATCGTTTCCGGTGGGTTCCGCATCGGTGGTTTCGGTGCTGCTGGCGCTACGTGCAGTGTTCAAGGCCTCCACGTAGGCCTCGCGGTCGAGCTGATAGAGCAAGCGGCTGACTTCGATGGTCAGCGGCAGCACATCACCGCCCGGCAGCAAAAACCGCAGGCTGGGCACGCCCTCGTCATCGGTCTCAACGGCCAGCCCCACATGCGCATCGATTAGGGCGTTGTTGTCGACAAAGCGCTCCCACGGCTCGCGTGAACTGGTGGGGTTCAGTTGCGCATCCAAATAGGCCTTGTGCAAGAAGGCCACGATGGCATCGGCGGCGAGTACCGCCGAGCGACGATGATGGATTGCCAGTCGCTCCAGGTACGGGTCCTTGCCATGACTGGCGGGGCCGGCCTGATTGCGCAGATCGTTGAGCGCGCCGGCCAGCTTGTAATGGCTGGACACCAGCTTCTTGAATTTATCGTCGCGGATATCGCCCAGCTTCAACGCCCGCACGGCAGCGCTCAGCCAGTCGGAAAGACTGGGTGTTTCCTGGACCGGCTTGAGCGGTTCCAGTGGCGTATGGAAGCTCTCGACGATGACCCGGCAGACCACCTCGACCATGGTCTTCGCGCAGTCGATGCAGGCATCGTTGTTCTGGTCGAGCGTCTGCTCCAGCGCTTCCAGGTTCTGTTGCAGCATTGGCGCGTCGCGCCAGTAGCTGCACGCCTCGCGGATGCCGGGGCACCAGTCCATGGTCATGCCTGCGCCCCTCCCAATACAAACCTCGCCCGCTCGCGGCGCAGCATCTCGTAAGGGGTCATGAAACGAAGATTCAGTCCGATACAGGCATTCGGAATCTTGATGCGCTTGACTGAGCTGGCGGGCACCTCGTGGGTGACCACCACGTGACCATCTGCCAGGGCGTGGGCGATCAGGTAGTAGTCGGCCACCTGCAGAAAGGTATTGATGGCTGCCGGTTCATACTGTTGCTGCGTGGCCCAGGTGCTCACGGCGGCGAACTTCGCCGCGACCGCCGCACCGGTCTTCACGAACAGGCCGTTGCCGTGGTCACATATCCAGTCCGTCAGCTCATCGCCGCCTGCGGCGATTTCATCGGCAACCTTGTCGATGCTGAACACGCGACCTGCGGCATGGTTGTCGAGCAGCCATTGCCAAAAGGCAGGGCAGAAATCCAGCCCGTAGTGCAGGTTCTTGGCTTGGATGAACACGTTGGCATCAAGCAGGTAGGTCACAGCATCACTCCCAGCTCGCGCGCCGCTTGATAAAAGGAGGAGGTCTTGCGCACGCCCAGCATGCGGAAGGCATCCTGAAACAGGGTTTGTCCTTCCAGCGTGCTCGACAGCACGGCGCGGGCAAAGCGCTTGCCGGTGCGCGCGCCCAAGGTGCGGTAGAAGTCACCGCCACCGCTGCCTCCCCGATCTAGCCTGCGGATGCGCGCCAGCTCTTCGCGGTAGTTTTGCCACAGGGTGGGTTCGTCGATGAAACCCGCATCGAACAGGCGGCGCAGGGCGACCAGCGAGCTGACCTTGAAACGGCGGGCCAAGCGCTGGATTTCCTCCACGATAGGCACATCGGCCTGATAGTCCAGCCGCAGCAGGGCTAGCGGCATCAGAAACTCCGCCGCCACGGCGTTACACCAGCGTTCGATACCCGGTTCGGCCAGCCGACCCGCCTCGGGGTCGGAAATGCCACTCTCGCCCAGCCACAGGTGCGCCAGCTCGTGGGCCAGGGTGAACATCTGTGCCGCCTTGCTGTCAGCGCCATTTATGAACACCAGTGGCGCTAGCTCATCTGCGAGTGCAAAGCCGCGAAACTCCTCGACGGACAGCTTGCGGTGGCTGTTGTTGCCGACCACGCCGCTGGCCATAACCAGTACGCCCGCATCCTCAGCCTTGCCGATCAAATGGCGCAGGGCATCGGTCCAGGTGGGGCTTTGCTGCCGCTCGGTCATGCTGAGCGCCAGCGTTTGCCGTATCGCCTCGGCCACTTGTTCGGGTGCTTGCTGCAACGTGGCGCTGCCGGCAAAGTCAAGCGCAGGCAGCGCGTGCATGCGGGCATAGTCGCGG
>CAXBNM010000067.1:0-16510 GCA_963976885.1 uncultured Burkholderiaceae bacterium
GCGACGGTGCGCTCAGGCGAGGCCGCCGTGCTTGCCGACGAACAGGGACGCGTGCTGTTGCCGTCGGTGGTGCGCTATCGCGAAGACGGACAGACCGAGGTGGGCGATGAGGCGCGCGCCCACGCGGTGTCTGACGCCGGCAATACGATCAGTTCGGTCAAACGCCTGATGGGTCGTGGCGCCGATGAAATCGGTACCGCTGGCGAGTCCTACGAACTGGTTGCCGCGCCGGGCATGGTGCGTATCAACACCGTCCAGGGCGAGAAGTCGCCGGTTGAAGTGTCGGCCGTGTTGCTGCGTGCGCTGCGTGAACGCGCCGAGCAAACCCTTGGTGATGAACTGAGCGGCGTGGTGATTACCGTGCCGGCATACTTCGATGAAGCCCAGCGGCAGGCGACCAAGGATGCCGCCGCACTGGCGGGTCTGAAGGTTTTCCGCTTGCTCAATGAGCCGACGGCCGCGGCCGTGGCCTACGGGCTCGATAACGCTGCCGAAGGCGTCTACGCGGTCTACGACCTGGGCGGCGGCACCTTCGATATTTCGGTGCTGCGGCTGAGCAAGGGCGTGTTCGAGGTGATCGCCACCGGTGGTGATTCGGCGCTCGGTGGCGATGACTTTGATGCGGCGGTAATGCGCTGGGCGGTGCCTGAAGGCGTGGCCGATTCGCGTGCCGACTGGCGCACGCTGATGATCGAGGCGCGCCGGGCCAAGGAAGCACTCACCAGTGCCGAGAGCGTGCAGTTCGAGGCGACCCTGGCCGATGGCCGCAAGATCTCCCGCACGCTCGACCGGGCCACGTTTGAAGAACTGTCGGCCCCCTTGCTCGAACGCACGCTCGAGGCCTGCCGGCGGACCGTCGCCGATGCCGGGTTTGAAACCGATGCCATCAAAGGGGTGGTGCTGGTGGGCGGCGCCACGCGGATGCCGCAAGTGGTCCGCGCAACGGCTGATTTTTTTGGAACCGAGCCACTGGTCGATATCGACCCGGACGAAGTCGTCGCCATCGGTGCGGCCCTGCAAGCCAATCAACTCGCTGGTAACAAGTCCAGCGAGGATGAGTGGTTGCTGCTCGACGTGATTCCGCTGTCGCTAGGGCTGGAAATGATGGGCGGCCTCGTTGAGAAGGTGATCCACCGTAACGAAACCATTCCTGTGGCCCGGGCCCAGCAATTTACGACCTTCAAAGACGGACAGACCGCGCTGGCCATCCATGTGGTGCAGGGCGAACGCGAACTGGTTGATGACTGCCGCTCGCTGGCACGCTTCGAGTTGCGCGGCATCCCGCCGATGGCCGCGGGTGCGGCCCGCATCGAGGTGACGTTTCAGGTGGATGCCGACGGCTTGCTGGCGGTGTCGGCACGTGAACTCGATACCAATGCCTCGGTGTCGGTGAAGCCGTCCTATGGCCTGTCTGATGATGAAATCACGACCATGCTGCAGTCTGCCTTTGATGCGGCCGGTGATGACAAGGATCTGCGCGCTTTGCGCGAGCAGCAGGTTGAGGCTGATCGCCTGATCGAAGCCATCGAGTCGGCGCTGGCGCTGGATGCCGACTTGCTGTCGGCGGCCGAACGGGCGCAACTGGACGCGCTTGTCAGTGCGCTCAGAGACGCTCGCGCCGGTTCCGACACCGACACTATTCGCGCCGCTGTTGCAGCGCTTTCCAGTGGTTCCGACCTGTTCGCCGCGCGACGGATGGATCGGTCCGTGGCCCGCGCGTTGGCGGGCCGTTCCATCGACGAGTTGTAGACCGCCATGCCAACAGTGAAGGTATTACCGCACCAGACGCTTTGCCCCGAAGGCAAGGAATTCGAACTGGCCGAAGGCAAGATGCTTTGTCAGGCATTGCTTGATGAAGGGATCAGTATCGAGCACGCCTGCGAGATGTCGCTGGCCTGCACGACCTGCCATGTCATTGTCCGGACCGGGTTCGATGATCTGGACGAGTCGTCCGACGAAGAAGATGATTTGCTCGACAAGGCCTGGGGCCTGAGCGCCAACTCGCGCTTGTCCTGTCAGGTTCATATGCCTGACACGCCGATTACCGTAGAGATTCCCAAGTACACGATCAATCACGCGCGCGAGGAACACTGATGAAATGGACTGACATTCAAGATATCGCAATCGCGCTTTCCGAAGCTCATCCCGATGTCGATCCGACCACGATCCGGTTCACTGATCTGCGCGAGTGGGTGTTGGCGTTGCCCGAGTTCAATGATGACCCGAAGCATTCGGGCGAGCGCATCTTCGAGGCCATTCAGCAGGCCTGGATCGACGAGGCGGATTGATTTTCAGGTGTCGATGATGGTGGCTAGGTTGCTGCCCAGGCAGGTATGAATTTGCAATGATATGTAATCAAAGTCCTGCTTCGGCACGATAGGTCACCATGCGGCTGACCCGATTGTGCAATTATTGCGTGCCGGCAAGTCGTCGTTGATTTCTGGATTCCTCGCGTGACCACACAAATCGCTTTCTTTGGCCATAACGCGCAAGACGCCGCCGTCATGCGTCGCATCGGTGCGCTTCAGCGGACCGGGTCAAAGGTGCGTGGCTACACCATGCGTCGCGACCCGCTGGGCGAATGTGCCTGGGATAACGTTGATCTGGGCCGCACCTACGACGGCGCGATGGGACAAAGACTGTCGAGCATCGTGAAGGCCTTCCCGCGCCTCAGACCGCATTACGACGAGTTGCGTCAAGCCGATATCTGGGTGGCCCGCAATCTCGATATGCTGATCCTTGCCTATCTGACGCATCGTGTGTCAAGGTCGCGGGCCTTGCTGGTCTATGAATGTCTGGATATTCATCACCTGATGACTCGGCGCGACCTGGTCGGCCGCGCAATGCGGGCCATTGAACGGCGCCTGATCAAAGCGTCGGAACGGGTCATTGTCAGTTCTCCCGGATTCATCCGCGAGTACTTCGACGTTCACCACCGCAATCACTATCGCGCCAGCATTATTGAAAATCGCTTGCCGCCCGGATCGGTGCCCGAGGGCCGGCCGGCACCGGGCCGCATCAAGAGCGACGGCGAACCCATTGTGATCGGTTGGTTCGGCAACTTGCGTTGTCTGCGCTCAATGCATTTGCTGCGTAGTCTGGCGCAGCGCTTGCCCGATCAGGTTCAGGTCGTGTTGTACGGCGTGCCCAGCCTGGTGGATATTCCCGACTTTGACAGCCAGGTTCGCGATCTGCCGAATCTGGTCTACCGGGGGCGCTATCGTTACCCGAATGATCTGGCCGATATTTATGGGCAACTCGATCTGATCTGGGCCGGCGATTTCCACGACGCCAATTTCAATTCGCGCTGGTTGCTGCCGAACCGGGTCTATGAAGGCGGATATTTCGGGGTGCCACCAGTGGCCCCGGCCGATTCCGAAACTGGCCGTTGGGTTGAGTCGCGTTCATCGGGCTGGCTGGTTGATGACCCGCTCGATGATTCCTTGTTCCGTCTTGTTACTTCGCTTACGCACGAGGAAATTCATCGCCAGCGTTGCGAGCTGCTCAGTCTGGATCGTGATCGTTTTGTGCAACCCGAGCAGGAAATGAGTGTGTTTGTCGATCAGGTGCTGGGGCGTGTGGCGGCCTGACGGCGCAACCTGGTTTCTCGCTGGCGATCCTGCATGATCCCCGCTACAAACAAGCTGACCGCGATCATCGTGGTGGCAAAAGCTATTGTGCGCGACAGGTCGAGCGCTTCGTTGTACAGACCAATGGCAATGGCCAGATGCATGCACGGGGCGATGTACTGAAACAGCCCGAAGGTGCTCAGCGGAATGCGGCGCGTAGCATAGATTGCACTGAGCAAAGGCACCAGCGTCATGATGCCCGAAGCCACCAGCCAGATGGCGGTCGGGATTACAAAAGTATCGGGCGATAACGGCACCAGGCTCAGATAAGCCACGGCAAACGGCACCAGGATCAGGGTTTCCAGATACAGACCGCTGGCGCTGTCCAGAATGGAGCGTTTGCGCACGGCCGAATACAAGGCGAATGAGCAGGCCATCGTCAATGACAACACGGGTACCACGCCGGCGATAAGGAATGTCAGCGCCATGCCTGCCAGCGCTACCACAATCGACAGCCGTTTGAGATGGTTCAGTTTTTCGCCGAACACCGCAATGCCAAGCAAGGCGCTGAGCGTGGGGTTCAGAAAGTAACCCAGGCTGGCCTGCAGGATTTCGCCGATACTGACCGCGTAAATGAACACGAACCAGTTGATTGAAATGAGTACGGTGGCCAGCAGGACAAGGCCGAGTTGGCGCATTGAACGCAGCTTCTCCCAGGGCACTCGCAAGTGCGGCAAGCTCGTAAAAAGGATGAGAAGCACAGAGCACGACCAGAGCACTCGCCAGGCCATGATCTGGGTCGGGTCGATCGAGGCCATTTGCCGAAAGAAGATCGGGTAGATGCCCCAGGTGATGAAAGCGATCAGCGCGGCAATCACCCCATTGCGCGTCTCTCGCGCAGCGGCGGTGTCAGGCATCAGTCGTTGACCCAGAACAACCAGAACGCGCCGCCCAGCGCGATGATGGCGGGCCACAGCCAGCGAGGCGAGCCAGCATTTTCATGGCCAGACGAGGTATCGCCCTGGCGTGTCGGGGCGGTGTTGCTGTCGGTGCTGGCCGGTTCTTCGAGCGGCTCCAGCCGGTCAATGCCGATCAGATCACCGACAATGCGGCGCGCCGGCACGATGTCCTCGTCACTGGCCACCCAGAGGCCACGCGGTTGTTCCGCGCCCGGCATGCCGGGGATGGCGTAGGTGAACTCATCGGACACATGCACGGCAATGCCGCGTTGTTCCAGCTCGCTACGAACCTGTTGCAGTTCAATCAGGCTGTAGGTCTGGACGATGAGATGCATCAATGCTCTCGCTTCAGTGCCGGAAACAGAATCACATCACGAATACTCGGGCTGTCGGTAATCAACATCATCAGGCGATCAATGCCGATTCCGCAACCGCTGGCCGGTGGCATCCCGTACTCAAGCGCACGAATGTAGTCGGCGTCAAAGTACATGGCTTCATCGTCGCCCGCATCCTTGGCCTGCACCTGCATCTGAAAGCGCGCGGCCTGGTCTTGCGGGTCATTCAACTCGGAAAAGCCGTTGGCGGTTTCGCGCCCGGCGATGAACAATTCGAAGCGTTCGGTGATCTCGGGCTGGGTATCGGAAGCGCGGGCCAGTGGCGAGACTTCGACCGGGTAGTCGATGATGAAGGTCGGCTGGATAAGTTGCGTTTCGGCGGTCTCTTCGAACAGTGCCAGTTGCAGTGCACCGACGCCGGCCGAGGCAAAGGCGGGCGCCTTCAGGTCGACACCACAGCGGGTCAGTTGCTCACGAAGGTAGTCGACCTCACTCAGGCGCGCCGCATCAATCTGGGGCGCGTACATGGCGATGGCTTCAACCGTGGTCATGCGGGCAAACGGCTGGCCCAGATCGATCGCCTGGCCCTGGTACTCGATTTGAGTCGTGCCCAGCGCCCGGGTGGCGACGTGGCGAATCGTGGCCTCGGTGAAGGCCATGTTCCACGCGTAGTCGGTATAGGCGGCGTAGAACTCCATCATCGTGAATTCAGGGTTGTGCCGCGGGCTGATGCCTTCGTTGCGGAAGCTGCGATTGATTTCGAAGACGCGATCAAAGCCGCCCACGACCAGCCGCTTCAGATACAACTCGGGCGCTACGCGCAGGAACATTTCCTGGTCGAGCGCGTTGTGGTGTGTTTTGAACGGCCGGGCCGTTGCGCCGCCCGGAATCGGATGCAGCATCGGCGTTTCAACTTCCAGAAAGCCGGCTTCGGTCATGTATTCGCGCAGACCCTGCAGCGCGCGACTGCGCAATTCGAACACGCGACGGGCGGGCTCGTTGACGATCAGGTCGACATAGCGCTGGCGGTAGCGGGTTTCCTGATCGCTCAGGCCGTGGAATTTGTCCGGCAGCGGCCGCAGGCTCTTGGTGAGCAGTCGTACTTTGCTCGCGCGGACCGACATCTCGCCTTTCATGGTCTTGAACAGCTCGCCCTCGACCGCAATGATGTCGCCCAGATCCCAGTGCTTGAACGCCGCATGCTGCTCGGCGCCCACGCCACCATCGTTCAGATAGATCTGAATCCGTCCGGAGCGGTCTTGCACGGTGGCAAAACTGGCCTTGCCCTGTACCCGTTTGAGCATCATTCGCCCGGCCAGGCTGACCAGGATTTTCTGCTCGGCCAGGGTTTCACGGTCGGCCTCGCCATGGTCGCGCAGCAGTGCCGCGGCGGAGTTGGTGGGGCGGAAGTCATTGGGAAAAGCCGGGCCGCCGGCACGCAAAGCGTCTAGCTTGGCGCGCCGTTCGGCCATGATCTGGTTTTCGTCAGGGGCCGTCGCGTCTGCGCCGGCTTGCTCTGCGTTGGCCTGGTCTGTCATCAGACTCCCTGTTTGAGGCTTTCAGAAATGAATGGGTCGAGATCGCCATCGAGGACGGCGCGGGTATTGCTCAGTTCGAGATTGGTGCGCAGGTCTTTGATGCGGGACTGGTCGAGCACGTAGGAGCGAATCTGGTGGCCCCAGCCGATATCGGTTTTGCCCGCTTCAACCTTGTCTTGCTCGGCCTGGCGAGCACGCAATTCATGCTCGTAGAGCCGGGCGCGCAGCATCGACATGGCTTCGTCCTTGTTGCGGTGCTGGGAACGATCGTTCTGGCACTGCACGACGATGCCGGTTGGTCCGTGCGTGATCCGCACCGCCGATTCGGTTCTGTTGACGTGCTGACCACCGGCGCCCGAGGCGCGGTAGACATCGATGCGCAGATCGGCCGGGTTGATATCGATTTCGATGGAATCATCGACTTCCGGATACACATAGACCGAGGCAAATGACGTGTGGCGTCCGCCCGAGGCATCGAAGGGGGATTTGCGCACCAGCCGGTGAATGCCGGTTTCGGTACGCAGATGCCCATACGCGTACTCACCGCTGACCTTGATGGTGGCGCCCTTGATGCCGGCGATTTCGCCTTCGGACTCTTCCATCACCTCAGTGGTGAAGTCTTTGCGTTCGCAATAGCGCAGATACTGACGCAGCAACATGGCCGCCCAGTCCTGAGCCTCGGTACCACCGGCGCCGGACTGGATTTCCAGAAAGCAGTTGCTGCCATCGGCCTCGTTGGAGAACATGCGCCGGAACTCGAGCCGCTCGATGATGTCGCGCACGGCTTCGGTATCGCTGGCGACGGCCTCAATGGTTTCGACGTCTTTTTCTTCACGGGCCATTTCGAACAAATCGCCCGCATCCTGAAGAGAGGCCGCGGTTTCGGTCAGGCTTTCGACGACACCAAGCAATGCTCGTTGTTCACGGCCCAGATCCTGCGCCCGTTTGGGATCTTCCCAGACGTCAGGCGCTTCCAACAGTTTGTTGACTTCTTCAAGCCGATCTTTTTTCAGATCGAAGTCAAAGATACCCCCGGAGCGACTCAACGCGCTCTTTAAGATCTTGAATACTGGCTTCGATTTGATTGAGGTACTCTGCTTCCATCGCTTTACGCTCCAACTGGATGTTCTGCCGCAGGCGGGGTTGAGCCCCCGTAATTGCCGGCTGGTTAGCCAGAAATTATAGCCGTCACGGCGCGCTTGCGGGCTCAGTCGGGGGCGGCTTCAGCATGGATCAGCAGTTGCAGGGTGGTCAGGCCCCGGTATTCGTTGGGTTGCAGCGAATAGGCCAGGCGGGCCCGGTCGGCCAGGGGCTCATCACGCTGGAAGAAAATGGCGGGCAGTGGCAGGCCGTCAAAGTCCAGATCGAGCTTCAGATGGCCTTTGCCGACCACTTTCTGACGCACCACCCGAAACTCATTGCAGAACATCGGCGCCTCGAAACCCTGGCCCCAGACGTATTGATCAAGGGTTCGTGCCGTCGTCAGGGTCATTTCCTCCGCCTTCAGCGGACCATCGGTCAGCAACTCCGGGTTCAGTGCGCCGGGGGCGGCAATTTCGGCGATGGCTTTTTCAATGCCGTCCCGAAAGGCGGGCAAACCGCTTGCTTTCATGCTCAGGCCGGCAGCCATCGCGTGGCCGCCAAATCGATCGATCAGCCCCGGCTCACGCGCATCAAGCAAGGCCAGCGCGTCGCGCAGGTGGACGCCCGTCACCGATCGGCCTGAGCCACGCAGCATGGGCTCGGCGGTTTCCCCCGAGGCGACGGCAAAGGCGAAGCAGGGGCGGTGGAAGCGCTCTTTGACGCGGCCGGCGACCAGACCGACCACGCCCTCGTGCCAGTCTGGCTCATGCAGCACCAGGCTGAGCTGATCCGGGGTTGGCTCGGTAATGGTGTCGAGCGCGGCCTGGCGCATGTCGGCCTCGATTTCGCGCCGCTGGCGGTTGATTGAATCGAGGGTTTCGGCCAGCGGGAGCGCCGCCGGCAGCGACTCGGCAAGCAGGCATTCGATGCCGATCGAGATGTCTTCGAGGCGGCCAGCGGCGTTGATGCGTGGGCCCAGCGCGAAGCCCAGATCGCGCACGGTCAACTGATGCGGAACGACGCCGGCAATCTGACACAACGCGGCAATGCCGGGGCGTGCCTTGCCTGCTTTGATACGGGCCAGTCCGGCGGCCACCAGACGGCGATTGTTGTCATCCAGGCGGACCAGGTCGGCAATCGTGCCCAGGGCGACCAGATCGAGCAGGTCGCCAAGGGCTGGTGGTGCGGGCAGGGCGCCGGTTTCGCGCAATCGGGCCCGTACCGCTGCCACGACGTAAAACGCCACCCCGACACCGGCCAAATTGCGGCTGGCAAACTGGCAACCCGGCTGATTGGGGTTCACGATGGCGGCGGCAGCCGGTAGCGTGTCGCCCGGCAAGTGGTGATCGGTGACGATGACCGCCATGCCGACTTCATTGGCGGCCTGGACGCCGGCGACGCTGGCAATGCCGTTGTCGACCGTGATCAGCCAATCCGGCTTGCCCAGGCGGGGATGCTGCAGAGCCGCCGTCACAACGCCCGGCGTCAGACCGTATCCGTCCGTGAACCGGTTGGGCACCATATAGTCGACGCGTGCGCCCAGCCGGCGCAGGCCGCTGACCATCAGCGCGGTGGCCGTGGCGCCGTCGCAGTCGTAGTCGCCGACCACGCACAAGCTCTGGCCGGCACCGATGGCCCCGACCAGTTGCTCGGCGGCACTGTCCAGACCGAGCAAGCCATCGGGCTTGAGCAGATCGTTCAGGCCGGTGTTCAAGGCGCTGGCCGAACGGACGCCGCGCGCGGCAAACAGGCGGGCCAGCAGTGGGGCCAGGCCGGCTTGCTCGAGGCTGCGGGCAATTTGCCGGTCGATTGTGCGGGTGTTGACCTTCATGGGCGGGTGGGTTCGGTTTCAGCAAGGCTCGACGTGCCGAGCGGGGTGTGGCGCCAGAAGGCGAGCTTGTCACGCGGGCTGCACAGTAGCTCAAGCCATTCACGCTCACCCGTCAGCACAACTTTTACAGGCTGACGAGATTGAGCCAGAAAGGTATTCAGCCAGTCCAGATTGTCCGGTCCGGGGCGATGCAGCAGCGTCGCGACTGGCTCGGCCGCCCATTGGCGTGCAGTTTGCAGTGCCAGTTCGGCGGTGATGGTCGCAGCGCCGTGGCTGAGGCTGGCGTCGTCGAGACCTGCGGCGCGGGCCAGGCCGAGCAGCACCGGGTCGGTGGACATCACCCGCGCAAAGGGTGCGGGCCGCTCGGCCGGTAACCGGGCTGCCGCGCCTTCGACCCAGAGCGTATTGATCGGCGGCTGGCCTGCAGTCTGTCGGGCCTCATTGACGGGATGCTCATGCCAGAGCATTTGCAGCTCATTGAGCAGCGCACGCAACTTGCGACCATCGGCGCCGGCTGGCATATAAGCGTGAACATTGCGGCGGGCGGCCTGAATCGAGCTGCGCAGGTGCAACGCAAGCGGTGTGGACAAATGCAACAGCCAGCAATCATTGGCCACGATGCTCAGACGGATGCCATCGGCAGCCAGAAAATCATTGGCTGCGCCGGTCAGCTGCTCCGCCTCGGCACAGGTAATGGCGAGATCTTCGCCCGTATGCAACACGAGATGGTCCATGCCCGCCTGAAAATACGCCGGCACGGCGGTCAGCACGCCGGCCTCGGAGCCGGCCTCGGAGTCGGGGTCGGCCGGCCGCGAAAGCGGCGCATCTGCTGCGTAGCGCCGATACGCGGCGGCCGAAACCAGGCCGCCTGTTTCGAGCCCGAAACGCTCGCCCAGCCAGGCCTCAAGCGGCGCCAGCGCTGGAATCGGTTGTTCGTCCAGATGTCGGCCCAGGGGTCTGGCCCGACCCAGCCGGGCCCGCAACGCGCCCGGCCATCGCCGGTCGTCGGGGGCTTCCAGAGGGGTGTCGGGACAGAGCACAGTCAGCATCGCGCAAGGGTATCAGCAGATCGACAGGGCGTTTTTATGGCACACTGCGCACGCTGTTATGCGAACTCCATACGAACTCTTTATCGGCCTGCGCTATACGCGCGCCAACCGCCGCGCCGGACGACGCAACGGCTTCATTTCGTTCATTTCCGTGCTTTCGGTGGCGGGAATTGCGCTCGGCGTCGCGGCCCTGATCATTGTTTTGTCGGTGATGAACGGCTTTCAGAAGGAAGTGCGCAGCAAAATGCTGTCGGTTCTTTCGCATATCGAGGTCATGGCCGGCACGACGCCGCTCACCGACTGGCAGTCGCTTGCCAAAACCGCGCTACTCAATCCGGATGTGATCGGCGCCGCGCCCTATGTGGCCGGCCAGGCCATGTTGACCCATCGCCAGAGCGTGCGGGGGGTGCTGGTGCGGGGCATCGATCCGGCTCGCGAAGGCGATGTGGCGGGTTGCCTCGACAAGTTCGTCGAAGGCAGTGCCGACCAACTGGTGGCTGGTGAGTTCGGGGTTGCCATCGGCAAGCAACTGGCCGACCGTTTGCTGGTGGGCACGGGCGATCGCATTACGCTGATTGCGCCGCAGGGTACGGCCACACCCGCCGGTGTGTTGCCGCGATTGCGCCAGTTGACCATCAAAGGCGTGTTCGAATCGGGGCACTACGAGTACGACTCGTCGCTGGTCCTGATGAACATCACCGATGCGGGCAAGTTGTTCCGGGTTCAGGGGGTGAGTGGGGTCCGGCTCAAAACCAACGACATGATGCGGGCGCCGTTCATCGCTGATGATCTGGCCCGCACCCTGCAAGGCGACCTCTATGTGCGCGACTGGTCGGCCGAAAACCGCAACTGGTTTGCCGCGGTCAAGATCGAAAAACGCATGATGTTCATCATCCTGACCCTGATTGTCGCGGTGGCCGCGTTCAATCTGGTCAGCATGTTGGTGATGACTGTCACCGACAAGCAGTCGGATATCGCCATCTTGCGCACGCTGGGGGCGAGTCCGTCGAGCATCATGAAGATCTTTGTGGTGCAGGGCGCCACCGTCGGTTTGATGGGCACGGCCATCGGTATCGCACTGGGCGTCGTGCTGGCCATCAATATTGGGCCGGTGGTGAGCTCCATCGAGCACTTCTTTGGCTTTGAAGTGTTGCCCCAAGGCATCTACTTCATCAATTATTTGCCCAGCGATCTGCATTGGGACGATGTCTTGACGATTGCCTTGACGGCTTGCGTGCTGGCCTTTGCGTCGACGCTTTATCCCAGCTGGCGGGCCTCGAAGGTGCGTCCGGCCGAGGCTTTGCGCTATGAATGACAAAGCGCAGCTGAGCCCGGCCGTCAGTGCCACCGCCGAAGCGGGCGCAACCGAGTTGCGGGCTGCCGATCTGACCAAGTCGTTTGCGCAGGGCGAAGAAACCATCGATGTCTTGCGCGGCGTGAGTTTTCATGTCCGCCCGGGTGAGCGGGTCGCGATTGTTGGCGCCTCGGGCTCGGGCAAGAGCACCTTGCTGCATTTGCTTGGTGGTCTCGATCTGCCCAGCAGCGGTACGGTCAGCATCGACGGACGGCGCATGGACAGCCTCAAGGAAAGTGAGCGCGGCACCATTCGCAATCATTTGCTTGGCTTCGTCTATCAGTTTCATCATCTGCTGGGCGAATTCAGCGCCACCGAAAATGTCGGGATGCCGCTGCGCATTCGCGGCCAGTCGGCCGACGAAGCTGCCCAGACGGCTCAAGCCATGCTGCGCCGGGTTGGATTGGGCCATCGGCTCGCGCACACGCCGGCTCAATTGTCTGGTGGTGAGCGCCAGCGGGTGGCGCTGGCACGGGCCATGGTGACCACGCCACGCTATGTGCTGGCCGATGAGCCGACCGGCAACCTCGATCGCCAGACCGCGATGCAGGTGTTTGATCTGATGGCCGAACTGGCGGTCGAATCGGCCACTGGTTTTGTTGTGGTTACGCATGACACCGAACTGGCCGGCCGGATGGATCGGATTCAAACCATCCGCGACGGCTTGATTGTTGACGCCTGAGCCGCCACGGCGACGCAGGCTCGGAAGCCCCTCATGCTCATAGACACCCACTGCCATCTCGATGCCGGTGAGTTTGATGCCGATCGGGAGCAAGTCACGGACCGCGCGATTGCTGCCGGTGTGCGCGCGATCGTGATACCGGCGGTTGCTCCGGGCAATTTGTCTGTGGTGGCTGCGCTGGCGGCGCGCCGGCCGTCGCTGGTCTATGCGCTCGGGATTCATCCGCTGTTTGTCAACGATTTGCCCGACAACTGGCTCGAGTTGCTGCGCGAGGCCTTGAAACGCCATCAGGATGATCCGCAGCTGGTAGCCATCGGCGAGATCGGCCTCGACTACTTTGTAGATGGCATTGATCCTCAACTCCAGGAACGGGTCTATCGCAGTCAGCTTGAACTGGCCGCGCAATTTGACTTGCCCGTGCTGCTGCACGTGCGACGCTCACAAGATCGATTGCTCAAGTATTTGCGACAAGTGCCGGTGCCGGGGGGCATTGCCCATGCCTTCAATGGCAGTCAGCAGCAGGCCGAACAATTTGTCGCGCACGGTTTTGCGCTCGGCTTTGGCGGCGCGATGACGTTTGCCCGGGCCCGGCAAATTCGCCGTCTGGCCGCTGGCGTGGCGGCGCATTCCTATGTGCTTGAAACCGATGCGCCGGATATCCCGCCCGAGTGGATCGATCATCAGCGCAATGAACCGGCGCAGGTGGCCCGCATTGCTCAGGTGATGGCCGAGTTGCGCGACACGTCGCTGGCTGAGACGGTCGCGCAGTCTGCCGCCAATGCCCGGCGGGTGTTGCCGCGGTTGGATGCGTGGTTACAAAGACCGCAAAGCCAGGCCGATTAAGTTCACAGTGCTGGCACCGCAAAAATGGCTTCCAGCCCGGTGCCGCTGATGATTGAATCGAAGGCGGCGCGGTCCACATCAGACAACTGTGCATGGGCGTCGCGCAACCAGCGCAGGCACTTGGCCTGGTACGGGAAGGGGCGCTGCTGCCAGGGCTGTCCGTCGACAACGGCATTGACCTGACCGGCGCCGCTTTTCACGGCTCGTTCATTGGCGAGCATGACTGGCGTGTAAACACGGCCCATTTCTGCAAGCAAGGCGTGCAAGGTGTCTGGGATTGCATCGCGTGTTAACCAGTCGGTCGGTGCGGGTTCGAGGCCGGACAGGTCCTCGAGCGTGCTGACCCATGCGTAAACCCGGCCACCGTTTTCCAGGGTGATCGCCATCGGGGTCGGGTCGAACTGTGCCAGCTGGGTGAGTTGGCCGGCGAAGGCAAAGTCAGCAGCGCCGGGGCGGTGCCCCAGCAGGAAGGGAAAGTTTGTCAGGTGCGCATCGAAAGCACTCAAAAAGCGCCGGTAACTGTCTTCGATGACCCTGGCAGTCGTGTCGTTTGAGCCGACCACGCCCAGGCGATCGATCTGTCGACGGGCAAATTCATCGCCGTGGGCCTTGATTTGCGCATCGGTGGCAATACCGTGGCGCCAGTGCGGCAACACTTCAGCCGATCGCTTGATGTCGGCCGGATAGCGCCAGCGGAAATGGAACATTGGCTTGGTAAGCCATTCATCGGCATAGTCTTCCAGCACCATGTCGAGCATGGCGACAACCGGGTCGGGGGCAATGACCTGGCGCGCCGCGCTCAGCGTTTCAAGCCGGCGAATGATGGGGCTGGAATCGGTGACCGGAAGTTGACCGTCTTGATCGTCCGGAAAGTAGAACGTGGGCAGCAGCGGAACTTTCGCCACCGGCAGGCCAAGCTTTCTGGCGGCCGAAGTCTGAACGTAGCGATAAGGAATACGCCGGTAACGCAAGAGCGCGAGCATCTTGCGCGTATAGGGCGAGCCGGGCGCGCCGGAGATGATGATTGATGATGAGAGATCCATCACCTCAGTTTCGCACATCTCGCGCGGTTCTCTGTTTCGTCTAGTTGGCAAGCGAAGAGACAAGGGGGCTGACCCGCAAAATGCGCTTTGCCGGTTTCGTGCGACATTCTTCCTCTGGACAGAATTTTTCAAACGAGTACGCGAGACTATGGACAAGATACCTGAACACCTTTTACGAGAAGACTCCGTTGTGCGCTTCGAGATTCGTGGCGAGCACACTGCGCTTGTCACCTTGAACCGTCCGGCGGCGCGCAATGCCGTCAACGGCGATGTGGCTAATGCGCTCGAAGCAATCGTTCTGGCCACCGAGGCCAACCCGGCAATTCGTGCGGTGGTGTTGTGCAGTTCCCATGCCGACGTGTTTTCTGCCGGCGCCGATCTCAAAGAGGTGCACGCCGGCCGTGGGAACACATTGGCTACTGAGCGCGGTGGTTTCGCCGGGCTGGTGTTCGCTGAGCGAAAGAAGCCCTGGATTGCAGCCGTCAATGGCAAAGCCCTCGCCGGTGGCTGTGAACTCGTGCTGGCTTGCGATATGGTCGTGGCGACGGCGCGGGCCGCGTTTGGCTTGCCCGAAGTGTTGCGTGGGCTGGTGGCCGCCGCCGGCGGAATCTACCGACTGCCGCGCGCGCTGCCGCCGAACATTGCGCTGGAGATGATTGCCACCGCATTGCCACTGGGGGCCGAGCGGGCGTACCAGTTGGGCTTTGTGAATCGCATGGTGGAACCGGGGCAAGAGGTACCTGAGGCTCTGGTGCTGGCAGACCAGATTGCGGCCAATGCTCCGTTGGCGGTGCGCGAAAGTCTGCGCGTTGCGCGGGCGTCATTCCAGCTGAGTGAAGCGGAAATGCGTGAATTGACCAACCAGGCCAAGGCGGTAGTCGTTGCCAGTAACGATTACCGTGAAGGTCCTTTGGCGTTCATCGAGAAACGTGCGCCGCGCTGGACCGGGACTTGATCGCAGCAGCACCTCGCTGGCAATGCGCGCGGTAAGCTGCGGTTGACCGCGCGCATTGCCAGCAATTGGCCGTTGTTTCTGGGCTCCATGCCAATGCATTGACGCGCAGGTTGCGCAGGCTTTGACGCCAGAGAAGAGTTCGAAGCGCTGTCTACATCGCGAAAAATTGCCTGATGCTTGCTCGCAATATCAAATTACAAAAATGGTAAGTAAGGGGAGATAGCTCGTCGGCCTGGCGACGACTCTACAAGGAAAGCAACTCGAATAGAGGAGAAATATCGGCAATTTTTGCCGGATTTTCATCATTCTCTCTTCTTAACGACGATGCCAATCTTTATACCGAGCCCCACCAACTGGGGCCCATGCTGCCCGATGAGCGCATGGTTGGCCATTGCAATGCGCGTGCAGTGCGTATTGCCGATGCTGCAGCAATGCTGCGCAGCCAGTCGCACGCTGTCAGTCGGACAATCATCCGTGAGCCGGCGCGAGTATTGAACGCGCATGACAGCAATCCTCGGGAAGCATTCGATGGCAGCCTGGTGCAACACCTTGCACGAACTTCAGTCAACACCTCCTGGAGGAGAAAAATGCTCAACGAATGGAAATCAGCCCAGGCTGCAGTACTTGCCGTTTTTGTCTTTGCGTCCATGGCCATGTCAACCCAGGCTAAGGCATCCCGCAATGGCATCATCATGTATGCCTACGAGCGCGCTGCTTTGACGACAATGGAAAACTGCATAGCCCAGGCCTCAAGCAAACGCGACAATATCAATTGCATCAATGCCGCCACTATGTTTTTCATGAAACGTACTAAGGAATTCGTGAGCGATTGGGACAAGAAAGTGGACTATCAGACCAGGCGAGCCATGAAGCGCCCATTGTCGAAGCTTACGAAGGAGTTGAACGCAGCCCTCCTGCTGAACACGAACACCAACGCTCCGCTCTCCAGGAAAGGCAACGTTGAACGCTGGTTCAGGAATCAACGCACCATCGACTGCCTGTCCCGAGTAGCAGTCTGGAAGTTCTTATGACGGCCGAGTTTCGTTCGCTCGAATCCAGAATGAACCTGTTGATCAAGGCACCAAAGTTCGACCCGATGTTGCAGCTTTCCTGCGAGGCAAGCCTGGTTACCCTTAAAGATGTTGCCTATACGTTCAGGTTTGCGCACAGGTGAGGCGCTCATCAGGTTGACAATCCGGGCGTGAGATTGATGGCAATTTCTGCGTAGCCGATGCATCGGGTTCAGCCTTAAGGGTCGGTTGTGGCGGG
>CAXBNM010000068.1:0-16458 GCA_963976885.1 uncultured Burkholderiaceae bacterium
TGCCGCTCGATGTAGATGCCGCGGTTTTCGAGTATCAGACCACCGACGCCAATGGCAACCCGGTGGCGCTCGACCAGCTCGATGTGTCCGCGTTGCAGCAGATCCGCCGCCGGGTCGGCATTGCCCGGCGCTATCCGATCGGCCCGATTCTCGGCATTGCACCGTTCAACTTTCCGCTCAACCTGGTAATGCACAAGGTGGCGCCGGCACTGGCGGTTGGCAACAGCATCGTGCTCAAGCCAGCGCCGCAAACGCCCTTGACCGCATTGCTCTTGCAAGAAGTCTTTCTCGAAGCCGGTCTGCCCGAAGGCGGCCTGGAAATCTGCCACTGTGACATTCCCAATGCCGAGGCCATGGTGCGCGACGAGCGTTTTGCCATGGTGTCGTTCACCGGCAGCGCCAAGGTGGGCTGGCATATCAAATCCATGGCGGGCCGCAAGAAGGTGGCGCTGGAATTGGGCGGCAATGGCGCGGTCATCGTCGCCGAAGATGCCGATATCGATCTGGCCGCTACGCGCTGCGTGCGCGGTGGCGTTGTCTACGGTGGCCAGTACTGCATTGGCGTGCAACGCATCATCGTGCACGAAAGCGTGTTCGAAGCCTTCAAGGAACGCCTGATCGAGAAGGTCGCTGCGTGCCGGCTCGGCAATCCCGCCGAGGAAGGCATCGACATCGGACCGGTCATCGACGAAGGCTCGGCCATCCGCATCAAATCCTGGGTCGACGAGGCCATTGCCAGCGGCGCAACCTTGCTGGCCGGTGGCTCGCGCGAACGCGCGCTGATGCAGGCCACCGTGCTCACCGACACGCAAACCGGCATGAAGGTTGAAGACGAGGAAATCTTCGGCCCGGTGCTGACGGTCAATGCCTATACCGACTTCGACGAAGCGGTCGCGCGTGCGGCCAATTCGCGCTACGGCCTGCAAGGCGGCTTGTTCACCAATGACTTGCGCCGCGCCTTCCGCTCGCTCGAGCAATGGGATGTGGGCGGACTGATGGTCAACGATGTGCCGATCTATCGGATCGACAGCATGCCGTTTGGTGGCTGGAAAGAGTCGGGTGTGGGCCGTGAAGGCACGCGCTACGCGATGGAAGAGATGTCAGACATCAAGCATCTGGTGATCAATTACGGTTGATGACAACTCCGGGCGCCGCAACCGGCGCCCGCTTCATTCCACAAAGGTGAGATGCTCGGCGACGGCCGGCTCGTTGAGCAGTTGCTGCATTTCACCGGCCGCCACAATGGCCCCCTTGTCCATCACGTAACCGCGACTGGACGCACCGGTAGCGAACTTCAGATTCTGCTCGACCAGCAACACCCCGATGTTTTGCTGAGTAGCGATCTTGATGATGATTTCGCGAATCTCCTGCACGATGGAAGGCTGAATACCCTCCGAAGGCTCATCGAGCAGCAACATGCGCGGCGCACCCGCCAGCGCGCGGCCGATCGCCAGCATCTGTTGCTGACCACCGCTCAATGTGCCCGCCATCTGCGCCAGGCGGTCTTTGAGAATCGGGAAGTATTCAAAGATCAGCTCGGCCGGTTCGGCAAAACCGCCTGAACGACCAATGAGCGTGCCGGAGCGCAGATTCTCAGCGACTGAAATATCCGGGAACACCATCCGCCCTTGCGGCACATAAGCCAGACCCTTGCGCGCCCGCCCACTGCTCGACAGCGTAGTGATATCGTCACCGTCGAACGCGATGCGTCCGGCCCGGCAGGGCAATATGCCAATGAGCGTTCGCATCAGCGTGGTTTTACCGACGCCGTTACGACCCAGCACACACACCACTTCACCCGTGGCCACTTCCAGATCGACCTGCTTACAGATGACCGACGAACCATAGCCGGACGTCAGCCCTTGCGCTTGAAGCTTCATCAGACTTCCTCTCCGAGATAAACACGCCGCACCGCGACATCGGCGGCAATATCGGCAAAGCTGCCCTCGCGCATGACGCGGCCATCGTAGAGCACGGTAATCGGACAGGCCAGACGACGCACAAAGCTGACGTCGTGTTCGATGATGACGGTGGTCTGATCGCGGAAGGTGTTGAGAATGAGATCGGCGGTGGCGGCGGTTTCGGCCGCCGTCATACCCGCGGTTGGTTCATCGAGCAGAATCATCTCGGGCTCGTTCAGGATGACCACGCCAATTTCCAGCCACTGCTTTTGCCCGTGCGACAAATCACCGGCCAGACGGTGGCGTTGGTCGGTCAGGTTAATGCGTTGCAGAATTTCAAGGGCGCGCGTTTCGCGAACTCTGTTTCGCTGGCGCGTGAACAGCGTACCGGTTTTCTGATGAGCAGTACCGGCCACCATCAGGTTGTCCCAGACAGTCATCTCCTCAAACACCGAGGGAGTCTGAAACTTGCGACCAATGCCGAGGCGACTGATCTGATGCACATTGCGACGCGAGATATCCTGACCCTTGAAAATGATCTGGCCGCTATCGGGTCGCAGACGGCCCGAAATCAGATTGAACAACGTGGTTTTGCCGGTGCCGTTAGGCCCGATGATGCTGCGCAACTCGCCAGCCCCCACTTGCAGATCCAGGCCTTTGAAGACCTTGAGGCCACCGAACGATTTATGCAGATTCTTGATGTCTAGCATGGGGCTACTCAGCGGGTGCCGACGTTGACAGCGTCAACGTCGGCAGTGGTGCGCGCAAAACGAGCCCGCACCAGGCCGACGATGCCGCCGGGCCAGAAGATGACGACGAGAATGAAGAACACGCCGACAATCAGCAGCCAGTAGGCCACGAAGTTGTCGGACAACACGGTTTGCAGGTAGTTGACCAGCAGCGTGCCGACGAAGGCGCCTACCAGCGTGCCACGGCCACCAACCGCCACCCACACCAGCACCGAGGCCGACATCGTCACGCCGACCAGATCGGGCGACACGAAGCCCACGGGCAGGTACAGCACACCACTGAGTCCGGCCATGCCGCAGGCAATCGTGAAGATGATGAGTTTCATCTTCGGGACGTCGTAGCCCAGAAACTCAGCGCGCTCTTCATTTTCACGCACCGCCTGAATACCGCGGCCGAAGTCGCTGTGCACAAGCCAGCGCGACAACAGATAACAGCCCACCGCACCCACGGCGGCCGTGTAGTAAGCGGCCAGCGGGTGGTACCAGCTGACCGACCACAGACCCGGCCAGCCGAGCGTTGGCGTGGGGTAGCCGTAAAGACCGTTGAGGCCACCGGTGATGTCGCTGTTGACGATGATGATCGACTGCACCGCACCGGTCAGGGCCAGGGTCACGACCCCGAAGAACACCCCGGAGACCTTGCCGTAAAACAGCATGTAGCCAAGAAAGGCGGCCAGCAACACCGGCAGCACAACACCCGCAGCAATGGCCAGATAAGTGGCCCCGTCAAAGCCGGTGTACTTGAGCGTAATACCGGCGGCGTAGGCGCCACAGCCAAAGAAGATGGCGTGGCCGAAGTTCACCACGCCGCTGTAGCCCCAGATCAGATCGAGGCTGAGCGCAAAAATGCCGAACACCAGAAACTTGGCAAGCAGGCTGGTTTGATAGTTACTGAAAAAGTATGGAAAGGCAGCCAGCACGATGATGATTGCCAGCATCGCCAGGCGAAAGGCGGTGGAACTTCGAGTTGCAGTCTTCATCTCAGCCCCGTGACCCAACGATGCCTTGCGGGCGAATGCGAATCAGCAGAATCGCAAACAACACTACCAACACCTGAGCCACAACCGGCCGCAGGAAGAACGACAAGGCCGCCTCGGCACCGCCAATGGCGGCACCACCGGCAATCACGCCGTACAGATGACCGATGCCGCCAACGATGACAACAAGGAAGGCGCGCGACAGAAACTCCAGCCCCATGTCGGGGTTGACGACGATGAGCGGGCTCATCATGGCGCCGGCAAAACCAACCAGTGCCGCAGCAATACCGAAGGCCCACATGTCGGTGGCCTGCGTGTTGACACCCAGCGCACTGGCCGTCTGCCGGTCGGCAATCACCATCCGGATACGCAGTCCGAAATCACTGCGAAAGTACAGAACGAAGGTGGCGATCAGGACGATGGTCGTGACGACGATGATGAACAGCCGGAAGGTGGGATAGGCAACGCCGAAGATCTGCGTGCTGCCTGACACCACCGAGCCGGCCATCATCTGGCCGGGGCCGTAAGTGAGCCGCACAATTTGCCGGATCACAATAGACAGACCCCAGGTGGCCAGTAAGGTATCGATGGGGCGCTGATACAGCGGTCGGATAATGGCTTGCTGCGCCAGTATGCCGACCATGCCTACCAACAACGGCGCGATCACGATGCCCCACCAGGGCGACAAACCCAGGCTGGTTGTCGTGGCCACGCTGTATGCGCCAAGCATGAAAAACTCACCATGGGCAAGATTGATGATGCCCAGCATCCCGAAGATGACAGCAAGCCCAAGGGATATAAGCACCAGAATGGTTGCAATACTCAAACCGTTCAGGAACTGGATGGTGAAGAGATCCACGCAAGTCTCCGATCAATCAGTTGGGCGCGCAGTCGGTCACTGCGGCGACTTTGCCAAAGTCTTTCAGAATGTTGAAGCCACCATCGGCACGCACCTCAGCGATCAGCTGATGCAGCGCAGCGTGGTTAGTCTTGCCATCGATCGAGATCTCGCCCTGCGGCGCATTGAACGACAAGCCGTCCAGCGCATCCACCGTTTTCTCGATGTCGAATGAACCGGCCTTCTCGACCGCCAGCTTCCACATGTGCAAGCTGTCGTACAACCCCTCACCCATGTTGTTCAGGATGGCGTCGGCGCCGAATTTTTCCTTGAAGGCGGAAACAAAGCGTTTGTTCACTTCGTTTTCCTGCTCCATCAGATAAGACACCGAGCAATGCATGCCTTTGCGCAACTCGGGCTCGAAGGCGGGCACATACATTTCGTCCATCAGGGTTGCGGCCACGCCGATGTCGTCGAACCCGAAGTCATAGAACTGCTTCAGGCAGGTGACCAGGCCGTTGCCGCCGATGAAGGGGAAGAACACATCCGGCTTGGCACGCTTGATACGCAGAATGATTGACGACCAGTCGTTCTGGTCGAAGGGCACGTACTCGGTGCCGACCAGTTCGCCACCATGCTTGGCCAGCGCCTTTTCGATGTAGCCGATCGACTCACGCGGCCAGTTGTAGTCCTGACCCACGCAATAGAGTTTGGGTCCGAATTTTTCAATCAGAAACGGCAGGAAGAAATCGAGTTGCTGATTGGGGATGGCGCCCATCGAGATGAAGTAGCGCCCGCATGAGGTGCCGCTTTCCCAGTAGGTCGGGTAGAAGTAAGGCACGCGGTAGCGCTCGGCAATATTGGCGGCTACGGCGGCCCGCACACTCGAATAGACGACGCCGAACAAGGCCTTGACCTCGTCACGCTGCACAAGCTTGTTGCCCTTTTGTACGGCCAGATCGGTACTGGTGCCATCGTCTTCGGCGATCATTGCCAACTGGCGGCCCAAGACGCCGCCATTGTCGTTGATCTCACTGATGGCCAGTTCCATGCACTGGCGCATCATCGGCCCCCAGATCGAGCCCGGACCGGTCAGGTGGAACAAACCACCCAGATTGATCGGCTGCTCGCCGCGTGCCGAGATCACCCACGGTCCAGCCATGCCTGACGCGCCAATGGCAGCGCCGGCCAGCGTTTTGCCAAATTGACGGCGCGTGGCTGGCACGATCAGGTTTGTGTGCTTGGTGGAGTTGTCCTGCTTGGTCATTGCTTGCCCCCGTTAGCGAAAGTGCATCGCGATGAAGTCCTGGTTTGCGGCCCGGACAGAATGGTTATCAAAGTCGGCGGCCGCACGCGGCCAGACCGAGCCGGTCGTCAGGCCAGTGGCACCCGTTCAATGAATTCACGGGACAAACTGGCAAAACGCTCGGGCTGACTCAACATGAACAGGTGCGCAGCACCGTCAATTTCTTCGTAACTGGCCCCCAGAATACCTTCGGCCAGTTCCCGCCCCTGCAACGGCGAACACAAGATGTCTTCGGCGCCGGTGACCACATGCGTCGATGCCTTGATCGCATGGAGTCGGTCGGTGGTGTCGTGATCGCGGCAGTAGGCGAGTTGGCGACGATAGCCGATCGAGTCATCCGGCAGTCCGGCGAAGGCGGCCTGCAGACGCTCGACCGTTTCGTGCTCGGTGCGAAAAGTGCGCGGCGAAAAGAGGAACATGACGGCCAGCTCCATGTGCGCGCGCAATCCCTGATTCTCGATCAGTGATTCACGCACCTGCCACATCTGCCGGCTCCAGGCATCGGCAGCGGCGTACGATGAAGCCAGCAGCAGCGAGCGGGTGCGCTGCGGCTCTCGTATGGCGACTTCCTGCGCAATCATGGCGCCAAACGAGATGCCGATGAAGTCGGCGGCGGAGCTGCCGCATGCGTCCATGACAGCGACGGTGTCGGCCACGAGATCGGCCGCGGTATAGGGTTGATCCGGGTGATCGCTTTCACCGCCTCCACGGGGGTCGATGGTGATCACACGAAAATGCCTGGCCAGCGCATTGCGAATACCTGCCATCTGCACGCAACTGCCACCGAGGCCGGGAATCAGCACGACATCGCGGCCGCCGGCACCGTCGATGGTGTAGTGAATTGCGCAGCCGTTATTGTCCGCTTTATGCATTGGTATTGTCCGCCTTGCTGCAATCGGAATACGGCCAGAGCTCAAACCGACCCGCGGTTGAGACTCAAAATGCCGTCGTAGCCATCAGAGTAGTCGAATCCGGAGCAGGGACAACCGGTGTTTCGGGACGATTGTGTTGCCGAAATTAGATCATTTGCGCTTGAGTCCGGCTTGAGTCCGGCTTGAGGCGGCGTCGGCAAGCCCCGTCAATCGCGCAGCGCACGGACGCTCAGACCGAGTCTGGCCAGTTCCGCGCCGCCCGGCGTGACCGCGATTTCAGCATTCGATGCACGCCGCTGTCGGTGAGTTGCAGGCAGCGAAGTGGGCAGGTGCGCCGGCAAAGGCTAGCCCCTCCCGATACTCGCGTTCGTGGTTCATGACAGGCAAGGATGCACCCCGACGGGGCAGAGTCACGCTGGGCGCCCGGAACCGGCGACAAGGCCGCAGGCGCGGGCCGGGCCGATTTGCCGCGCGTCAGTCGCCGGCGGCCGGCTTGATGTCAGCGCCGGCACCAGACCTGCTGGTAGCGGGCTTGCCGGTATCGGGGATTTCTATCGGCTGATTGCGCACGCACAACAAATGCGCCGAAACCCATTGGCAACTGCCTTTGTACAGATAGCCGAGCGGATTGCTGTACTGACAGGCGTTGGCCCGCTCCTTGCCTTCACAAACCTGCCAGGCCGCCTTGTCGGTATGCCCGCTATGCGCCTGACTGCTCACAGGCCAGAGCAAAGCAAGCGCAATGATCGCGCCAACAGTGCGCACGAGACAGGCGACGTTCAGGGCGCTCATCGCGGTGGCGGTCCGTTTGGTGGCAAGTCGCCATCGGTCGCCGTCGCGACCCGGTCACCGTGAAAGCAGCCGATGAACATGTTCTCGCCGGCACTGGCCGAGTGATAGTGATACCCACGCACCGCATCGGTTTCGCCGCGACATTCGTCCAGCCCGGTTGACTCGGCACCATTGGCGTCGAGCATGCCGTAGATGCCATAGCCATCCATGGCATAGCCGAGCAGCGCCGCATGGTCGTCGGTCTGAACGCCGGTTTCGGTGCAACCGGTCGAGCCGTGGTAGTGATAACCGTCGTGCGGGTTGAGGTGACCGCCGCAATCATCAAAGGCGGCAATCGTATAGGCGCCAAGAATGGCGTCGACCGGTGCGGCCGCAGCCAACTGAATGCCATTGAGCGACACGCCGATACTGCCCGACAAGCCGGCGGGTGTTGTCAGCGGGACCGGCTCGACCGGGATCAGAAAGGTGGCGGGAATACCGCCATCGATCCATTCCAGGGTGCCCTGCACGCATTGCTGCTGATACTCAGGCGCCACCGTCGGCTGCGCGGCACCTTCGAATTTCTCTTCGGTATCGGTCACGTTGACCAGATTGGTGGCCGGGTCGTAGAGCAGCCAGTTCACGTCGTTGTACAGCGTTGCCAGATTGGCAATGAACGCGCCATCAAGCGGATAGATATTGCCACTGCCATCAAACCAGATGCCGCCCTCATCTGCGCTGGCGGTAATGGTCGGCGGGCAGAACGGTCCGACCGCGGCGTCGGCCGGGGTGCCAACAGTGGTAATCCGATAGCAGGTCGTTTCGGTGCCACCAATCAACGTACACAGCTCGGTCGTGATGTCAGCACTCAGGGCGCCGGCCTTGAACATGGCTGGATCCAGCGCGCCGAGCACAACATCGGGCAGAGTCGTCGCACCGTCGGAATCATTGCTACCGCCACCGCCGCAGCCGGCGATGCCGACCAGTACGCCAGCACTCAAAAGCAGGCCGCGCACTCTACGCAACCGTGTCGCTCGATTCATCTCTGTTTCCCGTCAAAACATCAGTCGTTGTTCGCACGACCTCGTTCAGATCGGGTCGAGTTGGCGGTGGATCCTAGCGATAGAATGTGGAGAGACTATGGGTCGTGGCCGCACCGCAACAGCCGGCAAGGTCAGACCATCCGCCCCAAACACCGCCGAGGGCTGCCATGAAGCATCTTGCATCGCCAGACGACATCGCGTTTGTCCGCCAGTTCGAAGACGCCACGCTGCCTGCCGCGGGCTTCAATCATCGGGCGCACCTGCGCGTTGCCTATACCTACCTGTGCACCGCCAGTACCGATGCGGCCACCAGGCAAATGAAAGCCGGGCTGCGCCACTTTCTTGACCAGCACGGCGTTGACCCGGCCAAGTTTCACGAGACGATGACTTGCGCCTGGGTATTGGCGGTGCGGCACTTCATGGCTTGTGCGGGGCCGGCCGCGTCGTTTAACGACTTCATTGCCGACAACCCACGCCTGCTGCAGGCGTCAATCATGAACACGCATTACACGAACGAGTGCTTGTTTTCGGCCGCTGCCGCTCGCGCATTCATTGAGCCCGATCTGACGCCTATTCCGCGCTACGCGCACTGACCGGCAAAACCTTCAACCAGGAGAACTCCGCATGCCCGGCCCCAGTCCCGAGAACAAACACCCGATGGCCGGTTTTGACCAGGTGTGTTTCATCAAGAACACCGTGCACAACCCGAATATTGAAATCGGTGACTACACCTATTACGACGACCCGGATGACTCAGAAAATTTTGAACGCAATGTGCTCTATCACTTTCCGTTCATTGGCGACAAACTGATTATCGGCAAATTCTGCGCAATCGCTCGCGGCGTACGGTTCATCATGAACGGCGCCAATCACAAAATGTCCGGTGTTTCGACCTACCCGTTCCAGATCTTCGGCAATGGCTGGGAAAGGGTCACGCCCACCGCCGACGCGTTGCCCTTCAAGGGCAACACGGTTATCGGCAACGATGTCTGGATTGGCTACGAGGCGCTGATCATGCCCGGTGTGCAAGTCGGCAATGGCGCCATCATCTCGGCCCGTTCGGTCGTGACCAGCGACGTTGCAGCCTACACGATCGTTGGCGGCAACCCGGCCCGACCGCTCAGGCAACGTTTTTCGCCCGCCGCAATACAAGCCCTCGAAGCGCTGGCGTGGTGGGACTGGCCGGTCGAAAAAATCAGCCGCCACCTCGAACAGATCGTGGGCGGCGATATCGACGCTCTGGTGGCGAGCGCAGCCGAATAGGCATTACAGCCCGCGCCGCAAGCCACCACTGCAGGCCGTGATGACAAGGCCCACGCTGGCGCCATCAAACAGTTATTGCTGCCGGTGAATCCTGCGGCGGCCCTCGCCTTGTCGGTATCCCCGATTTCAGGATTGAATATTGCGCATCGGGTCGTCACAATGGAAAGATCTTCTCGCCTGTGGGCTGCAAGCACTTGCGCCCAGCGGAGCCAACAGAAGTCAATTGGAGCGTTAACCATGAACCCGGCTGCTCCCGTCAATCCGTGGCAAAACAGTGACGCTTACGAGCAATACGTTGGTCGATGGAGTCGACAGGTTGCCCCGCAGTTTCTGGCCTGGCTGAACATTCCCCACCGACAGCGCTGGCTTGATGTCGGCTGCGGCACCGGAGCGCTGTGCGCCGCCATTGCCGATCATTGCGCGCCGGCCGCAGTCATCGGCGTTGAACCCGCCGATGGCTTTCTGGAAGTGGCCATCGCCAACCTGGGCGAGCGGGCCTTGTTTTACTCGGGCAGCGCCGCAAACCTGCCGCTGCCGTCGGGCTCGGTTGATGTGGTCGTTTCCGGATTGGTTCTTAATTTTGTCCCGAACATTGCCGCGGCTTTAAGCGAGATGTCGCGGGTTGCCGCTCACGGCGGCACCATTGCCGCCTACGTCTGGGATTACGCCGACAAAATGGAGCTGATGCGCTACTTCTGGGACGCCGCCATCGCCGCAGATCTGGCCAGCACCGCAATCGATGAGGCCTTGCGCTTCCCGGTCTGCAAGCCACAAGCCTTGCAGACCGCCTTTCAGTACGCTGGCCTGCAAAAGGTCGAAACCGCCGCCGTTACCGTTGCCACCGACTTTCCCAGCTTTGATGCCTACTGGCAGCCCTTTCTGGGCGGGCAAGGCCCGGCGCCGGCCTATGCGATGTCCTTGTCCGAACACGAGCGCCAAAAGTTGCGGCAAACCTTGCAAGAGCGACTCCCCATCAAGCCCGACGGTTCAATCCACCTGGTCGCGCGCGCCTGGCTGGTTCGCGGGCAAGCCGTTCAGCAGTCAGTCAAGCCACGCCTTTGATGCGCAACCAGGCCCTTGAGCGCCGAATCGGCCCATCATCGCCAGGCAAGCGACCAGCAAACCCGCAAAAATCGAGGCCATTTCGCCTATTAATGTCTCGATTGGTAAGATTCAGAGATGTCTGAAGCTTCCAAATGGGAAATTGTCGACGGTCTTGAAGTGCCGTGTGCCGACATTTCGTTCAACTGGCCGTCCGGCCCCGGCGCACAACTCGATGTGCTGATGCATTTCTCGCGGGTCGTAGAAGGCATTGATGCCGACGTTCGCCTGATTTTCGCCAATGCCATGCACATGGCCTGGGAAGATGAATCGCTGGGGCTTCTGGACCTGCCCGACAAACTGCCGTATTGCCTGGACAGTGAGTTCTCGGACTGGGTTTTCCCGACGCTGATCATCAAGAACTCGCCATTGGCCACCAAATATGCCGACAAGGCCTTTGCGGCCGATGACCCCAGTCATGCGCAGGTCAGACACTTCGTGCTGATTTCGATGAACGATCTGGTCCATGTCATTTCAGCCGATATGCCCGTCGTCGAAATGGTCCAGGCCGACGCACTCTGAGCGCGGAAGGCTCAAACAGCCGGATTTTCACTTGGCTTATTGCTGACAACCCTGCATTGTGACGGCATTAGAGTAGCGAGACATTTCGGCTGCCTAACTAATTCTGGTTATTTCGGCAAGAAATCCTCTTCCGGGATAGGCTCGGTAGCTGACCGGACGGCAAGAGTCGGGGGACGACTCAACCAACCCTCAGGGATCCATTCAAATCAGCAGGACCAATCCTCCCCCCTGGAGCGATACGATGAGCGACTTGACCGTACTGAACATCAAGCCTTTCGTTGGAGCCAAAGACTTCGACCAATCCCTGGCGTTTTACAAAGCTCTCGGCTGGCAGATCAAGGCTGAAAACGACGGGATAACCGAGTTGCAACTTGGCAATTGCGGCTTCTTCTTGCAGGACTACTATCAGAAGGCATGGTGCGAAAACATGATGCTGCATCTGGCGGTAGACGATGCCCGGCGCTGGTTTGAGCACACTACTGAAATCTTGCGCGCCAAACAATACGGGCTTGCCCGGGTGCAACCGCCCAAGCGCGAAAGCTACGGCGCACTCGTCACCTACGTCTGGGACCCGGCCGGGGTTCTATTGCACCTCGCGCAGTTCGACCCGGCCTGAGGCCGCGCAATCGCTGAACGGCAACGACATGTTCTGAGTTGTTCAGGCTGGTGCCGCGCAAGCCACCAGAATCTGCGCCGCCTGTTCACATTGCGCGGTGCTGACGTCGCGATGGGTCACCGCCCTGATCGTAGCCGCATCAAACGCAAAAACCTGCACGCCTTGCCCGCGCGCACGACTGACAATGGCATGGGCATCGGGCGCGGCGGGGTCGACGCCGGTTGTCTTGAACACCAGAATATTGGTATCCACCGAAGACTCTTCGATGTGCAGGTGCGGGCTGCGCGCCAGAATGCGAGCCACCCGCCGCGCATTGGCATGATCATCGGCCAGGCGATCCATGTTGTGCTCCAGCGCATACAAACCGGCCGCCGCAAAAATGCCCACCTGACGCATCGCACCGCCAAGCATGCGCCGGAACCGCAAGGCGTGGCGCATGGCGAGGGCATCGCCGGCCAGCATCGAGCCGCCCGGCGCGCCCAGCCCCTTGGATAACGACACCATCACCAGATCAAAAGGTGCACACAAGGCGGCGGGCGTCTCGCCCAGGACCAGCGCCGCATTCCACAGCCGCGCCCCGTCCAGATACGAAGCAATGTCGTGCTTGCGCGCCACTGAGCATATGGCCTGCGCCTGCTGATGGGAAAACACCACCCCACCCATCCGGTTGTGGGTGTTCTCGACCTGCACCAGCGTGCTGGGCGGATACATCGGATGGTCGCGCGGCTTGATGGCCGCTTCAAACTCGGCGGCGCTGAACACGCCCGCATCGCCAACCTCGGTGAACTGCACCCCGGCATTGGCACCGGAGCCGCCGCCTTCATGCCAGATGGCATGGCTTTCGCGGCTGACGATGACATCGTCGCCGGGCCGGGTAAACAGCTTGAGCGCAACCTGGTTGGCCATGGTGCCGGTGGGCAGCCACAGCGCGGCTTCTTTGCCAAGCAGCGCGGCAACCCGCTCCTGCAGCAGATTGATGGACGGGTCTTCACCGAACTGATCATCGCCCACCGGTGCGCTGGCCATCGCGGCGCGCATTGCTTCACAGGGTCGGGTGACGGTGTCCGAGCGCAGGTCTATTACGTCGCTTGCATTCAAGAGGCATCTCCGAAAAGAGGGCTATCGGCATCGCAGGTCAGCGGCCGGCAACGGGTTTGCTACAGCGTGACGGCACCCTCGATCAGCACATGCGTGTGGCCGCCGATCCAGATGGTGGCCGCCCTGGAGGACTTACTGTCAGCGCCATTGAAGGCTGGACGAATGAACACGCGGCCGGTGCGGCCAATGGCCGTCCCCTGGGCCACCGTCAACGACTTACCAAGCCGGCATTCGGCATGCATCCAGCGGGCCAGTGCCGCGTTCAACGACACGGTGATCGGGTCTTCGCTCATGCCACTGGAGGGCGCGAGCATGCGCACTTCATAGTCGCAGTCGGCGCCCACCGGATGAGCGCCGAGCAGGCCGATGGGCGAGAACTCGGGCCAACGAACCCGGGCCGTATCGACGGCCAGCACCGCGGCCGCAGAGCTCAGTTCGAGCACTTGCCAGACCGGGCCGTTGTCGAGCTCTGCCGTGCGCAACACCGCGCTATCGGGAATATCGAGCGCTTGCCGGATTTTCAGACAGGCGGTTTCATTGAGCGGGGCGATCTGCGTGGCTGGCGCCCCGAAGGCCGGCGACCCGGGCACGCTGACGTCTATGTCGACGATGCCGATACCGCACTCCTGCCGCACCAGACCCGGTTGCCGGGGCTTACCACCGCTATGCAGCCAGGCCGCACAACTGCCCAGGGTGGGGTGACCGGCAAACGGCATTTCGCGATTCGGCGTGAAGATGCGAACCCTGTAGTCAGCCTCGGCCACCGTCGGCGGCAACAGGAAACTTGTTTCGGCCAGATTGGTCCAGGCGGCAAAACCTTGCATGGCTGCGCTGTCCAGCCCCTCGGCATCGACCACTACGGCCAGGCCGTTGCCCTGAGTGGGCACAGGGCTGAAAACATCGCACTGGACAAATGGACGGGAACGCATTCAGGGCTCGTGGAAAGGGCTGGCCAGCCCGGCAGGCAGCGTTTGAGCGCACGGCGCCCCCGACTGGCGGCAACTACGCTCTAGAATTACCCTGCGGCACCAGCAACATGCCGGTGCCATTGATCTTACCAAAGGCTTATCCGTTGAAAATTGCGTCTCGTATTCTGCTTATCTGTTTGTTTTTACTGCTTGTCGGCATCACGCCCTGGGTTCTGATGGCCTTCGACGCGGACAATTCCACGCTCGCTCGGGTCATTCTGGGGGTCGAGGCAGTGGCACTGATTGCACTCGTTCTTGATCTGGTGATTTTCAAGAATATTGATCGCAGCTTTGGCCAACCCGTCAATTCACAAACCGCGCAGGCGCCCTTCTCGGTACGCCGCATGGCCTACCTGTTGTTTGTGTACACGACCCCGGTCAGCGCGGCGCTGGGCTTGCTGGCCTGCCTGCACTGAACGGCAGTGGGTCAGCGCCGCCGGCGCTGACCACGCATCTTGCGCTTGCCGCCGCCTCGGCGTTTCGACCTGGCGTTTGCCTCGTCGGTTTCGGCCGTCTGGTCTTCGGCCGCCGCCGGCTGCTGCTGCGCTTGCGCCTGTGCCTGCGCCAGCAAGCGGTCGCGTTCCAGTTGCTGCTGAGTCTGCTGCGCCTTGAGCGAACTGAGTGATTGCACGGCCCCTTGCGCGAATGCATCGGTGCCGGCCCACGAAGCCAGCGCCAGCGTGATAAGCCACGTACAAGTGTGATGTTTCAAGGCAGACTCCTTTCTGACGGGCACCGCAGAGCGCAACCCACAGGGCAATGATCTCCGCCGGGTGATGCCACGCCTATGATAAGCAAAGTCGCAACCGGCAAACGGGGCGATCAGTCCCCGACACGAATACTTTGCAGGTTCCCCTCTCCCAACTGGCGCTGATCGACGCCACTGGTAGCACCACGGCGAATCTGAATATTGCCCTTGTTGCGGCGGCGCGGGCGCCCGCGCATCGACCGTTCGCTGGCCGCATCCTCGCGGGCCTGAGCCTCCAGCACTTCACGTTCGACCTGGCGCTGAATCTGTTGCTCCATCAGTTCGCCAAGGCTTTGAACAGAACGCTGCGCCTGGGCAACAGGCGCCACCAACGGGCTGCCCATCGTGATAACAAGCAACATGGCGATGAGGATTTGGCGGCGCAACAGACTCTCCGGTTCAGCAGACAAGGACGCGGGCCTGATTGGCCAGCTACCTCTTTGAGTCGCGCCATTCAGGGAAGCGGTTCACCGGGTTTCCCCCGGCAATGCTCGCTATGCGTGAAAGCCACAGCGACCGGAGGCTGTGAACTAATAAGGTAGACTCATTAACACCATGCTGGCCAATCAATAAAACCGCCGGGCCCGGCGCATCGCAGGCCCTGCCCACTCAAGAGGCTGACCACCGATGGCTGTACAGAAAGACGGAATGGGGTTTCTCGTCGCCGATTGTTATCGGCTGCTGCGCCGTTCCTTCGGCAATCGCCTCAAGGGCAGCCCGCTGACCCTGGCTCAGGCTCGGGCACTGGTTTATATCTCCCGTCACGAAGGCGTCCGTCAGGTGGAACTGGCCGAGCTGCTTGATGTGCAACCGATCACCCTGGCCCGGGTCATCGATCATCTGGCCGGTGAGGGCCTGGTCGAGCGACGCGCCGACCCCTCAGACCGACGCGCCTTTCTGGTGTTTCTGCTGCCAGCGGCCAGCGCCGAACTGATGGCCATCGAGGAAGTGGTGTCACGGGTGCTGGGCGACGCCCTCACCGGGCTGGACGAAACCGAAGTTGCCACCACCATGAACGCGTTGATGAAAATTCGCGCCAACCTGATGAGTGCGCGATGACGGCGTATGCCCGCAGCACGGTGCGCTTGTTTCTGCTGGTTGTCGTCCCGTGCCTGGCGGTTGTTGTCGGCGTTTATTTCTATCTGCTCGGTGGCCGTTATGTCGAAACCGACAATGCCTTTGTCAAAGCGCAGACCTTGCGCGTAAGTACCGATATCGGCGGCGTCGTCAAAGCGGTTTACGTCAGCGAGAACGAATCCGTCATCGTCGGTCAGCCCTTGTTCAAGCTGGATACCGACGCGCTGGAAATCGCCGTCGCGCAGGCCAGTGCCGCGCTGGCGCAGGTGCGCACCGATCTGGAGTCGCTGCGCGCCGAGTACCGCGAGAAAGAAGCCGAGATCGATCTGGCCCAGACCCGCTACCGGTTTGCCCTCAAGGAGCGCAAACGACAAGCCGATCTGGTGGCCAAGCGCTTTGCCTCGGCCTCGCGCTTTGATGACGCGCAGAATCAGGTCGATATCACGCGTCAGCAGATCGCCACGCTCAAACAGAACCTGGCCAGCATTGCTGAACGGCTGGGGGGCGCGCCGGACACGCCGACCGAGACGCATCCCACCTACAAGGGCGCTCTGGCCGCGCTGGAGCAGAGCGAATTACGCCTGCGCCGCGCGGTAGTCCGGGCAACG
>CAXBNM010000069.1:0-16324 GCA_963976885.1 uncultured Burkholderiaceae bacterium
CCCATCATGTCGAAACCGATGACTTGCCGGCGCTGTGGCTGATCCAGTTCACCGACATCAGCAAACTGCGGGCGCTGCAACGCGAGCGCGAGGAAATGATGCGCTTCATTTCGCATGACTTGCGCTCGCCGCAGATATCGATCCTCAGCACGCTGGCGCAACTGCCCGAAGACAGCCGCCCCGCTTATACCGAGGAAATCAAGACCTACGCCGAGCGCGCCTTGTCGCTGGCCGAGAGCTTCATTCAGTGGACCCGGGCCGAGAACAAGCCGTTTGAGCAGGAATTGATCGATCTGGCCTCGTTGGCAGTCGAGGCTGCCGATTCGCTCTGGACCGTCAGCCATGAGAGCGGTATTCCCATTCAGGTCAATGCGCCCGATTCGGCCTTGCTTGAGGGCGATGCGCAGTTGCTGCGTCGAGCCATCAGCAATCTGATTGAAAATGCGATCAAGTACGGCCCCAAACCCAATTTCATTGCAATCGATGTCGAATTCGCGGCCGGCTTCTGGACGGTTACCGTCGACGATCAAGGCCCCGGCCTGGGCGACGCCGACGCCGCCAGCCTGTTCGAGCCCTATGTGCGCGGCAGCGAGCAGAACGACCGCCACGGCACCGGCTTGGGGCTGGCCTTCGTGCGGATGGTTGCCGAACGCCACGGCGGCTGGGTCAAGGCGGAAAACAAACCCGACCGTGGGGCCCGCTTCCGGATCGCCCTTCCCGCCCCCGCCCAATGGGTGCTCGATCAGGAATCATGACCCGTATCGGCCCGCAGACCACGCCAGCAAGGCCGATGCGTGCAGTATCCCCGGCCGCCGGGTCGATTGGCTGCTAAAATCCGCGTCATGGAAATCGTAACTCTGGGCCTGAATCACAATAGTGCTCCGCTGGCGGTGCGCGAGCGGGTCGCGTTCGCGGGTGAACACCTTCAGGCCGCGATGCCCGATTTCAAGCAGAACATGCAGCAGGTGGCGCCCGAATCGGCCATTCTGTCGACCTGCAACCGTACCGAAATCGTCTGCGCCACGCCGCACGCCGACCAGGCCGCCCATGAGGTCGCCCAGTGGCTGAGTGCCCGCCAGGGCCTGGCGCCGGCCGATCTGTCGCGCCACTGGTATGTGCTGCCTGGCGTTCAGGCCGTGCGCCACACCTTCCGGGTGGCCAGTGGTCTCGACTCGATGGTGCTGGGCGAGCCGCAAATTCTGGGCCAGATGAAGGATGCCTTCCGACAGGCCCAGCAGGCCGGCTCGCTGGGCACCCACCTGCACAAGTTGTTTCAGGGCACCTTCTCGGTCGCCAAAGAAGTCCGCTCAGGCACGGCCCTGGGGGCCAACTCGGTGTCGATGGCTGCGGCCTCGGTCCGACTGGCGCGCCGCATTTTCGAAACACTGGCCGATTGCCGGGTGTTGTTCGTGGGCGCCGGCGAAATGATCGATCTGGTCGCCACCCATTTTGCGGCCCAGCATCCGGCGCAAATGGTCATTGCCAACCGCACCCCTGCGCGCGGTGAAAAACTGGCGCAGAAAATCGGTGCGCAGACCATGTTGCTGAGTGAGTTGCCCAGTCAGCTGCATCACTTCGACATCATCATTTCCTGCACCGCCAGCACCTTGCCAATCATTGGCCTGGGCATGGTCGAGGCCGCAATCAAGGCGCGCCGCCACAAGCCGCTGTTCATGGTCGACCTGGCAGTGCCACGCGACATCGAAGCGGCCGTCGAAAAACTCGACGACGTGTTTCTGCACACCGTTGACGATCTCGGTCAGGTCGTTCAGGACGGCATGGAAAGCCGCCGCGCCGCGGTCGAGCAAGCCGAAGCCATCATTGAAACCCGCGCCGATGCGTTCATGGCCTGGCTGTCGTCCCGCGCGGCCGTCCCCGCCATTCGCCGTCTGCACGAAAAAGCCGCGCAGGTCCGCCAAACCGAACTGCAGCGCGCCCAGCGCTCGCTCGAGCAAGGCGCCCCGCCCGAAGAAGTGCTGACGGCGTTTGCCAATGCCTTGTCGGCCAAATTTCTGCACGGCCCCACCAGCCTGCTCAATGGCAGTGCAGCCCAGCGCCAGGCCATCAGCGGCCTGATCGAACACCTGATCCCCGACGTTGACAGCCCGCCGGCCACATCCGCGCGCCCGTCTTCGCCAGCGCGCGCCGCAGCGGCCAGCCCGACTCGTTCCCGCACCGATTCGTGAACCCATCCATGCTTGCCAGGCTCGAAGACCTCGAGCAACGCCTGGCCGAAGTTGGTGCCCTCCTGTCCTCACAGGAGGCCGCCGCCGACATGGACCGGTTCCGTCAGCTGGGGCGCGAGCATGCCGAGCTGACCGAAGTAATTGAACATTTCCAGGTCTGGCGACAAGCCCATGACGATCTGCAGGCCGCCAACCAGATGCGCAACGACCCGGAGTTGCGCGAATTCGCAGACGATGAAGCCGCCGCCGCGCAAAGCCTGCTCGACAGCGAAGATGTGGTCTTGCAAAGACTGCTCCTGCCGCGCGACCCCGACGACGGGCGACCCGCGCTGATCGAAATTCGTGCCGGCACCGGCGGCGACGAATCGGCGCTTTTTGCCGGCGACCTGTTGCGCATGTACAGCCGCTACGCCGAGCAACGCGGCTGGCAGACCGAACTCATCTCCGAAAGCCCGTCCGACCTGGGCGGCTATCGCGAAGTCATCATGCGGGTCGAAGGTGACAACGCCTTCGGCACGCTCAAGTTCGAATCGGGCGGCCATCGTGTGCAGCGCGTGCCGGAAACCGAAGCCCAGGGCCGCATCCATACCTCGGCCTGCACCGTAGCCGTGCTGGCCGAACCCGATGCGCAGTCCGACATCAGCGTCAGCCCGGATGAATTGCGCATCGATGTCTACCGCGCCTCAGGTGCGGGCGGACAACACGTCAACAAGACCGAGTCGGCGGTGCGCATCACGCACCTGCCTACCGGCATCGTGGCGGAGTGTCAGGACGATCGCTCGCAGCATCGCAACCGCGACAAGGCGATGCAGGTGCTGCTCGCGCGCATCAAGGACAAACGCGACCGCGAAGCCGATCAGGTGGCGGCCGACCATCGCCGCTCGTTGATCGGTTCGGGCGACCGCAGTGAACGCATCCGCACCTACAACTTTCCGCAGGGCCGGCTCACCGATCACCGCATCAATCTGACCTTGTACAAGCTCGACAAGATCATTGCCGGCGACATGGACGAAGTGATCGAAGCCTTGCGCAGCGCCGATCAGGCCGAACAACTGGCCGAACTGGCAGGCGGACAAGAGCTCTGAGCTCCATCGATCAATGGCTGGCTGCCAGCACCCTGCCCCGTCACGAGGCCAGGGCCTTGCTCGGTCTGGCTTGCGGCCGCCGCCGCGAATGGCTGATCGCCCATGGCGATGAAACCTTGCCCGCAGCGGCCGCGCAGCAGTTCGCCGCTCTGGTGGCACGCCGGCGCCAGGGCGAGCCGCTGGCCTACCTGCTTGGCGAGCGGGAATTCTTTTCGCGCCCGTTCCGGGTCGGCCCTGCAGTGTTGATTCCGCGCCCCGAAACCGAGGCACTGGCTCAATGGGCCATTGACCACGCCCCGGCCGGCTCGCGCTTGCTGGATCTGGGCACTGGCAGTGGCGCTCTGGCCATCACCGTCGCGCTCGAGCGCCCTGACCTGAGCGTCACCGCCACCGATCTGAGTGCCGAGGCACTCGAGATTGCTCGTCACAATGCCGGCACGCTGGGCGCCCAGGTCACGTTCTATCAGGGCAGCTGGTGGGATGCGATTCCGGCCGGTTTGCCACGCTGGGCTACCATCATCAGCAACCCGCCCTATATTCGAGCCGGCGATGCCCATCTTGAGCAAGGCGATTTACGCTTTGAGCCCGACATGGCACTTGTGGCTGGCCGCGACGGACTGGACGCCATCGACCAGATTCTGGCGCGGGTGGATAATCACCTTCTTGACGGCGGCAGCATCGCCTTCGAGCATGGCTTCGACCAGGCCGCCGCCGTAACCGTACGACTGGCCGATCATGGTTTTATCGGTCTGTGGACGCTGACCGATGATCAGGGCCTCGATCGGCTCACCGGCGGCCAATCCCCTGTCGCCGGTAGCGTTGTTTGACCACCGCTTCGCGCGGTCCTTAAAATGCCGTTTCAAAATCAGGAATCGATAATGGACGCCAAAGAGTTTGTAGAAAACACCGTCAAAGAGCATCAGATCGTGCTCTTCATGAAAGGTACAGCGCAGTTTCCCCAGTGCGGGTTCTCTGGCAAGGCCATTCAACTCATGAAAGCCTGCGGGGTAAAGAACCTCGTCACGGTCAATGTGCTCGAAGACGCCGATGTCCGCCAGGCCGTCAAAGACTATTCAAGCTGGCCGACCGTGCCGCAGCTGTACGTCAATGGCGAGTTCATTGGCGGCTCCGACATCATGGGTGAAATGTTTGAATCGGGCGAACTGCAGAAAGTAATCCCCGAGCAGGCGGCCTGATTCCGTCGCCCGCAAGCCGGCATCGGCGCACCGCCCCGATGCCGCTGCTGCCGCTGCGCCTGCCGCCATCATCCTGGCGGCTGCGCGCACCTGGCCTCGCCACGCCATGAGCAATCCACCGCCCACCGACCTGATCGTCGCCATCACTGGCGCCTCGGGTGCGACCTTTGGCGTTACCTTGCTCGAGCAACTGGCCGCCCTTGACCATGTGCGCACGCACCTGGTGGTCTCACCGGCCGGCTGGATGAATATCGATCACGAACTGGGCCGCCCGCGCAGCGACATTGAAGCGCTGGCCGATGTCGTGCACGGCTTTCGTGATGTCGGCGCCTCAATTGCCTCGGGCTCTTGTCAGACCGCCGGCATGGTGGTCGCGCCATGCTCGATGCGCACGCTTGCCGCGGTTGCCTGTGGCCTGTCGGACAACCTGATTACCCGCGCTGCCGATGTCACGCTCAAAGAGCGCCGGCGACTGATTCTGCTGGCGCGCGAAACACCGTTGAATCTGGCCCATCTGCGCAACATGACCTCGGTGACCGAAATGGGCGGCATCATCTTTCCGCCGGTGCCGGCGTTCTACAACAAGCCCGACAGCATCGAACAAATGACTGCCGATCTGTGCGCACGCGTGCTCGATCTGCTGCAACTGGGCGCCCCGGCGGCGCGCCCCTGGCCCGGTCTGCGCGCCAGCAAGGTCATCGATACCTGAGCCGCACCGCGCTGCGGCGTGGCGCTTGTGCCGCCCGCTGGCCGTGATTCAGACCTCGAGCCACTCCTGACGCACCTGCTCGTCGGCGCGCAACTCGTCGGGCGTGCCTTCGAACACCATTTTCCCATGCCCCATCACGAACACGCGATGCGAGATATTGAGCGCAATCGTCAGCTTCTGCTCGACCAGCAGAATCGACAGGCCGCGCCCGGCAATCGTTTCGAGCAACTGCCCGACCTGCTCGACGATTTTCGGCGCCAGCCCCTCGGTTGGCTCGTCAATCATGATCAGTTCGGGGTCGCCCATCAGTGCCCGGCACATCGTCAGCATCTGCTGCTCACCGCCTGACAGCACGCCGGCGGGCGTATCGGCACGCTCGCGCAGATTGCTGAACATGTCGAACATGTCCTGCATCTTCCACTTGCCCTCGCGATTGGCCTTCTTTTGACCGAGCAACAGATTCTGGCGCACGGTCAGCGAGGGGAAGATGTCGCGATTCTCGGGCACGTAACCCAGACCACGGCGGGCGATTTCATGCGGCTTCATGCCGGCCAGTTCCTGGCCCTTGAACTTGATGGATCCGTGCGGCGGCACATCGCCCATGATGGCCTTGCAGGTCGTCGAACGCCCCACGCCGTTGCGTCCGAGCAGGCTGACAATCTCGCCCTCTTTGACGTCGAAATTCACCCCTTGCAGGATATGGCTCTTGCCGTAATAGGCATGCAGATCATTGACCACTAGCATTCGTCGAGCTCCTCGCCAAGGTAGGCCTCACGCACTTTGGCGTTGCCGCGAATTTCATCCGGCGTACCGGACGCGATGATCTGACCATAGACCAGCACCGAGATGCGATCGGCCAGACCGAACACCACCCCCATATCGTGCTCGACCATGATCAAGGTCTTGCCTTCGGTGACCTTGCGAATCAGTTCGATGGCCTGATCGGTTTCCGAGTTGCTCATGCCTGCCGTCGGCTCATCAAGCAGAATCACACTGGCACCGCTGGCCAGGGTGATGCCGATTTCGAGCGCTCGTTGCTCGGCATAAGTGAGCACGCCGGCGGGCACAGCAGCGCGCGCGGTCATGCCGATTTCTTCAAGAATGGCCGCGGCGCGCTCGTTAGCGTCTCGCAGATTGTCGACATCGCGCCAGAACGAATACTTGTAGCCCAGCGCGTACAACACGCCGCAACGCACGTTCTCGAACACACTGAGCCGCGGAAAGATGTTGGTGACCTGAAAACTGCGCGACAAACCCTTGCGATTGATTTCGTAGGGCGCCATTGTCGTCAGCGATTCGCCGCGCAAGCGGATTTCGCCCGAGGTCACCGGAAAGCGCGCGGTAATCAGATTGAACATCGTTGATTTGCCCGCCCCGTTCGGACCGATCACGGCATGGCGTTCACCGTCGGCAATCTGCAGATTGACGCCGCGAATGATTTCGGTGGGGCCGAACTGCTTGCAGACGTCTTTGAGCTCAATGGCCGGGGTTGCTGACTGATTCATGAAGCGCTCCGGTTGTAAGCCTTCTCGAGTGCGGTCTGAAACGCATCATTGACCGCCGGTGCGAGCCGGCGACACAGCATGAACCCGCCAACAAGCAAGACGCCGAACAGCAACCATGGCCAGACCGTATCGGTTTGCCACACAAGGCCGAACAAGTGCGCCTCGTGGTCACCGAGCGCCGCTTCAGAGACATGACTGAGCATTTCGAGCAAACCGATCAGGCCGAGCAAAGTCAATGCGGCAGGAAAGAAGATGGTCAGGTAGGGCTTGACCAGTTTACCGGTCTGGCCGCTCTTCCAGATTGGCACATGCATCATGATCAACCCCGTCAGACCGGCTGGCGCGTACATGACAGTGGCCACAAACAACATGCCGACATAAAGAGCCCAGATGCCGGTGTAGTTGGACAACAAGGTCTGCAACAAGGTGAACACGATGGCACCCACTACCGGACCGGCAAAAAAGCCGACGCCGCCGATATAAGCCTGCAACAACACCGTGCCCGAGGTAATTGCGTTGACCGTTTCTTCGGTAACGATTTCATAGTTGATACCGAACAACGCCCCCGCAATACCGGCAAAAAAGCCGGCAAAACAGAACGACAAAAACCGGATGCGTTTTTGCGAGTAACCGACGAACTCGGCTCGCTCCGGATTGTCGCGCACCGCGTTGGCCATGCGCCCCACCGGCGTGCGCGAGAATTTGTACATCAACCAGACGGACAACAGCATCCAGCCTGCAATCAGGTAATACACCTCGGTTTCCTGCGCAAAGTCGAAACCCAGGAACGCCGGCGGATCGGTGCGGTCCGCTGTTACCCCTTCTTCACCACCGGAGAACTTGGTGAAGATCAGCGACGACGAGGCCACCAGTTCGCCAATACCGAGCGAGATCATCGCAAAGACGGTGCCAGCCTTATTGGTTGAAAAACTGCCGATGATGATCGAAAACACCAGGCCGGTCAGCCCGCCGATGATTGGCACCAAAGGTAACGGAATACCAAGTTCGCCATCTGCAATCACATTGATCATGTGCATTGCAAAATAGCCGCCCAGACCGAAATACACCGCATGACCGAACGACAACATGCCACCCTGACCGAGCAACATGTTGTAGGACACGGTGAACAGAATCATGATCAGCATCTGGTTGAGCACCGCCATGCCCAGGCCGCGATCGAAGATCAGCGGCAGCACGGCCAGCACCACCACGGCAAATGCCCAGATCAGATTGCGCTGAATGAAACCCGGCCGCTCGAATGGCACACTGTTTGCCTTCGAACTCATTGTCGTACTCATCTAGGACTCCCGCGTGCCGAACAGACCGGTGGGCTTGAACACCAGAATGAGAACTAGCAACAGATAGGGCAGGATCGGACCAATTTGCGCGACCGTCAGGCTGTACAAATCACTGAGCGCGCCATCGGCATCTATCGCAATACCCAGGGTCGCGAACAAATCGTTGAGGGAATAATCGATGGCTACCGCGAAGGTCTGCAACAAGCCGATCAGCAGCGAGGCCACGAACGCACCCATCAGTGAACCAAGCCCGCCCACAACAATGACCACAAATACGATGCTGCCCAGCACGATTGCCATGCCCGGGAAAGTGCCAAGAACAGGCCCGGCGATTACACCAGCCAGGCCCGCCAGCGCCGAACCAACACCAAACACGCCCATGAACACCAACGGCACGTTATGACCAAGCATCGCAACCTGATTGGGATGCGTGATGGCAGCCTGAATGATCAGTCCGACTCTCGACTTGGTCAGCACCAGCATCAACAACAGGAAGATGCTGATTGACACCAGCAACATGAACGCCTTGTAGGCCGGGAACGTTGTGTCGAAAAGCGTGAACAGCGGAAACATCAACGCTTCGGGCTCGGTGTAATCGACGTTCGCCTTGCCCCAGATGAGCTGCACGACTTCTTCAATCAGGTAGGCCACGCCGAAAGTGAAGATCAGCTCGGCCACATGACCATACTTGTGAACACGGCGCAGTCCGTAACGCTCGATCCCCGCACCGACGAAACCGACCAGAATCGGCGCAATGAACAACGCTGGCCAGAAGCCAATGGCCGAGCTGATGGAATAAGCAAGATAGGCGCCGAGCATGTAGACGCTCGCGTGCGCGAAGTTGAGCACGCCCATCATTGAAAAGATGAGCGTCAGCCCACTGGAAAGCATGAACAGGAGCAAGCCATAGACAAGCCCGTTCAGCAACGAGAAGATGATCAGTTCCGCCACTTGTTATCGTCCGGAAAGATGCGCGGCGTGCAGGCGCGCCATTGCTAAAGACATACAGCAAGAACAGGCGCTGGCCCAATGCTGATGCAACCCGGTGATGCCTCGGGTCCGGCGAAGCGCCGGCCCCGGACCATCGTTACGCCCCGATTACTCCTTCGGGCGCTCCATCTTGCAGGTGCTTTCAAGCGACGTGATTTCGGTGGGGATGGTCGCCTCGGTGACCAGACCGTAACCGGAGTTGTCACCATCAAAATCCACATCTTTATCGGTATGCACCGAAATTCGCAGCGGCATCTGCAACTGATGATCGCTGGCGCGCATCGCCACCTCGTCACCCCAGTAAGCAGTGTGCGTCATGCCTTCGAGTGCCATAGCCACTTTCATCGGTTCGGTGGAGCCAGCCTTCTCAATGGCTTTGACGGTCATACCGAGCGCATTGGAAATGCGGTTCTGCGTGAAGTCATCATCGGGATACTGCTTTTTGAACTCGATCTGCAACTGGCGCCACTCGTCGGTAAGCGCCGGGTTGTCAGCGCCTTCGTGAACGAGTCGCACCAGATTGACGCCACCGCCACCAATAGCCTTGGTGATACCGGTCTTGGCACCATAGTAGGTATACATCGGCAAGCCGAGACCCGAGTCAGCGGCGGCTTTGGCCAGACCCACCATGTCTGCCCCCCAGTTGCCGGTAATGACCGCATCGGCACCGGACGACTTGATCTTGGCAATGTAGGGTGTGAAGTCTTTGACCTTGCCGATCGGGTGCAGTTCGCTGCCGGTCACCTTGAGGTCCGAACGCATTTTCGGCAGATAGTTCGTAGCCGCCTCGGCAACCGCTTTGCCGAACGAATAATCCTGACCGATCACATAGACATTCTTAATGTCTTTATTCATCGCGATGTTGGCCGCCAAGGCCTTCATCTTCATGTCGGAATTTGCGTCAAAACGGAAATGCCAGAAGTTGCACTTCTCGTTGGTGAGGGCCGGATCAACCGCAGAGTAATTGAGGAACAGCACGCGCTGGTCGGGATTGCGCTTGTTGTGCTTTTCAATGGCATCGGTCAGCGCGTGCGCCACGCCTGATGAGTTGCCCTGATAGACGAACTGAATGCCCTCACCGATGACGCGCTTCAGTTGGATCAGACTTTCTTTGGGGGAAATTTTATTGTCGAAGCCGACGACTTCTAACTGCTTGCCGAGTACGCCACCCTTTTTGTTGATCTGTTCGGCAAAGAACTGGAATTCTTTCAGCCCGTTGGTACCGGTCGCGGCGAAGGGCCCCGACAGCGGATCAATGAATGCCATGCGAATGGTATCGGCAGCTTGCGCCGACATGGAGCCAGCGCCCAGCACTGCGGCTGCGACGGCCGCGCTAATCAGATTGCGTTTCAAGTTTTGTCTCCCTATTCGGGCTCGCCTGGCTCAAAACTGTGCCGGTCTGCCCAGAGTTGGTCATGCTTACTGCGCTGGTGTTTTATCCAAGCGTCTGCGGCCATTCTAGCCCGAACTATTTGCATTTAAGCAAGCACGTGCGATTTTCAGTATCACGAACTGTGAGATATTTACGCTGACAGGCATGCGCGGGCCGCTCGACGCCCCGGGCTTTTCAAGCTGTGCCAATGCGTTTTGCAGTGAGCGTTAAAGGGGTCCGCAGGAGGTGGCCGCAATGAGCATTCGTTTTGTGGTGCACCTCAAACCCGGCGCCAAAAAAAATGCAGTGCTCGGCTGGCAAGCCGATCCGCAAGCGCGCCCGGCGACCGAGTCGGGCGATAACAGTGGTGCCCAACGCACCAATCAGGTGCTGGTTGCATCGGTCAGCGCGCCGCCGCTTGAAGGCCGGGCCAACGCGATGTTGGTGGCAATGCTCGCCAGAAAACTGGGTCTGCGCCGCTCGGCCGTCCAGATCGTGCGCGGCGATACCAGCCGCATCAAACAGATCGAGGTGCCTGCGGACACCGATCTGTCAGTTCTGGAGGGTTGATCCATTGACGCAGCCCGCCAGGCTGATGCGCGGCGGGCTGATGGGTGCAGGCCATGCCCGATGCAAAAGCCAGGCATCGTCGGGACTGCGGGCTTTAATCAGTCCAAGCGCGAATGGCTCCAACGAGACCCACGCCGGGTTGCGCTCAGCGCCAAGTCGTTCTCAGCGAATACCGAGCCGTTTCGCAAAGCGGCGCATGCCGCCAATCCAGCGATCATAATCCGCGGCCTTGCGCTGAAAATACCCGAGTACATCGGTATGCGGCAGGATCAGGAAGCTCTCCTTGTCGAGCCCGGCTACAACGGTCTCAGCCAGTTCGGCCGGACTCATTACGCCGTCATTCGCCGCAGCTTTTGAGCCACTGCGCCCTTCGATCATCGGTGTCGCCACCGCCTGCGGGCACAACACCGACACCTTGATATTGTCGTCGCCGTGCTGAATGGCCAGGTACTCGGCCAGGGCAATGGCCGCATGCTTGCTGACCGCATACGTGGCCGACGGCAGCGAGGTAATCAGGCCGGCGGCCGACGCGGTATTGAGCAGATAACCGCCACCGGCCTGCTTCATGGCCGGCACGGCCGCCCGGGCCGCGTAGACATGGGCCATCACGTGAATCTGAAAATTCAGTTGCCAGTCGCTGTCGGGGGCATGCTCATCGCCATCACGAATGATGCCGGCATTCGAGCAGAACAGATCGATGCGACCAAAGGCCTGCAAGGCCGCCTCAGTCAGCGCCTGCACTTGCGCCTCAACGCCGACATCGGCCGGCTGAATCAGCACCTTGATCTTGTCTTGCTGCGCCTCGCGCACACCGGCCGCCACGGCTTCCAGCGCCGCGGCCTGTGCCGGCAGATCGGACAGCACAATGGCCGCCGGTTGCTCAGCGGCGAAACGCTGCGCCAGTGCCGCGCCAATCCCGCTGGCCGCACCCGTGATGACAATGACCTTGTCTCGTAGATTCATTTCTTATATTTCCTTCTTGAGCTAGCAGGCGCAGCTGGCTCAGACCACGTTGAGCACTGCGCCGAGTTTGCGCCGCCATTCACTGACCAGCGCGGGCTGACCGGCGGCCAGCTTGAATACCTCGACCATACGCCGACGGCCGATATCTTCCTGAAACTCCCGGTCTGTCGCGACAATTTCAATCAGCTGCGCCAGCGCCTCAGGCCACATTTTATGCTCAATGAAATGTTCAGCCAGCTCGAGACGCGCAGCCAGATCGGCGCCATTGGCGGCAATGCGCTCGAGCAGCGCCGGCGGCGGCGGCACCTTGGTGGCGTCAACCGCTTCGGCAATCTTGGCGGCCAGTTCAGCAACCTGTGGATTGGCCTTGGCCTGCTCCGACAGCAGATCAATCTGTCCTTGCGCGGCGCCCGGATCGCCAGCCCCGAGTTCAAGCTGCGCAATCAGCAGGCGGGCACTGTCATGCGCCGGATCGAGTGCTACCGTGCTTTTGGCCAACTCAAGCGCGCCAGGCTGATCGCCCTGATTGAGCGCCGCCACGGCCCGCTCGAATTCGGCTTCGGCCGGATTGGGCAACAAGCGATTGATGAACTCACGCAGTTGCCCTTCGGGCAGTGCGCCCTGAAACTGATCGGCCGGCTGGCCGTTGACGAAGGCGTAGACGGTGGGAATGGAACGGATCTGGAAGTGCTGGGCGATCTGCTGCTCGGTTTCGGTATTGACCTTGACCAGCTTGAAGCGCCCGTTGTATTCGGCCTCCAGGCTTTCGAGAATCGGCCCCAACGCTTTGCACGGACCACACCACTCGGCCCAGAAGTCGACCAGGACGAGCGTGTCCATCGAAGCGTCGATGACGTCGGCCTGGAAATTTTGAATATTGGTATCAATGCTCATGATGTCGCGGAAGCTCAAAAACGGTGATGCGGTCATTTTGCCGCATTCGCGCAGACACTTGCATCGAAAAGGTGGTGCCGACTGAGGGACTCGAACTCTCGACCTACCGCTTACAAGGCGGTTGCTCTACCAACTGAGCTAAGCCGGCATTGACTGACTGGGTGGCGGCAGTGCCGCGCGCTTACTTGACCCGCGTAAGGCGAGGTCGGCCCCGCGGAGGGGGTTTGCTACCGTTATTATCGTCCGAAGACGCCGAACCGTCACCCTCTGGGTCCGGATCGTCGTCAGGACTACCACCATTGTCGCCGCTGACTTCCGGCGGCGGATCGGTGGCAGGCACGGCGGTAAGGGCCGGCCGGGCCCGTGGCGCGGGCTCGTCACTGACCGGCGCCCGATCCTCGCTCTCAGCCTCGGCATCGTCGGCGCTGACCAGCCACGGCGCTGTTGCCTCGTCGCCATCCTCGTCGTCGTCTTCCGCCATCGCCGTGGCCACTTCGAAGGCCATGCCATGGCCGTTCTCGCGGGCGTAGATGGCCGACACGTTCTCGACCGGAATCGACAATTCCTGAGCCCGACCATTGAAGCGGGCCTGAAACTGAATCAGCTCATTGCTGATCTCGAGACGGTTGGTTGCCTCAGCGGAGATATTCAACACGATCTCCCCGGCCCGCACGAAATCATTGGGGACGAGCGTGTGCTCATCGACAGTGACCGCGATGTACGGGGTCAAACCACTGTCGGTACACCATTCATGAATGGCCCGCAGCATGTAAGGCTTGGTGGAGATCTCTGCCATCAGTTAGCGCCGCATGACCTTTTCGGACGGTGTCAGCGCCTCGATGTAGGCCGGCCGCGAGAACATCCGCTCGGAGTAACGCAACAACGGTGCCGCCGATTTCGGCATCTCGATACCGTAGTGGTCCAGACGCCAGAGCAAGGGCGCAATTGCCACGTCGAGCATCGAGAACTCTTCGCCCAGCATGAACTTGTTCTTGACGAAGATTGGCGTCAGCTGGGTCAGCCGATCGCGAATCTGGGCACGGGCTTCTTCGAGTGCTTTGGTGGTATTCGACTGGTGGTCGCGCTTCTCGAGCGTTTGCACATGGACGAACAGCTCGCGCTCAAAGTTGAACAGGAACAGGCGTGCGCGAGCCCGCATGACCGGATCGGCCGGCATCAGCTGCGGGTGCGGGAAGCGCTCGTCGATGTATTCGTTGATGATGTTCGATTCGTACAGAATCAGATCCCGCTCGACCAGTACCGGCACTTGAGCATAGGGATTCATGATCGAAATATCTTCCGGCTTGTTGTAGAGATCGACGTCGCGAATCTCGAAATCCATGCCTTTCTCGAACAGCACAAAGCGGCAACGCTGGCTGAAGGGGCAGGTGGTACCTGAGTACAGGACCATCATAGCGGGGAACTCCTCAATGGTGACACTGCGGCCCGGGCGGCGCGCAGGAAATACGGGTTCGTGAAAGGCGAAACCCGGATGGCCTCAGGCGAGTCCATCCGGGTCAGCGACTCGCCTGGAGGCGTCCGGGATACGCTAGCGTATATCTTTCCAGAAGGCCTTGTTAAGCGCCCAGGCAGCCACGAAAAATATGCCAATAAAGATCAACACCCAAATACCGAGACGATTTCGCGTCTTGGCGGTCGGATCGGACATATAGGTAATGAAAGCGACCAGATCGCCAACCGTGTCGTCGTATTCGAACGCGTTTTGCGTACCGCCGACGGCTGCCGGGAACGAGTATTCGGTTCCGTGCAATACCTTCCCTTCGGGAGCGGTGATTTCTTCGCTGCGCGCCGCACCGGTTACGTCGACGATGGTTTTCGTCAGCTTGACCGGACCGGCACCGTGACCATCACCTTCGCCATGGGCGGGGGCCAGAATTTCGACGCCGCGTTGACCCTGCAGGTTCCACAGCACGTGCGGCATGCCGACGTTCGGGAAAATCGAATTATTCCAGCCGGTCGCACGGGTGTTGTCGCGATAGAACGAGCGCAGGAAGGTGTAGAGCCAGTCAGAGCCTGAGCCAGCACCCGAAGAGCGCGCCCGGGTGATGACCGACAGATCGGGCGGTGCGGCACCGAGCCACTCGGCCGCGTCGGCCTTGCTCATCGGGATCTGCATTGTGTCACCGACCTTCTGGCCGGTGAACAGCAGATTGTCCTTGATCTGCGCATCGGTCAGACCGATGTCGGCCAGCCGGTTGTAGCGCATGTACTGGGCGCTGTGGCAGCCCAGACAGTAGTTCACGAACAACTGGGCGCCATGTTGCAGCGAGGGCAGATTGTTCAGCTTGTCCGTCGGGAACCGATCGAGCGGAGCCTCGTCACCGGCCGCATGTGCCAGCGAGGCTGTCATCAGGGAGGCGGCGGCCAGGGCCGCTGCGGCGAAACGTATAAGTCGGGATGTCATGAGAAACCTGAAGTCAGTTTGGCAGAAGCAGGGCCTGCGAATCAGTGCGGCTTGAACGTCACGCGGGACGGCACCGGCTTGGGCGAACCCATCTTGCTCCACCAGGGCATGAACATGAAGAAGCCGAAGTAAATCAAGGTCAGTCCTTGCGAGATCCGTTCACCGGTCGGCGACGGCGGCAACACGCCGAAGTAACCGAGCACAACGAAAGCCACCACGAACGCGGCGTACAGATACTTGTGCCAGCTCGGCCGATAACGAATCGAACGCACCGGGCTGTTGTCGATCCAGGGCAAGGCAAAGAAGATCAGCGTCGAAGCGCCCATCATGGCCACGCCCCAGAACTTGGCACTGAACTGCTCGGGGAAGAACACGAAGGCACCGATGAAGCCGGCCACGCCAACCGTGGCGATCAGCTTGTTCAACACATGGGTGCGTGAGGCAATCAGCAGCAGCCACCACACGCCCAGGAATGCGGCCATGGCCCACAGGAACTCGGAGGTGATCGCACGCAGGATCGAGTAGAACGGCGTGAAATACCAGACCGGAGCGATGTGCGCAGGCGTCTTGAGCGGATCAGCCGGGATGAAGTTGTTGAACTCGAGGAAGTAGCCACCCATTTCCGGCGCGAAGAAGACAATCGCCGAGAAGATGAACAGGAAGCCAGCCACACCGACGATGTCGTGCACCGAGTAATAGGGATGGAACGGGATGCCGTCGCGCGGAATGCCGTTTTCGTCCTTGTTGTCCTTGATGTCGATGCCGTCGGGGTTGTTCGAGCCGACTTCGTGCAGCGCCACGATGTGCGCAGCCACCAGCCCCAGCAACACCAGCGGAATGGCGATGACGTGGAACGAGAAGAAGCGGTTCAGCGTGGCGTCGGAGACCACGAAGTCACCACGGATCAGCAGCGCCAGATCGGGGCCGATGAACGGAATCGCCGAGAACAGATTTACGATCACCTGCGCGCCCCAGTAGGACATCTGACCCCACGGCAGCAGGTAGCCAAAGAAGGCTTCGGCCATCAGGCACAGGAAGATCATGCAACCGAACACCCAGACCAGTTCGCGCGGTTTGCGGTACGAACCGTAGATCAGGCCGCGGAACATGTGCAGGTACACCACGACGAAG
>CAXBNM010000070.1:0-16308 GCA_963976885.1 uncultured Burkholderiaceae bacterium
GACCGTCGGCGCTGGCCGGGTCGGGGACATGCCGGAACCGGACAAAGGCCTTCATTTTGTGCGCATCGCGTTGTACCGCTTTGCTGTACTGATGCAGCTTGCGCACCACCCGATCATCGGCCAGCGACAACAGATGCGGTTCGGCGCCGCAGGTGAGGCGCCACAGACCCTCGTACATCACGGCCCATCTGTCGTCGGCCCGGTGGCAGGCGGCAGCCCGCGCCTGGTCGACGAAGCGCCGCGGCACCGAAACTGCGGATGACTGGGGGCTGGTTGTCGGGCGGGTCGGAATGAAGACGGTTGTGGTGGGGGAGCTTGCCTGCCACCAGACGGAAGCGGGCTCGACCTTGTTGCCGATCAACTCGCGCGCGGCACGTTGCCAGTCGGCGAAGTCGGCGCTTATCTCGACCACCTGCAATGCATCGGTGTTCGCGTGTGCCGAAAAGAGCGACGGTTGCTCGGCCATGGTCACGGGAGCAGGGTGAGCTGTTCTGCCGGCTCGGCAAACCGAGCGCGCAGGTTCGCGCTGCTGATATCGGCCAGCGCGGTCCGGTAGTCGGCGCAGACGATGAACGGCATTGCCTTGCGCACCGCCGCTCGCATTGCTTTCAGGTCGTGCAGGCGAATCTTCTGATAGCGGCGCATGGCCAGAATTCTGTCGACCGTTTTCAGGCCGAGGCCTGGCACGCGCAGCATCTGCGCCCGGTTGGCCCGGTTCAGATCGACCGGAAAGCCTTCGCGATGGCGCAGCGCCCATGACAACTTGGGGTCGATGTCGAGATCGAGCATGCCTTTGGCCGGGCTTCGATCGTCATCGGCGGTCAGTTCGTCGAACTGGTAGCCGTAAAACCTGATCAGCCAGTCGGACTGATACAAGCGGTGTTCGCGCTGCAGCGGCGGGTTGACAGCAGGTAGTTTCGCGCTTGGATCCGGAATCGGGCTGTAGGCCGAGTAATACACGCGCTTCAATGCATACGAGGAATACAAGGTCGATGCGCTGGTCAGAATATCCAGATCGGTCGACGGCTCGGCGCCGATGATCATTTGCGTCGATTGCCCGGCCGGCGCAAAGCTGGCAATGGTTTGCCGGCCCGAGCGCTTGACTGGCTGCCTGGCATCTTGCCGGGCCTGCTTCAACTCTTCGCGGCGGTCGTGAATGCGCGCCATCGAGAGCTTGATGGTTCGGTGGTCCTTCTCGGGGGCCAACGCCGATAAGGCCGCCTTGGTCGGGAGTTCAAAATTGATACTCAGACGGTCAGCATACTTGCCTGCGCTTTGCAGGAGTTCGCCGTCCGCGTCGGGGATGGTTTTGAGGTGGATGTAACCCCGAAAATCATGGTCAACGCGCAGCCGGCGTGCGACCTCGACGATTTGCTCCATTGTGTAGTCGGCATTGCGGATGATGCCGGAGCTGAGAAACAAGCCTTCGATGTAATTGCGGCGATAGAAGTCGAGCGTCAAGTCGACGACTTCCTGCACCGTAAACCGGGCGCGCTGCACATTTGACGAGTTCCGATTGATGCAATAACTGCATTCGTAAATGCAGAAGTTGGTCAGGAGAATCTTCAGCAGCGAAATGCAGCGACCATCGGGGGCATAGGAATGGCAGATCCCCGCCCCGCCCGCCGAGCCCAGTCCCAGGCCGTCGGCCGACGACCGTCTGGTGGTGCCGCTTGAGGCGCAAGAGGCATCGTACTTGGCAGCATCTGCCAATATTTCCAGCTTTTCGGCGACATCCATCGGTTAAGTGCTCTTTTACGGGGATAGTTTCGGGAGGGTATACATTACCTGTATATAAAACCAGTTGTGGGTAAAGCATGACTGACTCTGGGGCTTTGCCTGGTTGCGAGGTGCGGCACGATATTTGCCCCGGTACGATCCGCACTGTTTCAGGGGCTCCCAATCGACTACCTGTTTTTCAACGGCTGGGCCGGTCCGGCCCGCACACTGCTGATCGGCAGCGCCGCCTACGTTCTGCTGATCATCTTTTTACGCATGGCCGGCAAGCGAACCTTGTCGAAAATGAATGCGTTCGACTTTGTCGTGACGGTGGCCCTGGGGTCGACGCTGGCTTCCATTCTGCTCAGCAAGGATGTCACGCTGCTGCAGGGCGGGGCAGCCTTTGCCTTGCTGATAGCCCTGCAGTTTGCGGTGACCTGGACCTCGGTGCGCGTGGCCTGGGTGCGCCGATTCGTGACGGGCGAGCCCTCATTGCTGCTTTTCAGGGGGCAGCTGCAACCGGGGGTGATGCGCCGCACCCGTGTCACCGAGGATGAAGTTCGTACTGCCGTCCGGCGGGCCGGGCTGCGCAGCTTTGATGAGGCCGAAGCAGTCGTGCTTGAAACCGATGCGTCGTTCAGTGTGATTGCGCGCAATGAGCAGGGCCGGCGCGAGGAGATTGCAAGTCTGGCCGGGGTCAGGCGAGGGCCCGAATAGCCGCTCCACCGGCCGCGCGGGTAGTGGCGCGCGGTAAAATCCGGCTTCCCTCCCTCACGACCGTCAGCTTGTGATCCATTGCGGGCTATGGAGAAAATCATCAAATTCTTACCTGTTTTTGTCGCGCTGGCTCTGGCTGGCTGTGCAACCGAGAGCAATCGTGTCATGACCGAACCTGAGCAACCCGTGCTTGCCGGCTCCTGGCTTGTCGAAGATATCGATCAAGGGGGCGTTATCGATTTCGCCCAGGTCACCATGCAATTCGACGAACCTGGTCGGATTGCCGGATCAACGGGCTGCAATCGGTACAGTGGCTCACTCGTTACCGATGACAAGACCTTTGTGGCCAGCAAAGTCGCCTCAACGCGTCGCGCCTGCGCGCCAGCGGTTGCGGGTCAGGAGCAGCGCTTTCTGGCGGCCTTGAATGATGCGGTGCGCTACGAGATTGAGTCCGATACTTGGTTGCTCGTCTACGATGCGGCCGATCGCCCGCGTCTGAAGCTGACTCAGAAGTAGCCGGCCATGCCTGGCTGGCGATCGAAGACCCGGAAGGCCGGCTAAAACGATCCCAGCAAAGTGCCGAGACTGACCACGACCGCCAGCGACAGCAACGGAAACAGTACCGCCACGATAAAGATGTCCAGATACGACTGGCGATGGGTGAGCTTGCAAATGGCCAGCAGGGTAATGACGGCGCCGTTATGTGGCAGGGCGTCCAGTCCGCCGGTGGCAATCGACGTTACCCGGTGCAGAAGTTCGGGCGCAATGTCGGCGGCCTGAGCCATGGCCAGATAGGTGCTGCCAAGCGCCTGCAACGCAATACTCATGCCGCCCGATGCCGAGCCGGTGATGCCGGCCAGCAGGTTGACCGAAATTGACAGCGAAATCAGCGGATTGCCCGGCGCAATACCCAGAACGGAATCGCGAATCAGCGCAAATCCGACCAGCGAGGCAATGACGGCCCCGTAGCCCACTTGCGAGGCGGTGTTGAAGATGGGTTGTACCGACGCGCTCGCACCGGCATCCAGACTGCTTTTGAGGCTGGGCAGGCTGCGCCATGCCAGCGCAATGAGCAGCAGGTTGGCCAAGGTGAGCGCGGCGATGATTGCCCAGGTTCCGCGCACCGTTTCGATGCTGGTGGCGCCGTACAGCGTGCTGGCCAGATAGCGGGTGTCAAGGCGGGGCAGAATTTGGGTGCTGAACAGCCAGTTGAGGACAACGACGGCAACAATCGGGGCCAGTGCGATCGCAAACCCCGGCAAGGCCTGGCCCGTGGATGAGCTGGTATTGGCGCTCAACTCGGCAATATCGTAGCCTTCGCCATGAGCATGGGGCCGCACACTGCGATCGAGTTCGGGCGCGCTGTCCGGGTCGGTGCCGTAGCCTTCGCCGTTGGCGCCGGCCTGGCGGGTTCGCCATTGCAGCCATGCGGCGCCCAGAATCAGCATCACCGCGCCGCCGACGATGCCCAGCCCCGGCGCTGCAAACGGCGTCGTACCGAAGTAGGGCATCGGGATTGCGTTCTGGATGGCCGGCGTGCCGGGCAGTGCGGTCATGGTGAAGGTGAAGGCACCAAGTGCAATCGTTGCCGGGATCAATCGCTTGGGGATGTCAACGGCACGAAAGAGTTCGACAGCGATCGGGTAAACCGCAAACGCCACAACAAACAAGGACACGCCGCCGTAGGTCAGCACCGCGCAAGCGAGCACAACGGCCAGCACCGCGCGCTTGGCCCCCAACCGGGCGACAATTCGTGCCGCAATGACGCGCGCCGCGCCGGAGTCTTCCATCAGTTTGCCGAACATGGCGCCAAGCAAAAACAGCGGGAAGAACAGAGTGACGAACCCCCCGAGTGCCTTCATGAACACCTGGGTGTAGCTGGCCAGCAAGGGCGCCTCAGGGCTGCCAAGCACCGCCAGCAGCGCCATCAGTGGGGCCAGGATCAGCACACTGATGCCTCGGTAAGCCAGGTACATCAACAGGATGAGCGACACAAGAATGCTGATGATGCTGGTCGTCATGTTTGTTGGTGCACCGGGCTGAGAGGTCGGAAATTGCTAGCCGTGCATTATGCCAACCCCTGGTGTGGCGCCTGACATCTCAGAGCGCCTTACTCGGGGATGTGATCACCACTGGTTGTAGGCCAGGTACTTGCCTGACATGGTCACCTGAACCCGGTCACCCTTCGGGTCGGCAATTCTGTCCACGCTCATGTTGAAGTCGATGGCGCTCATGATGCCGTCGCCGAACTTTTCGTGAATGAGCTCTTTGATCGTGTCGCCGTAGACATAGGTGATTTCGTGAAACCGATAGATCAGGGGATCTTTGCTCACCATTTCGGCTTCCTGCGCCTTTTTCGGCGCCCGTTGCAAAGCCTCGGTAAAGTCGGAGCTCAATCCAAGAAAGGCAACCAGCTTCTCGGCCGCCGCAGCAGGCAAGGTGTTTTGCCCGAGGCAGGCGGATACGACAAATACATCGGACATGCCCGCCGCTTCGGCCATCTGGGCCCAGGTCAGTCCTTTGGTATGTTTATGCGCCATGATCACTTCGGTCATTTCGAGTTTGGTCATTGGCATCTTGATCTGCGGTGTCATCACTAGCTCCTCAGGGAATGATTCAGCATTCTTGTTGGCTGACAGGAAAAGTACGAAGAAAATCAGTTACGCATAGCTGGCCTGCGGTTCCGCTTCGCTGACCGGCCTGACTTGCGGGGGGGACTTCGGGTCGTAAGCTCCATCGGCCAGTTCCGCTTCAAAGCTGCGGGAGCGGTTGACCAGAAATTCAAGCAGATGATTGCGCATCGGTGCGTAGTTCGGATGCTTGTGCATATTGCCCCGGTGGCGGTCCCGCGGCAGAGTGTTCTCCACGATCTCGCACACTCGAGCCTGCGGCCCGTTAGTCATCAACACGATCCGGTCGGCGAGCAGGATTGCCTCGTCGATATCATGGGTGATCATGAAGCTGGTCTGGTGCGTCTGGCTGATGATCGACAGCAATTCGTCTTGCAGCGAACCCCGAGTGAGCGCATCAAGCGCCGAGAACGGTTCGTCCATCAACAGAATTCTCGGCTCGATAGCCAGTGCGCGCGCTATGCCCACCCGCTGCTTCATGCCACCGGACAACTGTGCCGGCTTCTTTTGCTCTGACCCGCTCAGATGCACCAGATCGATGTAGCGCTGACAATGCTCGGTCAGCGCAGCCCTGGATTTCTCCGGCCAGCGCGAACGCACCGCAAACTCGATGTTGTTGAGCGCGCTCAACCAGGGCAGCAGGGCGTGTCCTTGAAAGATCACCGCCCGATCCAGGCTCGGTCCATCGATTTCGCGATCTTCAACAATGATGGTGCCGCTGGTTGCAGCTTCGAGGCCTGCCAGAATATTCAACAGGGTTGTCTTCCCGCAGCCCGAATGCCCGATCAGGCAGATGAACTCGCCTTGCCGGACATCAAACCAAAGGTCTCCGAAAACCTGTGTGGTGGTCTTGCCGTCGGGGCTTGCGAAACACTTTTCCAGTCCTTCGACACTGATGGCAACGCGTTCATTCCGCATAGCTCACCGCCTTGGCAACGCCTGCAAGCGCCATATCGAGAAGCATGCCGACAACTCCTATGAAGAAAATGGCTGAGATGACGCCAGTGATGGACAGATTGTTCCATTCATTCCAGACGAAGTACCCGATGCCGGTGCCGCCGACGAGCATTTCGGCCGCCACAATGACCAGCCATGCAATACCGATCGAGATGCGCATCCCGGTCACAATGGTTGGTGCAGCGGCGGGCAGGATTACCTTGAAGGCAGTGCGCAGATTTGATACCTCCAGTGTGCGAGCCACATTGACCCACTCTTTGCGCACGCCGGCCACGCCGAAGGCGGTATTGGTGAGCATCGGCCAGATCGAGCAGATGAAGATCACGAAAATCGCCGACTGGCCGGAGTCCTTGATCGTGTAAAGCGCCAGCGGCATCCACGCCAGCGGAGACACGGGCTTGAGCATCTGAATGAAGGGATTGAGCGATTGCTGAAACAGCGGAAACATGCCGATCAGGAAGCCCAGCGGTATGGCCACCATTGCGGCCAGCAGAAAACCGCTCAACACTCGAAACAGCGACCAGGCCAACTGAATCCCGATGCCCTTGTCATTGGGGCCTTTGTCGTAAAACGGATCGGTGAGGTGAGTCCATATCTCGCGGCCTACATCTGCCGGTGTCGGTAAGGCTGATTCACCCTTGGCCGACTGACCCATCAAGGCCGCGTATTCCGGATCCATATCGGGCGCAGCTGAGCCGTCGGACAACACGTACAGGTGCCAGATGCTGAGAACCAGCACCAGTACGAACGCCGACAGCAAAGCTGCCTTGACTGGCATTGACTTCATCGTTTGATCGCGAAGCTGTCGACATAGGCCTGCGGGCTGGCAGGGTCGAAGGTTTTGCCCATGATGACGTAGCTGCGCGAGGTTTCCTGCGGCGGCTCCAGCCCCATGTCCTGCATCACTGCCTGAGCGTCAGTGGCCAGGTATACCTGCTTGGCTATGCCTTCATAGTCGACGTCACCTGAGATGTAACCCCAGCGCTTCATCTGCGACAGAATCCAGATCGCAAACGAGTGATAAGGGAAGGGGTCAAAGCCAATGCGGTCGGGTTCATTGCGGATGTTGCCCAGACCATCGGCAAATCGGCCTGTCAATACCTGCTGGACCACTGTTGTCGGTTGATTCAGATAGTTTTTCGGTGAGATGGCCTCGGCAATTTCCTTGCGGTTTTCATGGTTGGACGAGTACGCGGTTGCTTCGAGAATCGATTTGAACAACGCCAGAAAAGTGTTGGGATTGGTATCGATGAATGAGCGACTGGCCGCAAATGCGCAACATGGATGACCTTCCCAGATCTCTTTGGTGAGCTTGTAGATGAAGCCGACCCCGTCAAACACGGCGCGCTGATTGAACGGGTCGGGCGACAAGTAGCCATCCAGATTGCCGGCGCGCAGATTGGCCACCATCTCCGGCGGTGGCACAACCCGAATCTGAATGTCCTTGTCCGGATCGAGACCGGCTTCGGCAACGTAGTAACGCAGCAGGAAGTTGTGCATCGAGTACTCGAACGGTACGCCAAACTTGAACCCCTTCCATTGCTTCGGGTTTTGTTTGTCTTTGTGCTTCATCGCCAACGTGATCGCCTGGCCGTTGATGTTTTCGACGGCGGGCATTGTCCACGGCGTGGCGGTAGAGCCGGCGCCTGCGGTAATGGCCAGTGGCATCGGGGTCAGCATGTGGGCGGCGTCATATTCCCCCGAGAGCGATTTGTCGCGTGATACGGCCCAGCCAGCGGTTTTGATGACGTTGACGTCAAGCCCGTATTTCTCGTAAAAGCCCAGTGGTTTGGCCATGATGATCGGTGTGGCGCAGGTAATCGGCACAAAGCCGATATTGAGCTTGGTTTTCTCGAGTGCGCCCTTGGCTTCGACAATCGCCGCCTTGACTTTGTCGACCGGCACGATGCTGGCGATGGCGGCACTCGCGGTGCCTGCACCGACCGCCTGAATGAACCGGCGGCGTCTGGCATCTGTGCCGAAAATGCCTTTCAGAAGTGCTGATTCGACCGATTGGGCGAGTACGGCATCCGGGTTGGCCCACTGCGCATCGGCGGGTTGCCCGGCGGCGTCCGGCGATGCTGCTTGCTGGCTGCGCAGACTCTGCTCATGAGCGGCCAGGTTCTCGTGCCGACCACAAGGGCAGGCGGACCACAAAGACTTGTAGGCGTTATAGGGGTTGGTCAGGATACCCATTCAATGCTCCCTCGAATATCGGATTGAGTCGCGTGATTGCGAGTGCTTTGGTAACTCTGGACCTATCAAGAGGTGTGCCAGTTTTTTTTGGTGCATGTAAACCCGAATGAACTCAAAGCCTTAGCGGTTTGCCCCGAACTGGATGCTCTTTTGTGGTGCATGTGAGCGGCCACTGATTACGAAATTGCGTTTCGGAAATTACGAATCATGGTGTAATGAGTTACGAATATTGGTATTTCTTGAATGCTGTTTCGATCTCACCAAGACGTATGCCGAACAAGATGACAAACGATCAGGCGCAACGCGACGCAGTACCCACGGCAGCGGCTGCAAGCACCGCCGGCTCGCAGCGAATAAGCGAACTTTGGATGCGCAGCCTCGATTCCATCGAGCCTGCCTGTCTGATCTTCGATCCGCGCGAGAACTACGTCATCCATTTCAACCGCGGGCTGCTCGAGTTGACCGGCTTGTCGGGTCAGCAACTGAGTGAGCATCGTCCCAGCGAATTGTTTCCCGAGCAATTGTCTCTTCTGTCGGGCTTTACGCTTGAGTGTCTGGCGACGGGGCGCGCCTGGAGCAGTGCGTTGTCGCTTCGTGCGCACGACGGTCGGCATGTGCCGGTGGAGATCTATGGTTCAACCGTATCGGACGCTGACCGTGATTTGCTGATGTTTCTGTGCTTCGACATGAAGTTGAACAAGGTACGACGGGCCAAGGTAGAGATTGATCAGTTCTATCGCAGCGGTCAGCCGCATGAGCGTCGCTTTGATCAGGTGTTCCGCGAGCTGGAGCGCGGTAATCAGCTGATTCTGCACGCCGCCGGAGAGGGTATTTACGGAGTCGACGCGAAGGGGCGGATCACTTTCGTGAATCCGGCCGCTGAGCGGATGCTGGGCTGGAAAGCCGACGAGGTCATCGGGCGCAATGCCCATGCCTTGTTGCACCACAGCCATGCCAACGGTGATCCTTATCCCCACCGGGCTTGCCCAATCTATGCTGCCTTCAAACAGGGGTCGATATTCCGGGTCGACGACGAAGTGTTCTGGCGCAAGGACGGTCATGCGTTTCCGGTCGAATATACGAGTACACCTATTCAGGAGCGCGGCCGGCCGTTAGGTGCTGTTGTGGTGTTCCGAGACGTGACTGCGCAGCGCAAGGCCCGTGCCGAGCTGGAAACAGCCCTCAATGAGGTCGAAGCACTCAAGCACCGGCTTGAGCAGGAAAATGCCTATTTGCAGGATGAACTGCATGGCGCCAACAGCCGTCACGAAATCGTTGGTGCCAGTTGGTCGGTAAAGCACATCATCAGCCAGATTGAACTGGTCGCGCCGACTACGGCCACGGTGCTGATTACCGGCGAGTCGGGTACCGGCAAGGAATTGATCGCGCGGGCCATCCATTACGCCAGTGACCGGGCGCGTCGGCCGCTGATTCGCGTCAACTGCGCATCAATTCCGCGCGACTTGTTCGAAAGTGAATTCTTCGGCCATGTGCGCGGCGCCTTTACCGGCGCCATCGCGCAACGTACCGGACGTTTCGAGCTGGCCGATGGCGGAACCATTTTTCTCGATGAGGTTGGCGAGATTCCGCTTGAGTTGCAGGGCAAGTTATTGCGGATCCTGCAGGAACAGCAGTTTGAAAGAGTTGGCGATCCAAGCACTCGGGAAATCGATGTACGAGTAATCGCCGCCACCAATCGGGACCTCGCTGCTGAAGTTCGGGCCAAGCGCTTTCGTGAGGACCTGTACTTCAGGCTGAACGTCTTTCCGGTTCATTCGCCGCCATTGCGTGACCGGCTCGACGATATTGGCATGCTCGCGACTTTGTTCATCCAGCGTGCCTGTGAGCGAATGAACAAGCCGGTACTGTCGATCAGCAAGGCCGATGTCGAGCGATTGCGTGCTTACTCCTGGCCAGGCAATATTCGCGAGTTGCAGAACGTCATTGAACGAGCCGTGATCATCTCCACTGCCGAGCGACTGCAACTGGATATTCCGATAGCTGCCGTGACCTCGTCCCAGGTCGCGACAGGCGAAGGATCAGAGACTGACTTTGCGTTCAGTCCGGTCCATGCGACGCTGAACGCTGTGACGGCCAACGCGATGCCAGACCGTTCAACGATCAGTCCGCACGGTGTCATTCCCGAGCACGAACGGCGAACACAGGAGCGCGCCAACATAATGACAGCATTGCGTCAAGCCGGCGGTAAAGTCGCCGGGCCGGGCGGAGCGGCCAGCCTGTTAGGCGTTCGCCCGACGACGCTTTACTCGAGAATCAAGCGTCATCAAATCGACACCGGCCCGATCAAGCGCGAGCGCGACTCGCGCCGCTGACGGTTTACACTCCAACTGAGGGCGCCGCTATCGGTATCGCGCGTGCGACAAGCCACTTCTTACCTGCCACCGACGTCCCCTGTCTGATGAACTCTTCTGCGATCGATAACAGTGCCCCTGCTGATGGTGTGCCAATGAATCCGGCACGAGTGGCGCTGGCCGTCTTGGTCTGGTCGGGGGTGTTGTTGCAGCTGTGGCTGTCATGTCGGCTGGCATTGGCCAACGGCAAATCGCTCGCCGACGGCCTCATAGTCTATCTTGGCTACTACACGGTCTTGACTAACATACTGGTGGCGTTGGTTCTGACTTCATCATTGTTTGTACGTCATACGGCTTTCACGCGACTGTTCGCGAATGCGCAGGTCTGGGGCTGTGCAGCAACGAGTATTGCCCTCGTTGGCCTGGCCTACCATTTTCTGCTGCGCGGCATTTGGCAGCCTCAGGGCTTGCAATGGCTTGCTGATTTTCTGCTGCACTATGCCACCCCGGTCTTGTTCAGTGTGTCCTGGGTGTTCCTGCCGTCGCGGTACCGCTTGCGCTGATGGTCGCCGTTTATCTGGTGTGTGTATCCCGGCTGCTATTTTGTCTATGCATTGATTCGGGGGCACCTGCTTGGCACCTACCCCTATCCGTTTATCGATGTCACCGCACTCGGTTACGGTGCCGTGTTGCTGAACGCGCTCGGATTGCTGGTTGCTTTTGTTCTGCTGGCGTGGGTTTTTCTTCTCTGTCGGGCAGGCGTCATGATGATTGCCGGCAAGCCAGATGATCGGTAATCGGCTAAGGGCGTGCCTGGCCGATTACGGCAGTGTGACTGAGCCGACCATTTGACCACGGCACAGGTTCATTGTTGAACGGCATGGGCAATGATGTACAGCCCAATCAACAACATGGAGTAGAAGAACACGCGCCGAAAGCGCTGCTCGCTCAACCGGCGGCCCAGCCTGGCGCCAGCCCACATGCCAAGCAGTGCAGGCAGTACCGCCGCCGCTGACAGGGCGCCAAGGTCGAGCGATATCAGTCGGTTGCTTTGCAGCGCCAATGCCAGCGCGAAGCTTGAGATGGTGAAGAGCATGCCCATCGCCTGGATCAGCATGACCCGGGGTAAGCCAATGGCTTGCAGAAACATGATGCCAGGCACGCCGAATGAGCCCGTCATGCCAGTAAGCACACCATTGATTGCGCCCAGCACCGGGCCGTATCGGAACTCCTGGCGGGCGCTCAATGCCAATTGAAAGCCCGCCAGACTCACGCCTCCGTAAATGGCAAGCAGGACGCCGAGCAGCGCGGACAAGCTGTCCGGACCAACACGCGTCAGTGCCAGTGCACCAAGCCAGACCGTGGCTCCGCTCATCAGAAAGAAGAACCAGAGGCGACGCAGGATCAGGCCGGTATGGCCGCCGACCAGGGCCTGCCAGAGGTTGGTGACGAACGAGGGGACCAGTAACAACACCATCGCGCTGGGCAAATCGAGAATGATGGTCAGTAAGGACAGGCTGACCGTCGGCAAGCCAAGGCCAATGACGCCCTTCACGCTTCCTGCAAGCAGGAAGACGAGCAATACCGCGGCAATGGTGGGCAAGTCAGGCATGGAGACGGTAAATTGATCTGATTCGAACGGCCTTGAGTGTAGGGCGCTTTGTAAATGCCTGGTCAGCGACCGTTGGCGAGCGAATTCGCGTCGACGAAAAATGGACGGTTTACACTCGGCATCATCGTGAAATCGTGTTGGCGGTGCGACGCCTTAACCCTCGGAACTGACCGTGTCTGACCTGTGCCCTGAAGCCCCTGAATCCCTTTATCGTGTATTGCGCCCCATTGGTATTGGGCTCCTGGCGTTGTCGACGCTTCTCGCATGTTCGTCGTCGGATGACTCGCCACCCGACTCGCCGCCCGTGCAGACCGTTGACGAGCGCGATCCATCGGTGGCCCGGCAGTGGAACGAGATTACATTGACGGCCATTCGCAATGATTTCGCGCGACCCACCGTTCATGCGCGCAACCTGTTTCATGTCTCGGCCGCCATGTATGACGCCTGGGCCGCGTATTCATCGAGCGCGCAGACCTATCTGTACGGCAAGCAACTCCATGGCTTCGATTGCCCCGCCGTCAGTGTGCCGCCCAGCGCGGACCCGCACCTGAGCCGCGAGCAGGCCGTCAGTTTCGCCGCCTATCGTTTGCTGGAGCATCGCTTTGATCGCTCACCGGGATCGGCAGCGACCGGCCGGGCCGCGCTCGGGCTGATGGCGGCGCTGGGTTACGACACGGCCAATACCGCTACCGAGGTGGCAACGGGCGGGCCCGCAGCCTTGGGTAACTACATTGCTGACTGCTATATCCGCTACGGTTTGCAGGACGGATCGAACGAGCAGAATGGCTATGCCAATACCAGTTACGCGCCGGTCAACGGAGTGATCAAACCGAACGAGCCGGGCAATCCCGACATTACCGATCTCAATCGCTGGCAGCCGATCTCGCTGCCGTTGTTCATTGACCAGGCTGGCAACCCGATCAATTCGGCGCCGACTTTTCTCAGTCCCGAATGGGGCAGTGTGCTGCCTTTTGCGCTGACGCCGGAGCAACGCACGGTCTACCAGCGTGAAGGTTTCGATTACGCCGTGTTTCATGATCCGGGCCCGCCGCCGCTGTTGAATAGCCCGTCGGCGGACGAATACCGATGGAACTTTGAACTCGTTTCCATCTGGGCCTCGCACCTGGATCCATCGGACGGCGTGATGGTTGATATTTCGCCGGCCTCGCTGGGCAACATTCAAAAGTACCCGACGAGCATGGCCGAATATCCGCAGTTCTACGACCTTCTGGACGGTGGTGACAGCAGCGTGGGCTATGCCATCAACCCCGTAACCGGCGCCTCTTACGAGCCGCAGATGGTGCCGCGCGGCGATTACGCGCGGGTTCTGGCTGAGTTCTGGGCCGACGGTCCGGATTCAGAGACACCGCCCGGGCATTGGTTCGTCATCCTCAACAGCATTACCGACCATCCCGCCCTGGCGCGCCGGATTGGCGGCGCCGGACCTTATCTCGGGCCACTGGAATGGGATGTCAAAGCGTACTTTGCGCTTGGCGGTGCCATGCATGATGCGGCGATCACGGCCTGGGGGATCAAGGGTTGGTACGACTACGTCCGGCCGCTGTCAGCCATTCGGGCCATGGCCGACCTCGGACAAAGCACCGACCCGGCCGATCTCTCGTACGATCCGAACGGCGTGTCATTGGTGCCCGGTTATATCGAACTGATTCGTAGCGGTGATGAACTGGCGGGTTCTGCTGGTGAACACGTAGGCAAGATCAAGCTCTACACCTGGCGTGGCCCCGACTACATCGACGACCCCGAGGCCGACCATGCGGGTGTTGGCTGGATTCGTGCCGAGAACTGGTGGCCTTATCAGCGGCCCTCCTTTGTGACGCCACCGTTTGCGGGTTATGTCTCAGGTCATTCCACCTACTCGCAAGCGGCAGCAACCGTGCTGACCGCGTTGACCGGCAGTAACTATTTTCCCGGTGGGATGAGCGGCTTCGAGGTCAAGGCCAATGAGTTTCTGGTTTTTGAGCAAGGGCCAAGTGTCGACATGACGCTGCAATGGGCGACGTATCAGGACGCTGCCGACCAATGCAGTTTGTCACGAATCTGGGGTGGCATTCATCCGCCCGCGGACGACATACCGGGGCGAATCATCGGGCGCGAGGTCGGTGCAGATTCATGGCGTGTTGCGCGGAACTATTTTGGCTATTGAATACGCGCAGAGCTTTGCACGGCACTGTTTTCAGATGCGTGTGCACGCATGCTTCTTTGTGGGGCGATGAATAGCCTATTTGGATTATTTTCTACCATAGGATTGTGGTCCTCTCCCACGCCGGAAAGTGGTGGTGTAAAAAATACTGTCAGCGGCATCGTGTTACTGCTAAGATGATTTTCATCAGGTGACGATTCGCTGGTTGACGTTGCCTTTTGCGCGGCACCAAATTGTCTGTGGCAAGGCAGACAGAAGGGGTGCTTTAGCCCGGGGATCCTTGCTTCTACAACGTCAACTTCAAGACCCGGTTTCCAATAACAAGATTCTCTTGAGTTCGTTGGGTAACGCCGATATCGGTAACGACTCAAGCGCGGGGCGCCGATGAGCAGCATGCTGCACAGAACCAAACCAGTAACGCTCTTTCTGGTCGAAGACGATGACGTCGACGCAATGGCTGTTGAGCGCGCCATGAAAAAGCAGCGAATTCTGAATCCTGTGGTAAGAGCTGTCGATGGCGTAGACGCGCTGGATCAACTACGCCATCCCAACCGAGTTGGTCGCCCGTTCATCATCTTGCTCGACATTAATATGCCGCGGATGGATGGGATTCAGTTTCTTGATGAACTGCGTCAGGACAGCGGGTTGTCGCAATCGCCTGTTTTCGTCATGACGACATCCGAAGCCGAGACCGACAAGTTTGCCGCTTACGAGCGACATGTTTCCGGCTATATCGTCAAAGACGAACTCGGCAACTGTTTTCAGGATGTCGTGGCGATGATCGATTGTTACTGGCGCATCGTCGAACTTCCGTATTCCAAATAGCCATTTCAGGTGAATCTCATGTCGGCTGAGGTGATACCCGGGCATACCACACAGCGTCGCGTGGCGACCGCACTGAGCGCCATCGCGATGGTGATTGCTGTCGTCGTGCTTTATGGTTGGTTTACGGATAACCGGTCGCTCATCGAGATGAGTCAATCGGTGGCAATGGTCGTCAATACGGCCGTGTCGTTATTGCTCACGGGTTTTGCAATCGCGCTGCTTGCGTGCAAGAGCTACAAGGCCGCGTTGGTTTGTGGCTTGCTGGTCTGCATCCTGGGCGGGCTTACCGGTTTGCAGTACCTGACCGGCGTCAGTCTCGGTATTGATACGCTTCTTTATGATCCGGGTGCTCTGATTGAATCGCCACTGCCGGGCCGTATGTCCCCGGCAACCGCGGGTTGCGCTTTGTTGTCAGGGCTGTCCATCAGCGTTCTGGCGCTGCCTGGGCGCTTGCGCTATGAAGGCTATCTCGCCGGCGCATTCGGTGCCGCGGTCCTGGCGATTGGTGCGGCTAGCGGCGCAGCTTATTCATTGTCGATTCGCAGCGTGTATGAATGGGTTGCTTATCCGGGGATGGCGCAACTGACGGCGACTGGCTTTGCGTTGCTCGGGGCCGCTTTGCTCGTGATTTCGTGGGGGCGCGTGGATACGAAAACCGAAGGCTGGCGGTTTTCTCTGCTCGCTCTGGCCGCCGCGTTGATTGCGCTGAACGGGCTGATCTGGGCGGCGTTTCAAAGTGCCAGTGTCGAGCGGGGTCAGAAGTTCATTGAGGTGCAAATGGCGACGCTGGAGCAAGGGGTCGTCGAGCGCATTGATCTGGTGGTGGATGCGCTCGAGAAAATGTCCCGGCGTCTGCGCGCCGCCTCCGAGCCGACTGTCGGCGCGTGGTCGGCCCGCGTGCAAGGGTTCATCGACGCCAACCCGGCGGTGCTCGCCATTGCAATGGTGGCTGCTGATGGCGCGGTCTATCGGTCAGAGAGGCAAGAGCGGCTCAGTCCGATCGACTGGGATGCGGTATTGGCCGAGTTCCGTACGCAATGGTCTCAGTCGGCGATGGTTGGTGACCAGTCCGGTCAGCGCAAAACGCAGACTGTTCCGTGGACCAGCGCGGATCAACTTCGGCGCGGCCTCAAGGTTGAAGTTACTTTCGAGCGGCCGGAAAACGGCATTCAGCATATG
>CAXBNM010000071.1:0-16108 GCA_963976885.1 uncultured Burkholderiaceae bacterium
GCTCAGCGGCCGGTCTGACACCCACGGTTCGCCGTTGATGAAGATCGTGCGGGCCTGGAAACTGATACGAGTTCGTCGATCAAGTTGCACGCCGTTGCGTTTGGCTTGCGCGTTGAACTGGCGGCATTGAACAGGTGTGGGGCGCTCAAACCAGACACTGGTCTTGGGTTCGGTGAGGTAGCAGCCGATGAATTCACGCATCTCGGCCGCCGTGGGCGTCCATTTACCGAGCCAGTGTTCAAGCGAGGCCATCATTTCAACCGGCAACTGGCCGGGTTGGCGACGCCATTGCGCGGCGGTGGTGGCGCTGACTTTGTCGCGGTACTGGCGCGGCCCGGTGGGGTCGATTTCATCGTCATCGCGTTCGGCGCAAGCCTGCCACCACGCGGTGAGCAGTTCGGCGCGGGTCGGGGCGCGAAAGCCGATTGACGCGGTCATGCACGGCCCCTGGGCCACGCCGTCGTGAATCCACCCGGGCGGTACGTACAACATGTCACCCGGGCCCACGGTAACTTCGGCGGTGGTGTCGAAGGCTTCAACGAGGCGTAGTGGCTGGTCGGGCTGCAACGCATGTTCACCCGGCGCACCGAGCGTCCAGTGACGCGTGCCGGCCAGTTGCAGCAGGAAGACGTCGTAGGAGTCCTTGTGCGGCCCCACGCCGCCCTGATCGCCGGCTACGCTGATCATCAGATCGTCGAGCCGGCATTGCGGCAGGAAGTTGAAGCGGTGCAGCAAGGCGCTGGCGTCATTCAGGTGATGGTCGACGCTTTGTACCAGCAGCGTCCATTGCTTGTGATCGGGCCGAGGTTGTTCGTCGGCGGCGAACGGACCATGGGCCAGCGACCAGCGCGTGCCGCGGCGCCGAATCAGACGTGCTTCGGTTGCTTCTTCGGCGGCCAGCGCCCACATGGTGGCCGTGCTCAATTCACGGTCGGGCTCGGCGGCGGCATCGCGTGGCGCGGTCAGCGCGGCCAGCGCCGCAGCGTCGAAAGCCTGGCGAATGACCACCGGTCTGCGTTGCCAGTGGCGGCGCACGAATAGCTCGCTGGCGGCCTTGCTGGCGAGGGGATTATCGACCTCGGGAACGGGGTCATGCGGTGCAGGGTTTACCATCCAGACTTCCTTCAATCCTTAAAGCTTCAACCCGGACTATAACGACCATGAACCGGACGGATCCTCCGAGCGACATTTTTGACGATGATGATGGTATCGAAGCGCCTGTTGTGGCGGCCGATACCTGGGTCACCGTGCACTATCAGATTTTCGATTCCACCAATCAGGCTATCGAAGAAGTACCACGCGAGATGCGTTATCTCCACGGCAACTACGGCGCCATTTTTCCGAAGCTGGAAACGGTGCTCGAAGGCAAGAAAGCGGGCGAGAGCGCGACAATGGTCTTGCAGCCCGACGACGCGTTTGGCGATTATGAGGCCGACCGGCTGCATATTGTCGATGCCGATCGGTTGCCTGAGGGCAGCGAGCCCGGCATGACCTTCGAAGGCTTGCCGGGTGAGGCCGCTGACGGGTTTGTCTACACGCTGACCGATCTGGCCCAGGGCAAGGCCGTGCTTGATGGCAACCATCCGCTGGCCGGGATTTCGCTGCGCTATGAAATGACCGTGCAGAAAATCCGCGTGGCCTCGGAAGAGGAAATCGAGCAGGAGAAACGCGAGGCCGGGCTCAACCGGCACTGATCGCGTCCGCCGACGTGAGCCCCGCGACTGGCTACAGCAGGTAGGGCGTCACGGCCAGTTCCACCGGCACGGCGGCTTCAGGCTGATGGGTAATGCCGACCTGAATCCAGGAGGCGGCCGCTGGGGAGCCGATCGCACGCACCCGGGCAAAGCGACGCAAGCGCTCGGCAATCAGCGCGCCAGGCAGGCCGTAGGTGGGCAGAGCGGCCAATGCCGGCTCGTCGGCCAGCTTGCGCCAGGGGCGGTCGGTGGCAAAGCGATGCGTGTCGCCGTGCAGCAGCAGCACGGCGCCGTCGAATTGCGCCACGGTTCGATAGAGGGCCTGACGAAACCAGGCGTACGGATGGGCCGATTGCGCCTCGGCGCTGGTGAAGTCGTCCGGACCGAGCCAGCTGGGCACGAACTCGGCGTGCAACACGATTACCAGCACCGGGCTGCCTTCCTGCGTGGCCAGCGCCGCGCTTTGCTCGAGCCAGCGGCTGGCGGCCCGGGCGTGCGCCTGAATCATGTCGGCCGCGATGCCGCTGTCAAAGCCCAGGTGGCTGCCGGGCACATTGAGCGTGACGAAGCGGGCCGGACCGGCGCGCCAGCGTTGATGTTCGGGCAGACCGATACGCGCAACAGCGGCAGCATCGAGCGGGTCGGCGAGCAAGTTGCCCTGAGTCTGGTTTTCAAACTGCAGCGTGACCTGGGCGGTCTGACGCTGTTGGGCGTTGCCCAGCGGCCGCGCCTGAGCGTAGATGCGTTGGCGCAGCCATTGCAGGCGTTCGAGCGAATCGAAGGCGCCAGCCAGCAGGCGCGAGCAATCCGTCCATTCATCGTCGCCCGGCGTGAGCATCAACGGTCGGGGTGACGCTTCGAGCAGGGCAATACGTCGTTCGAGCAAATCATCACTGCAGCTTTCAACGCCGCCCTTGATGTCGCCAACGTGAATGATGAAGGCTGAATCTTTGCCTGCATGGGCAAGCGCGCTGCTGAACGCGGCCTCGGCCTGCTCGCTGTACGGATTGTCGCCAAGCAATGCAAAGCGGACATGGTTCGGCGCGACGGTGGCGGGCGCCGTTGCGGTGGCGGTCCCGGTGCTGGCCCTGACCAGTGCATGGGGCAGACCCATGACGGCGGCCCCCGTCATGCCGGCGCCAAGCAGGCGCCGCCGCCCTTGATCAAGCGTCATTATCGGCCTGTTTGATTTGTTCGCGCAGTTGATACAGCGCCTCGAGCGCTTCGCGCGGGCTGAGCTGGTCTGGATCGATTGCGCTGATCGCTTCGATCAGCTGGGCGCCCAGTGGGTCAGCTTCGGCCGGCAGACTTTCTTCCCAGGTCGGTTCGTCAGCGTGCGGTGCGGCGGCGAACAAGTCGATTTGATTGTCCCGTTCGGCATCCTGATTTTCGAGCCGCTGCAACAAGGTGCCGGCGGCGCGAATGACCGGTGCCGGTAGGCCGGCCAGGCGGGCAACCTGCAAGCCGTAGCTGCGACTGGCCGGGCCGTCTCTCACTTCATGCAGGAACACGACGCCTTGCCGGCCTTCGGCCGCCGACAGGTGCCGGTTGATGACGCTGGCATGGCGCTCGCCCATGCGGGTAATTTCAAAGTAGTGCGTGGCGAACAAGGTCAGTGAGCGATTGGTAGTGACAAGCCGTTCGCCAATTGCGTGTGCCAGCGACAAACCATCGAAAGTTGAAGTGCCGCGACCGATTTCGTCCATAAGTACAAGAGATTGATCGGTAGCGCCGTTTAATATAGCGGCTGCTTCCGTCATTTCGACCATGAAGGTCGAGCGACCACCGGCCAGATCATCGGAGGCGCCAATGCGTGTGTAGATGCGGTCAACCGGGCCGAGCGTACATTTGGCCGCCGGCACATAACTGCCGGCGTACGCGAGCAAGGTGATCAATGCCACCGAGCGCATGTAAGTCGATTTACCGCCCATGTTCGGGCCGGTCAGGATGATGAACGGGCGCGTCGGGCTGAGCACACAGTCGTTGGGCACGTAGTGCTCAATAGTGGTTTCGACCACCGGGTGGCGCGCGCCGCGCAATTCAATGCCGGGCTGGCGGACGAACTCGGGGCGGCACCAGTTGCGTTGTTCGGCCAGCGTGGCAAAGCCGTCCAGTACATCAATCTCGGCCACGGCGGCGCCAATGCGCTGCCATTGCGGCACGTAAGGGGCCAGGGCTGCCAGCAGTTCTTCAACCAGTTGCTTCTCGCGGGCCAGCGCGCGCTCCTTGGCCGACAGTGCCCGGTCTTCGAAGGTCTTCAGTTCGGGCGTGATGTAGCGTTCGGCGTTTTTCAGGGTCTGGCGGCGCCGGTATTCGGGCGGTACCGAGGCCGACTGGCCGCGTGAGACTTCAATGAAGAAGCCGTGCACCTGATTGAAACCAACTTTCAGATTGGCGATGCCGGTTTTTTCGCGCTCGCGAATTTCCATCTCGGCCAGAAAGCTGCCGCAGTCCTCGTCGATGGCGCGCAGTTCATCGAGGGTTTCGTCATAGCCGCGCTGGATGACGCCGCCTTCGCGCACCACCGCAGCGGGCTCTTCCTTGAGCGCCAGCGTGAGTTGTTCGTGCGCTTGCTCGGGCAATTCGAGCGCCGCGCTCAGCGGTGCAAAGGTAGTGGCCAGGTTCGCGTCGCTCAGCAAGGCGCGGATCTGGCGCAGCGGCTCGGCAGCATCGCGCAGCGCCGCCAGATCGCGGGGCCGGGCGCTCGCCAGGGCGATGCGCGCGGCAATGCGCTCCAGATCCGGAACGGCCTTCAGGGCCTGGGCCAGGCTTGCGCCGTCGTGGCGAATCAAGGCGGCCACCCGGTCGTGGCGGGTACTGGCAATCTCGGGTTGGCGGGTGGGGGCAATCAGCCAGCGGCGCAGCAGGCGGCCGCCGGCGCCGGTCTGACACTGATCGACGACCGAGAGCAGACAAGGACCGTCGGCGTCGCGTAGCGGGGCCAGAATTTCCAGATTCTGGCGGGCCGCCGGATCGAGCCCGATACAGGACGCATCGTCATAGGCCAAAATCCGGGTCAGGTGCAACAGGTCGCGTTGCTGAGTCTGACTGGCGTAATCGATCAACGCGCCGGCACTGGCCAGCGCTGCCGGCCAGTCGCCGATGCCGAAGGCTTGCAGGTTCTCGGTGCCGCTCAGGCTGGCCAGCGTGCGGCGGCCCCGGTCGGCGTCGAAATGCCAGCTATCGAACTCATGCTGGCGAAAGCGGTTGTCGATGCTCAGTCCCGATTTTTCGGGCAACAGCACCTCGGCCGGTTGCAGGCGGTCGAGTTCTTCGGCCAGTTGCGCCGGCGCAATCTGCGCCAGCCAGCATTCGCCACTGGCCAGCGCCAGCCAGGCCAGGCCGATGGTTTTGCCGGGCATGATGGCCAGCAGCAGGCTGTCCTGACGTTCGGGCAGCCACTGGTCTTCGATCAGGGTGCCAGGCGTGACGACGCGCACCACTTTGCGCTCGACCGGGCCCTTGCTCTGCGCCGGATCGCCGATTTGCTCGCAAATGGCCACCGATTCGCCGGCCCGGATCAGCCGCGCCAGATACTGGTCGACCGAATGGAACGGCACCCCGGCCATCGGAATCGGCTCGCCATTGGACGCGCCGCGCTTGGTCAGCGTAATGCCCAGCAGCCGGGACGCCTTCTGCGCGTCTTCGAAGAAGAGCTCGTAGAAGTCGCCCATCCGGTAAAAGAGCAGCATATCGGGATGATCGCGCTTGATCCCGAGGTATTGCTGCATCATGGGGGTGTGGCTAGGTGCTTGATTCTTCAATGTTTGTTCGGTGACCAGAGGGTGGGTTCGCGAGCGCTGCGAGGCTGGCGATCGGCTCGGCGCGGATTGGCAGAAGCGGTGATTGTAAGCACTTGAGGCAGGGCCGGGATTATGGGCCCTGCGCTTGCGATGATGCGCTCGGATGTGCTCAGCGCCGGCGCAGCAAGCGGGCCGCCTTGCGGACCATGCCTTCCAGCAGGCTTGAGCGCATCGTCAGTTGCCTGATGCCATGCTTCAGCGCCGCCTTCAGGTTGACCGCGTCAAAGCGCATTGGCATCAGAGCGCTGTTTCGCTGGCCGTGAAATTCAATGACCAGATACCTGGCCGGCACATCACCGCAGGCTTGCAGCCCGTGTGCCTGGCCGCCGGCGTAATAAATGACGCTGGTAGGCCCCGCGCGCTGGCCCAGCGTTTCCACTTCGCCTTCCAGCAAAACGATGGCGACATCATGGGCATCGACATGTTCTGCGTAACCGGCGCCGGGTTGCACCGTCGATACATGAGCGTGCAGCGTACGCAGATACTCGGTCTGGCCCTCGACGATCAGTTCGGTGGCAAAGCCTGCGTTTCGTTCGTCCAGGCGAGCGAAGGCATCGGCAAGCCGGAACACCTGGCAGCGCAGCAGATCGGGCGACTTCACGGCGCCAAAGCCGCGCCATTTGAACATCAGATAAACGGCCGGCTCGGAGCCTGTGTTTGACAGTGTGTGCCTGACGCCGCGACGGGGGTAATACACCAACTCACGCTCGCGCAGGGTTTGTTGGGTCGTCTTGCCGGTGTGGTCGTCGACGATCTGCAACTCGGCCTGACCGGACAACATGAGAAGGATTTCTTCCTCATCGTGTTGATGCGGTGGATGCGGCGTGGTTTGCGCACTCAGCACGGAGGCATGGCAGCCCTGCGCGAGAACCTGAGTCGTTTGTCCACTGAGCACGAAGTGCGGCCGCCAGCCTTTGTCGGTATCTTCCGGCATCGGGTTTGGCAGGTGCTGGATGACGGTGCTCAGTTGGGCTGCTGCAATGCTGTCGGCAATTGGTGGCGGGGAAACGAGTTTGTTCATGGTGCTGGTTCCGCTGCCCACTACCATCACCGATGGTGGTCTGGGGTGTTGAATTCGTTGTAATGGCCAGTCGATGCTGTTCGGGTCGGGGCTGCGGATTGGCGTGTCCGGTGACGCATACTGCAGCAACAGTGCGCGTCTGGGCAACAAGGCATTGCCATTGGCCGAGCCGTGCCAGAGGCGGCCGTCAAAGATGATCGCCTGGCCATCGTGAATGTCGGGCTGAGCCGTGCCGGCGTCAGCCGCAAACTGCGTAGCCCAACTCATCACGGTGTCGCTGTCCAGTTCGCCTTTGCCAACACCGTGCTGACTGGCGAGCTTTTGAAGGGGCTGGCCGAAGCGATGCGAGCCAGCGATCAGGCTGAGCCCCGAGCCACGGTTAGTGCCTTCCAGTCCGATCCAGACCGAGACGGTTCTATCGTCGGTGCCTGCGGTTTCGATGTCCGAATGCCAGGCATGGTGCTGCGCCGGCAGCCTGAGAATCAGGCTGCTTCCCCACAACATGACCGGGCCGCCAAGCAGTTTGCTGACCAGGCTGGTGAGCCGGGGCAGGCAGGCAATTTCATAATGCAGGCGTGAACTCACCGCGCAGCCTTTGGGCCAGTCTGCCGGCGTTGTCTGGTCAAGCTTGAGTAAACGGGTCAGGCGTCGGCAGGTTGGCTGATCGAGCAGATCGATCGGGCCGAGGTAGCCCTGGGCGTCGAAGCGGTCAAGGTCAGGATCTGTCTCCGGCGCGCGAGCTGGAGGCTGCTCAGCGTGATCGGGAGCGGACAAGTTCGACATCATGTCATTGCCCCGGCGCTCGATGGTTCAGGCCGAGTATGGACTGGTAGAGGTTCAGGTACTTTCGGCCCGAAATCATGGTGTCGAAATGCTCGACCGCTCTGGCGCGGGCCTGGGTAGCCAGATCGAAGCCGGCCTGTGCGGGCAGATCAAGCAACCATTGAATGCCCTCGGCCAGTGCCCTGGGGTCAAAAGACCTTGCGCGGTAACCAGACACCTTGTGCTCGACAATTTCGCCTGGGCCGGTTGAATCGAAGCACGCAGCGGGTGTACCACAGGCCATTGCTTCAACAACCGTCTTGCCGAAGGTTTCCATCAGGTTCGGCGCAACGAAAACGCTCGAAGCCGAATAGATTGCGCGCAATGACTCGGTGTCGGTCACCTTGCCCAGCAGAGTATGAGGAAACCGAAGCCGAGCGACTTGCTCCTGACTTGTGTTGCCCACGATGAGCAGATGCAGACCTGAGGGGTTCAGATGGCTCAGGGCGTCACAGAGGACGCTGAAGCCTTTGTGCCGATTGCGAAAGTTCTGCGCGACGACAAGCAGATACCGGGTGTCGGCTCGCAGATGCAAGCTTGCCTTGGCTGCGCGCTGGTCGATGGGGCTGAACTCGGTGGTATCGATACCATTGTGAATGGTGCGGATCGGAAACCTTGCCAGCAGTGCCGATGCCCTGGCGCTCTCGGAAATCCAATCGCTGACCCCAACGAATTGCAGTTGCGCCGGATAGGAAGCGCGTTTGATGCGGGCATTGCGACGGGCCAGATCGAACGGGAGTTGAGGGCCGAGCTGGGGGCAGCTTGAGCACCCCGATTGATACCTGGTGCAGTCAAAGCTGTAGTGGCAACCGCCAGTCAAGGGCCACATGCTGCGTAGTGTCCAGACCATGGGTTTGTTGATCGTGCGCAGCGACTTCACGCTGACCGCTCCGTTGATATGATGCAGATGCACCAGATCGGCGTCCTGAAATGCTCGGCAGCGTTTATAGAGGCTGCCGCCCAGGCCATTGTCGAAATGCTGATGCTGAGTGTCGATGAAGTGCAGTCTTGTAGGGAGCTCGCTGAGCCGGTTGCTGAGCCCCTGCCAGACCCGCCGGCCCGTGCGTGCATTGATGTTGGTGAGCCGGTCATCGGCTTGTTCATCAGCGGAGTTGATCAGGATTTGCGAATTGACGCCGAGCCGCACCAATGCCTTATGCAGCCAAAAGGCTCCGCGCGCAGCGCCGCCGGACAAATCGCCGGCCATGAGGTGGACAATTTTCAAATGGCTTCGGGCACTTGATCAGTACGGATCCGGGCGGAGCAAGTGTCCATGCACTTTTACGCACTGTCCTCGGATTTGAAAAGCCAGCGTAACACCGATTGCTTACGCCGAGCAACGCGCGTTGTCCGCAGTTTGTGCGATATGACGCGATCCCGGGCCGCTGTGGGCCCGTTTCAGGAAAAAGGCGCACAGGAAAGAAGCGGCGGCGCTGGCGAGCATGATGGCAATCATCGAGACCGGATGCGTCGACTCGACAACGCTGACCATCAGGCTCGCCAGCGCCGCGATGCCGAACTGGAGCGCGCCGCTCAGTGCCGAGATGCTGCCGTTCTCGGCGGGCATCTCCGACAACGCCACGATGATGGCATTGGTTTCGGTAAGCGCCAGCCCGGTAAAAAACACAATGACCAGCACGACCGTCGGGATCAGGCCGAGTTCGAGTTGGGCGCTCAGCAACAGCACGAAGCTGCTGAGCAGCATGATGGCCGTGCCGGCATACACTTTGGCCACCGGTGCGGTTCGGGACAGCAGGCTGCCGTTGACGATGTTCATGCCGATGGTGGCAATGGCATTCATGGCGATCAGGTAACCGAAGTGCTCGACCGCCACACCGTGGTAGCTGATGTAGACGAACGGGGCGCCCGACAGGAAGGCAAACAAGCCGCCAAAGGCGAAGCCCCCGGCCAGCAAAGCCATCAGAATCCGTGGCTCGCTCAGCACGCGCGCAAAGCCTGCGCTCGCTGTGCCAACGGACAGAGACGTCCGTTCGCGCACCGGGTCGCGGACAAACACAACGGTCAGCGCCAGTGCGACGGCACCGAAAGCTGCAATCACCCAGAACAAGGTCTGCCAGGGCGTAATCAGCAACAGATAGCCACCGAGGGTTGGCGCGATCACCGGCGCAATGAGGACGACCGCCATGATGTACGAGATGACGACGCCGCTGTCATGATCATTGAAGCGATCCCGCACCGCCGGAAAGACGGCTACCGTACCGCCACCGCCGACGGCCTGCAAAAAGCGCAGCACGTACAAGAGTTCAAGAGAATCGGTGCAGGCAATGAGCGCCGAGGAAACGATGAACAACACGAGGCCACTGATGAGCACAATGCGCCGACCAAAGACATCGGAGACCCGCCCCATTGTCAGTTGCCCCAGCGCAAAGCCGGCAAGAAAGACTGCCACGGTGGCTTCAATCGCGTCGATACTGGTGCCGAAGCTGGCGGCCATGCCGGGGAAGGCCGGCAGATAGAGGTCGATGGCCAGCGGCACAATCATGATGATCGTGCCGAGGATGATGGCGTAAAGCGTTTTACTGGGGGTCAAACGGTTATCCGGTCGGGATGGTTCAATTGGTCTGCCTGGCCAGATAAAACAATTCCTGGCCCACGCGGTTCGAGCGCAACTGCGGCATCACGACATAGCTGTCGTGTTCGGCAAAAACCGTCCCGTCTTCCAGATTGCAAAGCGCGGTGCCTTTGGCGACCTGATCGAAACCCCTGGGGCTGTCGGTATAGAGCCAGTCCACGGCTTTGTCGATTTCCTTGGAGTAGCCGGTTTTGTAGACTTCGAGTTGCAACGGTGCCGACCGTACCGGTTCCGGCTTGCCGTCCAGCACGCCGCACAGTTTCAGCAAGCGCTCGACATTGGCCGTGTTGCGGTCGATGGTGGAGTAATCGAAATGTTGCCCGGCCTCGATGACCAGCGAGAAATGATGGGGCAGGGCGCGCTTGCTGGCCTCGGCGTGGTGCCGGTCAATCATGGCGGTGCCATTCAGATAATTGCTGATATTGGGCAGCAGATAAGGCACATCGAGATGGTCGGCAAGCCAGCTCATCGTGGCCGGGCTGTCGGCCAGCGCAATGCCGATGGGTGTAGACGGCTGCGAGGTGGAATGCAGATCAATCAGGTAGTCGGCCGCAGCAATCGTCGGCAGCAGACGCTGGCGAATGGCAAACTCACCCGCGCCGGGCTGGCCGGCGGGCACGGCGGCGATGCCGTCATCCCAGATGCGGTTCAGATCAACGCCGCGATGGCGGACCAGTTGCTCCAGGCTTTCAGCCTGCGCCAGAATTTCATAGTTGGCCAGCAGCAGCTTGAGTCGTCCCGCCTTCAGCGTCAGTTCACCGCTTTGCAGGCGGGCGAGAATGCTGGCCGCCGTCACCACGCCGCTGATTTCATTGCCGTGGGTCAGGGCGCTGACGGCAACCGTAGGGCCGGGTTGATCGCCTTCCAGTACGACAACCGCTTCGTCATTGGCATGCGAGATGATGTTGGTGAGGGCTTGTTTGATTTGCGCAAATTCCATGAGCAAGGTATCCGGATGCGGTTGTCGTCACTGTATGTCCTGACGAATATACCGGTTTCCGGGCATTGCGCTGCTCAGGCGGCGAGGCGTTGCCAGGCGGTTTACGCAAGCATTGTTATCGGGTAAGGATGTCGGCTCGTTCTTGGGCCAGGCACATTGCCATGCGCCTGGCCAGGAAATGTCTGTTCTGAATCCGGAACCCGAATCGGATCGGTCTTGATTCCAGTTTCGTCTCAGTATTCGTCGTGCAGCTTGACCCAGCTGTGAGTGCCTTCGGTTTCGTTGCGACCTTTGGGCGCCAGATCCAGCCACATCAGTGCGCCCATCAGCATTTCGACGCCGCGGTGATAGGTGGAATAGGTATGGAAAATGGCGTTGTCGTTGCCCTTCACGAAAACACTGACGCCGAACATGTCTGCGCTGTTCTGGATGACCGTGCCATAGTTATAGATGGCGCGGCCTGTTTTGCGTTCTTCCTCGCTGAACGAAACGTTGAAGTCCGTATTGAAATCATTGCCAACCGAGGATACCCAGGGGAAGGTCCAGCCCATGCGCCGGCGGACCGCTTCGATACGTTGGATTGGCGCGCGCGCCACCGCCGCAAAGGCCAGATCGGCGTGCTCAAAGTGTTGCCGGGCGCCGTCGATATGATCTGCAACCAGCGAGCAGCCACTGCAAAGGTGTTCTGAATCCGGTGCCAGCATGAAATGATAGATCGCCAGCTGGGTGCGCGTGCCGAACAAATCGCCCAATGAGCAGTCGCCTTTCGGTCCTGCAAAAATATAGTTCTTGTCGAGCCTGACCCACGGCAATTGCCGGCGTTCTGCGCGCAGTGCGTCGAGTTCGTGAGTCATGGCTCGCTCTCTGGCCAATAGCGTCTTGCGCGCTTGCAGCCATTCATCGCGTGAAACAATGGGATGTTGCATGATTGATCTCCGTTGTAGTAAGTTCATTCAGTGGTGAGCAACGCCGTTCGCGGGCGTGCGATGGCCGATAAGGTGCAGCCATGGTGACAAATGGAAAATGCCCATCAACAGGTACATCCACGCCATGTCATTGATCGGTCTGATCGGCGATGTTGTCGCGCATATGGCCAGCGCCGATGTGCCGCTTGCAGCAATCCAGGCCATCAACATGAAGCAGGGTGCCGCGCCAAAGTTCAGTCCATGGGCGATGCACGCATAGAGTCCGTTGCTGGCTTTGCAGTCAGAGGGAAGATCATGGGTCGACACTGGCAAGCTCCTTCTCAAGAATTGTGTGGGTTGATTGCACCCTGGCGCGATGAAACTTTAGGCCGAGGTCGATCAGGACAGGGAGTGACAACTCTGACGCGATTGCGATGGATGCGCTGACTGCCGATGCGGCGAAAGCTTTGGCCGCGGGGAATCCGCTGGCGGCGCTGAAACGCGTGGCGCTGCGCGACGATGCGCCAGCGCTGGCCTTGCGCGGCATAGCGATGGCTCAACTGGGTGACTATGGACGAGCCACGGAACTGCTGCGCCGTGCCGCTCGCCAGTTCGGGACGCAACAATTTCTGGCCCGCGCCCGATGCTTGCTGGCTGAGGCCGAAATCGCACTGATCGCCCGAGATCTGCACCGATCCGGTCAAGCACTGAGCGCCGCACGGGCGCTTCTGGCCGGGCACGGTGACCGGGTCAATGCGGCGCACGCGGCGTATCTCGAGGCCCGGCGCCTGCTGCTGATCGGCCATCTCGACGCTGCCGAGACAATGCTGGCTCAACTCGATGCGTCAGTGTTGGCAAGCGCATCGCGAACGGGTTTTGAGTTGGTGACCGCTGGTGTCGCGATGCGCCGAATCCGTGCCAAGCCGGCCAGGGCGGCAATTGACCGGGCCCGCCGTGCTGCGCTCGCAACGGGTAATCCTGGCCTGTTGGCAGAAGTCGAATCGGCCGCCCATACGCTGGAGGCGCCCGTCGCCCGACTCTTCGGGCGGGGTGCAGAGTCGATGATTCGGCTATCCGAATGCGAAGATCTGTTTGCCAAGGGCGGGGTTGTCGTCGATGCCTGTCGGCGGGTCGTGCACCGCAGGACAGCGACGGTGGCACTTGCCAACCGACCGGTCTTGTTCAAGCTGGCACTGGCATTGGCGCAGGCCTGGCCCGACGACGCCGCGAGAGCAGATTTGTTGGCTCAGGCGTTTCGCGCCCGCCATGTTGACGAATCACACCGGGTCCGCTTGCGCGTAGAAATCGGGCGACTACGCAAGGCGCTTGCGCCAATTGGTCAGATCGTAGCAACGCCACGGGGATTCAGACTGATGCCTGACGATGGATGTTCAGTGGCCGTATTGCTGCCTCCTGTGGCTGACCGGCATGCCGGTGTCCTTGCGCTGCTCGCCGATGGAATGGCCTGGCCGAGTTCGGCGCTGGCGCTGGCACTCGGAGTGGGTACGCGGACCGTGCAGCGGGCCCTGCAAGAGCTTGCTGACACCGGCAAGATTGAACGGCTGGGGCGCGGGCGGGCATGCCGCTGGATTACACCCTCGGTACCCGGTTTCCCGACAAGTTTGTTACTCCCCGCCGCGCTGATAGCGCGCTAAGATCAAACCATGAAACGAACTGCCGCCAAGATCCGTCGTGAGTACGGTCCATTCCCCGGTGTCAATGACGTCGGCGGTGTCAGCTTTGACGGTCAGCGTATCTGGATGGCGACGGGCGCCAGCCTGCAGGCGGTAGACCCGGACAGCGGTGCCATCCTGGGCGATCTGGACATACTGGCCGAGGCTGGCACTGCCTTTGACGGTGAAAATCTCTATCAGATTACCGGCTCGACCATTGTCAAGATCGATCCCGGCACTGGCGCGGTGTTGACTACAATCCCTGCGCCCGATGCGGCGGGCGACAATTCGGGCCTTGCCTGGGCCGAAGGGTCACTCTGGGTGGGCCAACACCGTGGTGGAAAAATTCACCAAGTCGACCCTTCTAACGGCGTAGTACTGCGCACTATCGAGTCAGACCGCTTCGTGACCGGCGTCACCTGGGTTGACGGTGAACTCTGGCACGGCACCTGGCAAGACGGCCGCAGCGACGTGCGCCGAATCGATGCCCAGTCTGGCGAAGTGCTTGAGCGTATCGAGATGCCTGCTGGTACTGGTGTATCGGGTCTTGAATCAGACGGGCGCGAGCAGTTTTTCTGCGGCGGTGGCGGCAGTGGCAAGGTGCTCGTCATCGAGCGACCCAGGCAGACTGAGTAAGCAATGCAGTTCTGAGCGCAATGGGTTTGATGTAGATCAAATCACCGCGCGTACATCGGCGCAAAGTATCTGCAAACGTAATTGGCCACGATGCCAGTGCTCCTCCTCCGATGTAGAAGACTCATGACTGACAAAAACTTGGTGACGCCCGGTATCGAGCACAGCGTACCGTGGTTCTGGCCGTTGGCGGCCGTAATGGAAATGCAGAAAGAAGGCCTCAAGGTCTTTCAGGACAATCTCAAGTACGTCGCGGTGTCGGCAAAGATAGTCGCCCCGCCGCAGCCCGACTGGGCGACGCCCAACAAGGTGCGAATCGATCTGGACACGATGCGTCTGCGTGACTTTTCCGGCTCGCAAGTTGCCGCCTCGGTCGTGCCGGTGCTTGTAGACGCACCTTTTGCCGGGCACAGCTCAACCATTGCGGATTACGCCCAGGGGCAAAGTCTGGTGGAAACCCTGCTGGCCGCCGGCCTGCCGCGGGTGCTGGTTACCGACTGGAAAAGCGCGACCAAGGCCATGCGCGATTACGACATCGACAAGTATCTGGCCGATCTGGATGCGGCCGTTGACGCCGCCGGTGGCCGGGTGCATCTGGTCGGCTTGTGTCAGGGCGGCTGGATGTCTGCCATGTACGCATGTCTGCATCCGGACAAGGTCTGTTCGCTGGTGCTGGCCGGGTCGCCGATTGATACCAATGCCGGCAACGGCCCGATCCGCAAGATTGCGCATGAGATGCCGTTGAGCTTTTATCAGGAGATGGTCGATGCCGGCGGCGGTTTGATGCGCGGGCAGTTCATGTTGGCGGGCTGGAAGAACATGCACCCCGATCAACAGTACGTAGGCAAGTTTGTCGATCTGTATGAGCACATTGAAGACAGTGCTACATCAAGCGCACCGAACAGTTTGAACGTTGGTATGAGAACCCGATCGATCTGCCTGGACGCTACTACTTGCAGTGTATCGAGTTGCTGTTCGAAGAGAACCGCTTTGCGCGCGGCGAGTTCGTTGCCCATGGCAAGACGCTGTCGCTCAAGACCATTACCTGTCCGGTCTATCTGCTCGCCGGGGCTGGCGACGATATCACCACCTCGGAGCAGGTTTTTGCCGCCGAAGCGCTGATCGCCACCGAGGCCAGCAAGGTGCGCAAGCAACTGGCGCCGGGCGGACACATTGGCTTGTTCATGGGCTCCGGAACGCTGCAGGATGTCTGGCCCGGCATCGCCGCATGGATTCTTGGCAACTGACCCGGATTGACGGGTAGCGCAGCAACGCTACCCGTCAACCTCGGTCTGAACGCATCGGCCTGCAGGTACTTCGATCAGGCCGTTTCACCGCCGATTCGCGCCACGGTACGGCCGCGCAATTCGCCGGCCAGCATCCGATCAAAATACGTCGGCAACTCGTCCATCTCGATGGCATGACCGATGCGATCCAGATGGGCGGGCCGATAGGCGCCGGCAATTTTGGCCCAGACTTCGTGGCGCAGCGGCATCGGGCTGTTGGCATTGATGCCGAGCAGCCGGATGCCGCGCAGGATGAAGGGCAATACCGTGGCATCAAGCTTGATGCCGCCGGCGTTGCCGAAGGCGGCAATAACGCCGTCGGGCAGCATGGTGCGAGTCAGCCAGCCCAGCGTGTCGCCACCAACCGAATCGACCGCGCCGGCCCAGATGCCTTTCTCCAGCGGCTTGCTGGCGCCGCCGGCTTCGAGCCTGCCGAGTATTTCGCTGGCACCCAGCACCCGCAGTTCATCATGGGCGTCGGTTTTGCCGGTCATGGCGGTGACCTGATAGCCGCGCTGGGCGAGCATGTCGATGGCTATGCTGGCGACGCCGCCGGTGGCGCCATTGACAAGCACCGGACCTTTGTCCGGGCTCAGACCGTTGAGTTCCATCAGGTGCAGGCTCAGGGCTGCGGTATAACCTGCCACGCCAATAACCGCGGCCTCGTACAGCGACAAGCCCGCGGGCAGTGGCATCACCCATTCGCCCGCTACCCGGGCAAACTGCGAGTAGCCGCCG
>CAXBNM010000072.1:0-16090 GCA_963976885.1 uncultured Burkholderiaceae bacterium
ATAAGCGTCGACTTGCCCGACCCCGACAAGCCCATCACGACAAACAACTCGCCGGCCTGAATTGACAGATTCAACTTGCGAATGCCGACCACATGATTGTGCTGATCGAGGATGTCGGATTTGCTCACCCCTTGTTCGATCAGCGGGATGATCGAGGCCGGATCCGAACCAAACACCTTGGAGACGTTTTCAACTTCAATTTTGTTCATGCACGGTCTCCGTTATTGGTTCAGGTTGAGGTGTTGCTGAATGCGGCGTCCGTAGGACTGCGCAATGCGGTCAATGATGATCGCCAGAAACACAATGCCAAGACCAGCCAGCAAACCACGACTGACTTCAAGCCTCTGAATACCCTGCAACACCTGATAGCCCAGGCCACCCGCACCAATCATTGAGGCAATCACCACCATCGACAGTGCCATCATCGTTGTCTGATTGATGCCGGCCATGATGGTCGGCATGGCCAGCGGCAACTCGACGGTAAACAGTCGTTGCGTCGGCGTGGTGCCAAACGAAGTGACCGCCTCCATTACGCCGGCATCAACCCCGCGAATGCCAAGATTGGTCAGGCGGATCATCGGTGGCACCGCAAAGACAATGGTCGCAAGCAACGCAGGAATCTTGCCCGGTCCGAACAACATCACGAACGGAATCAAGTACACGAAGATGGGCAGGGTCTGCATGATGTCGAGAACCGGCAGCGTTATCGCCTGCAAGGTGTCGGAACGCGACATCGCCACCCCTACCGGCAAACCGATAATGACGGCCAGCATTGTGGCCGTCAGCATCAGCGCAATGGTCGCCATTGCCGCATCCCACAAGCCCAGAAAGCCCATGGCAAAGACCATTGCTGCAATTCCCAGCGCCACCTTCCAGCTGCGCGAGGCCAGCCAGCCGATGCCGGCCAGGACTGCCAGCACAATGTACCAAGGCGTCGTGACCAGCAGCGATTCGATCGCATTAAGCAGGCGCAAGACAGGCAGAAAAGCGATTTCGAGTGTTTCGCCGAAATTCACCACCACCCATTCAAACGCACCATCGATACCTTTGCGCAAGGCTCGTGTATTGATTAATTCGGGGAAGTTCTCCGCCATTGATGCTCCAGTGTGTTCAGGACCAAAAAAGGGCGGGGATTACTCATCCTCCGCCCCCTGTTCAACGTGTGACGCTGTTACTCACGTCTGCAAGGAAATACACAGACACGCGTACCAGTCGTTCAAAGCGTTGCCTTGACTTTTGCGGCCACATCAGCCGGCACCCACTTCGTCCAGACTGCTTCATGATTCTTGAAGAAGTAGGTTGCGATTTCATCCGGCGACGCGGACTGATCGTCACCCCAGGCCAATACCGCGTTGATCACTTCGTTAGGCACCTGCATTTTGCTCAGATACTCGGCAACGGCCGGCGACGCTTTTTTGAGCTTTTGCGACACTGCCACGGCAATCTCGCCTTTGCGGAAGTCGCTAGGCTTGCACGAGGTACTGTCTTTGTTTGCCAGGCAATCGTAATCATCCGAGTTGTAAGCCGGCATATCGAGCTTGACCAGATTGAATTTACCGATGACCGCAGTCGGGCCCCAGTAATAGGCCAGGATCGGCTGCTTGCGAGCAATCTTGCGCGCAATACTTGCTTTCAGATTGGCACCTGAACCGGGCGAGAAGATCTCGAAGTTCTTCGACTCCATGTCGAGGGCCTTGAACAGATTGTTGTTCACGATTTCGCAAGCCCAGCCTGGCGGGCATGCATACAGCCGGCCCTTGCCGTCCGACGCCACTTCGGTAAACAATTCGGCATGCGCAGCCAGGTCATCCACCGATTTCAGATCGGGATTGGCCTTGGCCACGTAATCGGGAATCCACCAGCCTTCGATGCCACCGTCGGTGAAGATATCGTTGGCCTTGTAAGCGATGCCCTTGTCCTGAATCTTGCCCCACACCTCAGGCAAGGTACCTACCCACAACTCGGGCGTCACCATCGGCTCACCACGAGACAGGATTGACGAAGCCGTCGGCACCGTGTCGCCCGGCACAATCTTGGTTTCGCAGCCGTAGCCGTCTTTGAGAATGCGGTTGGTCACGTACGCGAGGGTCGAGGCACTCAGCCAGGTCATTTCGGCGATGCTGATCGGTTTGTCCATCCCGCAACTGGCGGCAGCCTGTGCTTGCTGGCTGGTGGTCAAACCCAGAACGGCGGAAGCGCCGATTGCCAGCAAGCCGGCGCGAAGTGTCGTTTTCAACATAGTGCGTATCTCCAGTAATCAGATCGATCAGGGGGTCAACCAGCAGGTGCTGTGCGGCCGCAAATGGGCCTTCCCTGAGAGGTGCAACCTTGGATCTTAGCGGCGATCATTTCAATATTTCTGTAAACTACACTAATCACTTAAGTTTTGCTTGAACGACTCTCCTTCTTGTCACGGCATCTGAGTTGTCCAACAGGTCAGTTTTTGCCCCCGACGGGGCCGCCGGAGGGAGGCAGAACAGGAGCCGCCATGAACATCAAGATTGAGGCGCTGCGGGTCTTTGCGGCAGTTGCCGACCACGGCAATATCAGCATTGCCGCCAACGCGCTGGGGCGCACGCCATCGGCCGTGTCGATGACACTGAAACAACTCGAAAAATCGCTGGGCGGGTCGTTGTTTGAGGGCGAACGGAAGCATCAACTCACGGAACTGGGCCGTTTCACGCGTGAAGTGGCCACTGTTCAGCTCACCAGTTATTCGCGTGCCATCGATGCCATCAAGGCCTTTGCCCGCAACGCCACCGGCCACATCAGTGTTGCCTGTGTTCGCTCGCAGGTCAATCTATTGCTGCCGGCCATCATCAGTCGTTTTACCGTCGAACGCCCCGACGTCACACTTGACTGGCTCGACGAGGACAACGCCTCTATTGCAGAAAAAGTGGCCGATCAAGCCGTCGATCTCGGCATTGCCGAAGAGCCTCCTGACGGCCTGGGACTGCTTTTTGAACCCCTTCTTGATGATCCGTATCAGGTCTGGTTTTCGCGGCACTGCCCGCTGGCCCGTTTTTCGCGGCCACTGACCTGGCGCGATCTGCGCCACCTGACGCTCATTCGCAGCCCGATCAGTGACAGTCTGCGGGCCGAGTCCTATCGCAACATGGCCGCCAAGGCACAATTGCGAGTCAGCGACCCGGTGGCCTTGTGCAGTCTTATCGAGTCCAATGCAGCGGTCGCCATTCTGCCGGTCCTGCCAGTGCTGGCCAGCAATCCGCTGATGCATCACCGCCCTCTTGCCGATCCGCGTGCTCGTCGCCAACTCGGCCTGATACGGTCCGGCACAGCCCCCGCCAGGCCCGGCGTGGAGATATTCAGCGCCTTGCTACGCAGCCATTTTCAGAACAACCTGACTATCGCGTCTGAATCGCCCGATACGACGCATCAGCATCTGGATGGCGCGGCCAGCGACTTTCGGTAAACTCGGCACTCTGAGCGTTTAATACCGTTGATTAACCAGGAGTTTCGATGCTAGAGGCATCTCCCTCTGCGCTGCGCGCCTTTGTGCTTGTGGCCAGTCATCGCAGTTTCTCCAAGGCGGCCCGCTCCCTTGGCACCCGCCAATCGACCATCAGCTCGCAGATCTCACGTCTTGAAGAGCTGGTCGGCCAGGCTTTGTTTGAGCGTTCAACACGCCGGGTCGAGTTGTCGCCGGCCGGCAAACGTCTGCTGCCACTGGCCGAAGAAATCGTAGAACTGCACACCATAGCCGCCGCCCGCGTCCATGACGCGTCGCTCCGCGGTGATGTGCGCCTGGGCGCTTCTGAAGCCTTGTGGACCAGCTTCCCGGTTGCCGAAGCGGTGGGCCGCTTCACGCGCAGCCATCCCGAAGTACGCCTGACAGTCACCATCGATCAGGACGACGTCGTGCTGCAGCGCTTTGCGGACAATCAGCTCGACCTTTGTCTGGCCGCCGACCCTGATGCGCCTGGCACGGGCCGCCTGATCCGACGTGAACGGCTACGCTGGTATGGCCGCGCCCCTGATGCTCAGCACGGTCAAGCCGTCGCGCTGATCAAAACCCCTTACCCGGCCGCCAGTGCGGCCATCGAACAAGCGTTGCTGGTGCGTGACGATCATGACCAGGCTCGCTACACCCTGGCCTGGGATGGCTCAACGCTGGCTGGCGCCGGCCTGGCGATTCTGAATGGCATTGGCGTGGGCGCGCTGCCCTCCGGCTATGCTGAAGCCATCGGCGCCACGCCGTTTGTCAGCGATTTGCCGGCCCTGCCAAGCCTGGACATCTATCTGCTCAGCGTGGAACAAGCCGAACCGGCGCCGGTCGCGCTGCGCAATCAGTTGCTGCAACGCCTCGGGCGCGCGGCCCGAGGCGTTACCGAACCGAGAGGCCCTCAGCGATCAGCGGCGGCGAAACGCTCGAGGTGATAATCAACATCGCCAAAGGCATTGGCAATCATCGTCAGGCGCTTGAACGCATGGCTGACCTTCATCTCGTTGGTCATGCCCATGCCGCCATGCAGCTGAATGGACTCTTCGCCCACATGATGCGCCGCATCGGACACCTTGATCTTGGCTGCCGAAACCAGGCGACGTCGTTGCGCGATGTTCTGCGCCGTCATCTCACCGCTTGCCTTGTCGAGCGCATCACAGGCCAGGAAGGTAATTGAGCGCGACTGCTCGCAGCTGATGGTCATGTCGACCATTCGGTGCTGCAAGGCCTGAAAAGCACCGATCGGCGTGCCGAACTGTTTACGGGTTTTCAGGTACTCGAGCGTGGTCTCATTGGCATAGCCCATGGCACCGACGGCTTCGGCGCAGACCAGCACCGTACCAAAGTCGACGGCTTCGTCGAGTTGGTCCGCACACTTGCCGGGTTCGCCAAGCGCGACCGCCGGGCAGTTGTCCAGCGTAATGTCAGCGGCTCGATAGTTATCAATCGTACGCATCGAGCGCACAGTCAGACCTTTCGCTTTGGCATCGACCAGGAACAAGCCAATCTCACCGGCGGCCCCCGAGGCAAGGCGAGCACTGACCAGCAGTTTGTCAGCAGAATCGGCCATGATCACCATGGCTTTGCTGCCACTGAGCGTCCAGCCGTCACCGGCTTGTTGCGCAGTGGTTGTCAGCGAATTGGCGTCCTGACCAGCGCCTTGCTCGATATGGGCAAAGGCAATCATGCTTTGACCGCCAGCCACCGCCGCCAGCAAGTCTGCGTGTTGTTGCACACCGAGGCGATCGATCAGCCGCGTACAGATCAGGGTTTCAATCAGCGGCTCGACCAGCAAACCGCGGCCGATTTGCTCCATTACCGGAAACAAGGCCAGTGAGCCCATCCCGAAGCCACCGGCCGCCTCGGACATCGGCAGCAAGGTAATGCCCATCTCGGCCATCGCCTTCCAGACCGGCTCGCTGTGCCCCTTGTCGGAAGCAATAATTGCCTTACGCGCTTCAAAGTCGTAATCGCGCTCGATCACCCGGGCCAGGCTGTCGGCGAGTTGCTGTTGCTCTTCTTCGAACTGAAAATTCATCTCGTTATCCCTTACAGACCCAACGCCATCTTGGCGATGATGTTGCGCTGAATTTCATTGGACCCGGCGTAAATACTTGTTTTGCGATAGTTGAAGTAATGCGCAGCGGTATTGGCGGAGAAAGTGTCAAAGCCGTCGTATTCGATGGCCCGGAACGAACGCGCTGCCGGACCGGCCGCGATCATCAGCAACTCGGTGAGCGCCTGCTGGATTTCCGTTCCCTTGATCTTGAGCATCGACACATCCGGGCCTGGCGGCTGACCGGTACGCTGCATTTCATCGATGAAGCGCAGATTGGTCACTTCAAGAGCCATCAGCTCGACTTCAATCCGGGTCATCCGATCGACAAAGCGCGCGTCTTCAAGCAAGGGGCGACCGCCGCGCGTCTTGTTGCGGGCGAAGGCCTTCAGGCGTTGCAACTCGCGTTTGGACGCGCCGATGCGGCCGGTATTGAGGCGCTCGAAACCGAGCAGGTATTTGGCAACGGTCCAGCCCTTGTTTTCTTCATGCACCAGGTTCTCGACCGGCACTTTGACGTCTTCAAAGAAAACCTCATTGACCTCGTGCCCTTCGTCGAGCAAAACCAACGGGCGTACGGTAATACCCGGGGTCTTCATGTCGACCAGCAGAAAACTGATGCCTTCCTGGCGCTTGCTGGTATCGAAGTCGGTACGCACCAGACAGAAGATCCAGTCACCAAAATGGCCGAGCGTGGTCCAGATTTTCTGGCCGTTAATGATGTAGTGATCGCCAACCCGGTCGGCACGTGTCTTCAGAGAAGCCAGATCCGAGCCAGCGCCTGGTTCTGAGTAGCCCTGGACCCAGAAATCATCGCAATGATAGATACGCGGGAGGTATTTCTTCTTTTGCTCTTCGGTGCCAAAGCGCAGCAAGACCGAACCGCACATCACCGGACCGAACGGCGCAATCGGCGGCGCGCCGGCCATGGCCGTTTCTTCTTCAAAGATGAACTTCTGCGCCGGCGTCCAGTCGACACCACCCCATTCAACAGGCCAATGCGGGGCAACCCACCCTTTCTTGGCCAGTATCTTGTGCCATTCAACTAGTTCGTCTTTGGTGAGTTCTTCATAGTCAAAAACTTTTCGGCGTGATTCCGCCGGTACATTCGCCTCAAGCCACTCCCGCACTTCGAGCCGGAAAGCTTCTTCTTCCTGGGAAAGAGCCAGATCCATTTGTTGCAGTCTCCATAGCCGCCAGACCAACGCAAAATACGCTGGCACATGACCTGAGCCAAGCCATCAAAGCAAGCCCAGGCAATCCAATGCAAAATGGTAACTCATGCCGGGGCCGACGAGGAATCGGGCAAAATCTGCCTGGCGCCGCATCGCTTATCATTTGCCCCCTCCCGGTAAACCCACAGGCGATGGCCTGGTGATCCGGCCCGACTGCAATTTCCGACAATCCAGTGAGACCCGATGTATCCCGAACTGATTTTTAGCGGCCAGGCCTACAGCGCCGACCAGATTGAACTTGATTGTCGCCGGCTGGCTACAGCACTGATTCAGCACGGCGTGGACGAAGGCGGGGTTGTCGCCATCATGTTGCGTAACGGACTGCCGTTTGTGCAGACGGCGCTGGCCAGCCGCGATCTGGGCGCTCACTTCTGCCCGATCAACTGGCATTTCAAGCGCGACGAAGCCGCCCACATCCTCGGCGATTGCGGGGCCAGGGTGCTGATCATCGAATCCGATCTGTTCGAACTGATCGGCGCCGGCATTCCGGCTGATATCAAGGTACTGATTGCCGACGACCATTGGCCCGAATGGCTGGCCACTCATGCACCATGGCCGGGCGATGCAAGTCCGCGCCAGCCGCGCGGCTTCATTCCGTATACCTCAGGAACCACCGGCAAGCCCAAGGGCGTCAAGCGGGTGCCGCCAGCACCGGAGGCCGCGGCCGAACTGGCGGCTCGCGCCAAAGACGTCTACGCCGCCGTCATCAACCTGGGCGAAGGCGTGCGCACGCTGGTCTCGGCGCCGCTCTATCACAGCGCCCCGGCAACCTATATGTTGCAGGCCGCAATCGCCCGCGCAACCTTGTATCTGGAACCCCGCTTCGACGCCGCGCGTACCGTGAAACTGATCGCCACCGAAAAGATCAGCCATGCCTACATGGTGCCGACGATGTTCCACCGAATTCTCGACCTGCCGGCCGATCAGCGCGATCCTGCCTCGCTGGCATCGCTGAGCTTTGTCACCTGCACCGGCTCGCCTTGCCCGCCGCCGCTCAAGGCCCGGTTTCACAAGGAAATAGGCCCGGTGATCTACGAGTGCTATGCCTCGAGCGAAACCGGTTACATCACCCGTATTTCGCCGGAAGAGTCCGCGCGCAAACCTGGCTCGGTCGGCAAGGCCGTGGGTACCGCCAGCATCATGATTCTCGGCCCCGACAACCAACCCCTCAAGGCCAACGAACCGGGCCGTATTTTTGCCCGGCAACCGGGTACGCCGGACTTCGATTACATCAACCGGCATGAAGACCGCGCCAACATCGAAAGCCACGGTCTGGTCAGCGTCGGCGATATCGGCTATCTCGACGAAGACGGCTATTTGTATTTGTCCGACCGGCAATCCGATATGGTGATCTCCGGAGGCGTCAACATTTACCCCGCTGAAATCGAAGCCACGCTGGCAATGATGCCCCAGGTCCATGATTGCGCGGTGTTTGGCATCCCTGATCCCGAATTCGGTGAGTCACTGGCTTGCGCGGTGCAGATTCAACCCGGCGAAACCCTGACCATCGAAGAGGTACAGAACTGGATTCGTGAACGGATGGCCGCCTATAAGGTGCCACGCGAGGTGGTTTTTCATACCGAGTTGCCGCGCGAAGAAACCGGCAAGATTTTCAAGCGCCGGTTGCGCGCGCCCTACTGGGAAGCGGCGGGCCGCTCAATCTGAGGCCAGCATCGAATACAGGCGGCGGCTTGCCGACGCCTGTATCGGCCGCGCCTACTCGGTCAGCAAGCCGATTTCGCGCAGATAACGTGCAGCCCCCGGATGCCACGGCGCGGTATTGCCGTCGATCATTTGTTGCGGCGTCAGACTGGCAAAAGCCGGATGCAATTCTCGCAACGCAGCCGCGTTACTGAAGACGGCCCGGGTCATTTCGTAGGCAATCGAATCATCCAGCGCGGCGGTGGCCAGCACCGAAGCTCGCACGCCCAGAGACATGATCTTCTCCTCCTGGCCGACGTAAGTGCCAGGGGCAATCATGGCCCGCGAAAAGAACTTGTGCTTGCGCAGCAAGTCATCAACAGGCGCTCCGGTGATCGAGACAAAGTGCACCGCACATGACTCGGACGCTTCCTGAATCGTCGCGTTGGGATGGCCCACCACGAAAACAAACGCATCGATGCGATTTTCGCAAAGCGCCAGCGCCGCTTCGGCGGTCGACAAGTTGTACTGGCGCGCCAGATCGGATCCAGACATCCCGAACGCGCGCATCAGCATTGATGTGGTGGCAAAGGTTCCTGAGCCGGCCTCACCGACATTGACCCGCTTGCCGACCAGATCGGTAAATCCCATCACGGCAGCATCGAGCCGCGAGACGATTGTCACCGGTTCGGCATGCAGCGAAAACAACGCACGCAGCGCCGCGCCATCGGTTGTATCTTCAAACCGCCCGATGCCCATCAGCGCATCGTGCTGCACATCGGTTTGCACGATGCCAAGGTCGACACGGCCACCGAGCAGATCGCGAGTGTTATCCACTGAACCATCGCTGACTTCGACCGCACAACGCAGCCCATGTCGCAATCGTTCCTGATTGAGCAAACGACAGAGCACACCGGCAGCCGGAAAATACACGCCCCCTACCGAACCGGAGCCAATGGTTACCAGCCGCGCTCGCGATGATTCAGCACTGACCGAGCCGACCAGCAGCCCCGTGCAGGCAAGCACGACCCACACGCATGAATACCAGCGTCGGCGCACCGCACGAGCTAACTCTCCAGGTTCAAGCATCGAGCAACCACCCCTCTCGCACCGCGTGCTGAACGATATCGACTCGTGAGCGCATCCCCAACTTGCCCATGCCGCGCGAACGTTGGTACTCGACCGTCTTGACGCTGATACCCAGTTGCACGGCAATTTCCGAATTACTGTGCCCGAGCGCGATGAGCCGCAATACCTGTTCCTCGCGCGGGCTCAGTGGCTTCAGGCCGACCTGAGCCTGAGCGGGCGCATTGCGAATGATCGAGCCGACCATCTTGCTGGCCAGCCCCGGATCAATATAGGGCTCGCCCCCGGCGACGGTGCGAATAGCGGTAAGCAGTTCATCGGCAGCGGCCTTCTTGACGACATAACCGCGCGCACCAGCGCGCATCGCATGATGCAAATAGCCTTGGTCGAGATGCCGGGTCAGTGCAATGACTGCCACATTGGGCGCCAGTTCACGCAATTTTTCAGTGGCACGAGCGCCGTCCATCGCCGGCATCGACAAATCCATGACGACGATATCGGGCTCCAGCGCGCCCGCTTTGCGCAAGGCCTCAACACCCTCGGACGCTTCGCCAACGACAAGGATATCCGGCTGCTTGTCGAGCAGCATCTTGACGCCTTCACGCATCAGCGCGTGATCGTCAACGAGAAGCACTCTAATGGGATTCATATTTGCACCAGATTGTCTGCCATGGTGTCCGTTGGTAGACGAACAAAAATTGAAAAACCCGCACCCGGAGTCGACTCGGTACGGAATTGCCCGCCAAGCGCTTCGACGCGCTCTCGCATGCCTGCAAGCCCATGGCTTTGCGTGCCGGTAGGTCGTAGTTGGCCGGTGCCGTTGTCTTCTACGACTACTTTGATTTCACCATTGCCGCATTCGACAATGACATCGACGGCGGTCGCGTTGGAATGACGTGCGACGTTAGTCAGAGATTCCTGAATGACACGGAAGATTGTCGTGCTCAACTCAAACGGCAGCGGCGTTGCCGGTAAGCCGGCGAGATGAGAGTTCACCTGAATGCCGTGCAAACCCGACCATTCGGTAAATTGCGCTTTGAGCGCAGCCGCCAGACCAAGATCGTCAAGAACGACCGGACGCAGATCGAGGGTGAAGCGGTCCACCCGGTTATCGATATTGCTGGCGATCTGTTTGAGCTTGCCAAGCAGATCGCGTCGCGCATCTGAATCAGTCGTCATTTCCTGCAAATTCCTTAGCCCAAGAGAAATTGCCGTGACTTCCTGACCCAACTGATCGTGCAACTCGCGGGCAATACGACGTCGCTCTTTTTCCTCAGTCGTGATCAGTTTATTGAGTAATTGGCGACGGGCAATGATCAGCTTGTACCGTTCCGTGACATTGCGCACTAAACCGGAAGCAAACGTGATGTCGCCTGTCTCGCCAAGCAGAATCTGCGCCGACAACTCCACCCAACGCACCCCATTTACGGTAGCCGCCAAACGACACTCCGTATGAAATGCCCGGCCATCATGAACGGCCCGTCGCAACGCCATGCGGGCGGCATATCGATCTTCGCTGTGTATCTGTTCGAAAAGATTCTCGATGGGTCCGGCGCCAAGCCCCAGTAAATCGGTAGCGCGCGCATCGGCATAGAAAACCTGTTTGTCGTTGTGCCAGGTCCAGCTGCCCATCTCGGCCGCATCAAGCGCCTGACGCAGTTGGGCTTCGCGTTCACGCAAGTGCGACGTCATGCGTTCGGCCAGTCGCTCGGCTTGTTTGCGCCCGCGCGCCAACGTACGCAGATAGATGTAGAGCAAGCCGGTCAACAGACCGCCGAGCAACAAGACCAGTCGGGGTGCCGACAGAATCGACACGCCACCCATCGACGAACGCCCTTGCTCGAAGCTGATCATCCAGTTGCGCCCGGCATGCTGGCGTTCAATCACACGACTGAGCAGGATCTCTTGCGCCGGAGCCTGCAGATCGGCACCGTCCAACGTGCGCACCAGTGAATCGCCGCGCAGCACTTGTTGCTCCGGCGCGCCGGCAGTCTCGGCCCGCCCGACCAGACCGCGATCGGTGATGTTCATATCGATATGAGTGAAAAACTCTCCACCCAACTCGGCACGCAACAAGTCTTCAAATGAAAACGCCACAACCGCCATGCCGGCCAGGGCGCGGCGCCGTGCCGGCACAGTCGCCAGCGAGTGATCGCGGTGATAGGCAGGCAAATAGGCAAGCAGACCAGGCGACGCGATATTGTCGCGGGCAACTGGCAACGGCGGCGTGTACGCCACGTAACCAAAGTCCATTGCACGCACGATGGCCCCGGCACGGGCGGGCGAATCGAGGACATCAATCGGGCCCGGAATCTGCTCGTTGGTCGCCCGCGGATACACGTGGGTAATTTCAAGGCAACCCGGCGTGAGCATGCTTGGCGCACCACCCGACTGCAACGGCAATTCGCGGCTTTCGCGACGACAGACACTCATGGTGTCGGCCTTGATCATTGCAATGTATTGCAGCCCCGACACGAACAAGCGTTGGCTGTGTTCGGACATCGCGTAATCGAAAGCCTCGGCGCTGATATTGGGGTTGTTTTCAAGCAGCGAGCGCACCGCGGCGAGCAAACCGGTGATGTCGCTGAGGACACGATCTACCGCCAGGTTGGCATGGCTGATGCGTTGATCAAAGCTCTGTTGTCGAGCAGATTCCGCCAGTTTTTCAACATGGACCCACAACGCGACGGTCACAACCAGGCCGAACACCAGCCCCATCAACGGCCCGACAGAAGCGAGCATGAAACCCATCTGGCGGCATACAGATCGACGGACGGCAGTAATCATTGGCTGATCACTGCCGCCAATAAAAGCGACTCATTGGCTGCTTTGAACATGAATAGAGAGCATAAAAATTACCCTGCTAGGGGGATCCCTAGGGGTTACTTGTGCGAACGCCCGATAGCGCCAAATGGCGTTCTCGTACACATTAACACTCAACTGGCTCGCAATGAACCGCTCTCACAGGGCGCCCGTTCGGGTCAGCCGACAAGGTGTGCTTCCCCGAGTCACCGTGTCTGTTCCGGGCAAGGCGGCGTGTATTTTCTGGAGTGATCCAGCTATACATCGTCGACTTGCCCTTCTTTTTTTGTATCTTTTTAGTTTAACCAATTTTTTTCTATGCAACGCTTTGCGTTGATCAGGCCAACCACCGCCGCGCATTTCTGAAAATACGCATCCACGGTGAATAGCCGTCCGCCCCCCGAGGCGCCCAACTCATTTGCGCGTACCTGAATACCCGCTCCGGATGCGGCATCAGAATCGTTGCTCGTCCGTCAGTACTCGTGAAACCGGTCAACCCCTCAGGCGAACCGTTCGGATTGCGCGGGTACTGCATGGCCGGTTCGCCAGCGGCATCAACAAAGCGCATTACCGGTTGTGCGGCAGCACGCTGTGCGTCGGTGTCGAATGCTACCCGACCTTCGCCGTTAGACACCACTATCGGCACACGTGATCCGGCCATACCGGCAAACAATACCGAGGGTGACTCCATGACCTCAACTTGCACGAGCCGCCCTTCGAACTGTTCCGAGCGATTGCGCACGAAAGCAGGAAAGCCCTCGGCCCCCGGAATCAACGTGCGCAAGTGGGCGAGCATCTGACAGCCATTACAGACACCCAGGCTGAACGTATCGGGGCGTTGAAAGAACTGTGCGAATTGCTCGGCCATCTGGCCGTTGAACAAAACCGAACGAGCCCAGCCGGCACCAGCGCCAAGAACATCGCCGTAGGAAAAGCCGCCACAAGCCACCAACCCCTGAAACTGATCGAGACGATGACGGCCGGCAAACAGATCGGCCATGGCCACATCGACCGCTTCAAAGCCGGCCTGATCGAACGCAGCCGCCATTTCGACGTGACTGTTGACGCCTTGCTCGCGCAGCACGGCCAGAGCCGGTCGTGCGCCGCTGTTGATGAATGGCGCAACGATGTCTTCGGCCGGATCAAAGCTGGTGTGCACCTCAAGCTTGCTGTCCAGCGGTGCAGCAATGGCGTCAAACGCTTCCTGGGCACAGGCCGGGTCGTCGCGCAAGGAGGCCATGTTCAGGCTGGTTTCGCTCCAGATCTGTTGCAGTTCGGTACGGGCCGCACGGTAGATGCACTTGCCATCCTGGTAGAGCGCAATGTCGTCTTGCGCGGAAGGCTTGCCAATGACATGGCTGCAGGTCGACAAGCCATGCGCCCGCAAACGCGCCAGCACCTCGTCACGGTGCTGCGCACGGACCTGGATGACGGCGCCTAACTCTTCGTTGAACAAGGCCTTCACGGCCAGCTCATTGCGTTGCACGGCCATCTGCGCGGGTCGAATATTGAAACCACCGACATCCGCTGCGTGCGGGTCGATCGTCAGCATATCCAGATTGATCGCAACACCACAGTGACCCGCAAAAGCCATCTCGGCCAGCGTCACATACAAGCCACCGTCCGAACGGTCGTGGTAGGCCAGAATCTGTTGCGCGGCCAGCAGTTCACCGATAACGGCAACGAAACTGCGCATCAATGCCGGTGTTTCGAGGTCGGGACACTCATTGCCCATCTGGCCGGTCACTTGACCAAAGATTGAACCACCGAGCCGCTGCTTGCCCGCGCCCAGGTCAATGAGAATGAGCGCGGTATCGAGCGCCGGATCCAGTTGCGGCGTTACCGACAAACGGACATCGGGCACCGGCGCAAAAGCGCTCGCCACCAGCGACACCGGCGAGACGACTTCAACAGGCTGGCCCTCGGCGTTGTCCCAACTCGTGCGCATCGACAACGAGTCCTTGCCAACCGGAATACTGATATCCAGCGCGATCGCCAACTCGCCGGCGGCCTGCACCGCATCGAACAGATCCGCATCTTCGTCAGGGCTGCCGCAGGCGGCCATCCAGTTGGCCGACATCCGCACATGCGCCAGCGAGGCAATCCCGGCCGACGCAATATTGGTGATGGCCTCGCCGATGGCCACGCGCGAGGCGGCGGCCGGATTGATGACGGCCAGCGCCGGGCGCTCGCCGACGGCAAGCGCCTCACCCGCATAACCTTCAAAATCCATCAAACCAATGCCGCAATCGGCCACCGGCACCTGCCACGGACCGACCATTGGGTCGCGATGCGACATGCCGCCGACGGTCCGGTCGCCAATGGTGATCAGAAAGCTTTTCTCGGCAACACTCGGACTGCGCAGAACCTGCGCAGCGATCAGATCGAGGGGGACGTTACTGGCATCGATGGGCGGCAACTCGCGCTGGCGACGCACAGCGTTGCGCGTCATGCGCGGCGGTTTGCCCAGCAACACATCCATCGGCATGCTGACCGGCGTTTCATCGCGCTCGTCGCGGCGGTCGCGCACGATCAACATGCCGTCATCGGTAACCGTACCAATCACGGCAAACGGACAACGTTCGCGCTGACAGAAAAATTCAAACAAAGGCAGCGATGCCGGCGCGATCGCCAACACATACCGCTCCTGCGATTCGTTGCACCAGACCTCGGCGGCTGACAGGCCGGACTCCTCAACCAGCACGCGGGCCAGGTCGAACTCCGCCGACATGCCAGCGTCATGAACGATTTCGGGGAAGGCGTTGGACAGCCCGCCCGCGCCGACATCATGGATCGACAGAATCGGATTGTCGGCACCACTGGCGGTACAACGATCGAGCACTTCCTGAGCGCGGCGTTGCATTTCCGGGTTGTCGCGCTGCACGGAGTTGAAATCGAGCGCCTCTTCGTTGGTTCCACTGCCCATGCTTGAAGCCGCACCACCGCCAACGCCAATACGCATGCCCGGACCGCCCAGCTGAATCAACAGCGTACCGGCGGGCAACGCCAGCTTTTTGGACAACTCAGCACGAATATTGCCCACACCGCCGGCAATCATGATCGGCTTCAGATAACCGCGGGTCTTGTCGCCGACGCGCTGCTCCCAGGCCCGGAAATAGCCGACCAGATTCGGGCGACCAAATTCATTGTTGAACGCGGCCGCACCGATGGGGCCATCGAGCATGATCTGCAGCGGTGAGGCAATCCGGCTCGGGCGGCCGGGGTCGTCCTGCTCCCAGGGGTGGACGTAATCGGGAATGCGCAGATTCGACACGGTAAAGCCGGTCAGCCCGAATTTCGGTCGGGAGCCCCGTCCCGTTGCGCCTTCGTCACGAATTTCGCCACCAGCCCCGGTCGCAGCGCCGGGAAACGGCGAAATCGCGGTGGGATGGTTATGCGTTTCAACCTTCAGCAAGCTGTGAGTGAGGCCCGGCTCGCGACTGTAGCGGCCGTTGACCATGCGGCCATCGGCCTGCTGAAAACGCGCGGCAAAACGGCTGGTCTCGCGGCCTTCAAGAATGCACGCATTATCGGAATAAGCGACAACGGTATGCGCCGGATTTGCGGCGTGCGTCGCGCGGATCATGCCAAACAGACTGGTCGACTGCGGCGCGCCATCAACAACCCAGTCGGCGTTGAAAATCTTGTGCCGACAATGCTCGGAGTTGGCCTGCGCGAACATCATCAACTCAACATCGGTCGGCGCCCGGCCGGCCTTGTTGAAGGCCTCAAGCAGGTAATCGATCTCGTCATCGGACAACGCCAGCCCAAGTTCGCGATTGGCCTGCTCGAGCGCCACGCGACCTT
>CAXBNM010000073.1:0-16036 GCA_963976885.1 uncultured Burkholderiaceae bacterium
TGGAGCCCATCCCTCCCGAAAAGGAGGGACGCCCGTTTTACGGACATGTGATTTTGCTGAAGAAAAATGGTATCTACATCCTGGAAACAATGAATACTGGCACTTTGGCCAAGGATGAAGTCACGGAATTCATGTTTGTGCTTGGTCAGGCCCGAGTCCGGGGCTCTGTGCAGATGATTATTAACCCAGTCGCCTTATATTAGTCGCCAGTCGGCCGCGATTCCGCGGGCTCGCATTGGCTTCATTGCCAGTGCCGGCCCGCTCAATTTTCGGAGAGTATTGTTTTGGCCGATTCCATTCTTTTCAGTAGTGCAGCCGAGCGCAACCAGGTGCCTATTCTGGCCATGTTGGAGCAGGTTCTGCCCAATAGCGGTGTGGTGCTCGAAGTAGCCAGTGGCACGGGACAGCATGCGGCCGCCTTCGCCGCCGCGTTGCCCAATTTGCGCTGGCAGCCCTCCGACCCTGATGAAGGTGCGCGGGGGTCCATCCAGGCCCGGGCTGCGCAGGCGGGCTTGAACAATCTGCTCGAGCCGTTAGCGCTCGATGTGGAGCGTCACCCCTGGCCCATCGAGAAAGCCGATGCTGTCTATTGCGCCAATATGATCCACATCGCGCCGTGGAGCGCTTCGCTTGCTTTGCTTGAAGGTGCCGAGCGCATTCTTGGCCCAGGTGCGCCGCTGATTCTCTATGGTCCTTTCCTGCGCCATGGGGTTTCGACAGCGCCCGGCAATGTGGCGTTTGATGCTGATCTGAAACGCAGAAATCCGGCCTGGGGAATCCGCAATCTTGAAGCGGTCAGCAAGGTGGCCGCCATTGCCGGCTTTGTCGAACAAGCCGTGTTCGCGATGCCGGCCAACAACCTGTTGGTCGTGTACCGGCGCACGAAGTAGGGGCGGGCTGGCTCGGTCAGATGACGGCCGCGCCGCCGCCGTCCATGGGGATGATGGCTCCGGTCACGTAACTGGCCAGGTCGCTCGCCAGAAAGGCGGCAACCTGGGCAATTTCGGCCGGCTCGGCCATGCGTCCCATCGGAATGGCGGCCTGGGCCTGTGCGAGCAGACTCTCCGTCGATTCGCCGGTGGCCCGCGACGCCGCCTTCATCCCTTCGTCCACCCGCGAGGTTTTGGTCAGGCCCGGGTTGATGCCGTTGACGCGCACACCCTTGCTGGCATAAGCGCGGGCAAAACCGGCGGTAGCGAGCATCAGTGCCGCATTGGCTGACCCGCCCGAAATGTGCAGCGGCGACGCTTGCTTGCCGCCCTGGCCGATGATGTTGACGATAGCCCCTTTGCCGCGGGCAGCCATGTGCTTGGCGACCGGTTCGAGCAGGTGTACCGTAGGAAAATACTTCGCATTCATGCCTTGGGCGAGGGCGGCGGGGTTCAGTTCATCGACCGAAAAGCGCTGGGCGGCCCCGGCTGAGTTGATCAAAACCCCAATCGGGCCAAGGTCTCGCTCGATGCCGGCAACCAACTCGGCAGCGGCCTGGCCGTCCGAGAGATCGGCCGCATAGGCCCTGTGTTGCCCATGCTCCCCGGGCAGGCTGGCCAGCGCCTCGTCCAGGGCTTGTTGGTTGCGGGCGACCAGTACGCAGCGGGCACCCGCGGCGGCCATTGCCTGCGCGCAAGCCAGGCCGATTCCTTTGCTGGCACCCGAGATCAGGGCCAAAGTGGCGGTGTCAAATACAATTCTCATGAATACTCCTGGGGGGTCACGGGCTGAGGTGACGGTTTTGCCTTCGCGGCATCTTTGATTACCCTAATCAAATCGGCAATCAGAGCGAACTACAGAGAGAACAACAGAGATGAATAGTTACGATGTGATGGAATGGGGCAAACCCCTGCAAATGGCTGTGCGTGAAGTCCCCGAACCCACCGGATCTGAAGTGCTCATCAAGGTCCAGTATTGTGGCGTCTGTCACAGCGACGTGCATATTCGCGACGGTTACTTCGATATGGGCGGCGGCAAACGCTTCCATATGTCCGAGCGTGGCATGAATCCGCCGGTCACCATGGGGCATGAACCCCTGGGTGAAGTGGTCAAGGCTGGCCCACAGGCGGGCGAAGTCCCGACCGGCAAGGTACGCCTGGTGTATCCGTGGACCGGTTGCGGCGCGTGTGCCCGTTGCGAAGAGGGTCAGGACAACTGGTGTGCCAAGCCGCGTTATATCGGTATTCAACGCGCCGGCGGCTATGGTCAGTACCTGCTGGTGCCGGATGCCAAATACCTGATTGATATTGGCGATATCGATCCTTCCTACGCGCCTATTCTCGCATGCTCGGGGCTGACCACTTACAGCGCGGTGCGCAAGCTGATGCCTTGCAAGCCGACCGACTGGCTCGTAGTGCTCGGTGCCGGCGGACTTGGCTTGATGGCCATTGCGATGCTCAAGGCTCTGGGGCACGAAAATATTGCCGTGGTCGATATCAGCGAAGACAAGTTCCCGGCGGCGCGCGAGATGGGGGCCAAGGTCACGGTCAATCCGAGTCAACCCGACGCGCAGCAGACCCTGGCCGCTCTTGAGGGCGGTGTGTTTGGTGCGGTCGATCTGGTCGGAATGTCGCAGACCGCAGAACTCGCGCATGCTGTGTTGCGCAAGGGGGGCCGTTACGTCGTGGTCGGTTTGTTTGGGGGTGAGCTGACCGTCGGGCTTGTGCCGCTCGCGCAGCGCGCGCTGACCTTGCAGGGCTCGTATGTGGGCTCGTTGCAGGAACTGCGCGAGGTGGTGGATCTGGCCCGCTCCGGCAAGCTCAAGCCGATTCCGGTTGCCGTTTGTGAACCCAACCAGATCAGCGAAACCCTCGACAAGCTCAAGAGCGGTGATGTCGTGGGTCGGGTTGTGGCGAAAATCGGCGACTGAACCCCGCCGGCCGTCATGGCTTGACAGTAGATTCACCAGGCCGGCTTCGTGTCGGTCTGCCGCCCGGTGCCGCGTACCAATACGTGGCATCGGGCTTTGTCGATTAGCGGTTCAGTGAGAACCCGATTGGAGAGAGTCATCATGGAGTTTCAACGCTTGGATTTCGGTTTCGATGAAACGCTGGTAATGCTGCGTGAAACCGTGCGCCAGTTCGCGGCGCAGGAAATCGCGCCCCGCGCGGCGGCGATCGACAAAGACAATGAGTTTCCGGCCGATCTGTGGCGCAAACTCGGCGATCTCGGTCTGCACGGCATCACCATCAGCGAGCAATACGGCGGGTCGGCTCTTGGCTATCTCGCGCACATCATTGCGATGGAAGAAATTTCGCGGGCGTCGGCATCGGTGGGTTTGTCGTATGGTGCGCACTCCAATTTGTGCATCAACCAGATTGCCCGCAATGGTAATGACGCGCAGCGCGAAAAGTATCTGCCTGCACTGATCAGCGGCGAGCATGTCGGCGCGCTGGCGATGTCCGAACCCAACGCCGGATCGGACGTGGTGTCGATGAAGCTGCGTGCCGAACCGCGCGGTGATCACTATGTGCTGAACGGCTCCAAGATGTGGATCACCAATGGCGGCGATGCCGACACGCTGGTGGTCTATGCAAAGACCGATATCGGTGCCGGTCCGCGCGGCATGACAGCCTTCATCATCGAAAAAGGCATGAAGGGCTTCACGCATGGCAGTCATCTCGACAAGCTCGGCATGCGCGGCTCCAACACCTTCCCGCTGTTCTTTGACAACTGTGAAGTGCCGGCTGAAAACGTGCTGGGCGGTGAAGGGCAAGGCGTCAAGGTCTTGATGAGCGGGCTCGATTACGAACGCACCGTGTTGTCGGGTGGGCCGCTTGGCATCATGGCCGCCTGCATGGATGAGGTCGTGCCGTATGTGCATGAGCGCAAGCAGTTCAATCAGAGCATTGGCGAGTTTCAATTGATGCAGGGCAAGCTCGCCGATATGTATTCCACCTGGATGGCGTGCAGTGCTTATGTGTATGCAGTGGGCCAGGCCTGTGACCGTCAGGAGCATTCCCGCACCTTGCGCAAGGACGCCGCCGGCGCCATTCTGTACTCGGCCGAGAAGGCCACCTGGATGGCCGGCGAAGCCATTCAGACGCTGGGTGGCAACGGTTACATCAACGAATACTCCACCGGACGACTCTGGCGCGACGCCAAACTCTACGAGATTGGCGCAGGTACGTCGGAAATCCGACGCATGCTGATCGGTCGTGAACTCTACGCCGAGACAATGTAATCATGGCAGTTATCCGTACCAAACTGAATCCACGCGACGAACAGTTTCGTCGTAATGCGGCCGCTCTCGAGGCGCAGGTCAACGACTTGCGTGAGGTCACCGCTGGCGTCGCCCGCGGCGGCAGCGAAGCGTCCCGCAAACGGCATTTGTCGCGTGGCAAGTTGCTGCCTCGCGACCGGGTTGCCGGCTTGCTCGACGGCGGTGCGCCGTTTCTGGAAATCGGCCAGCTCGCCGCGCGCGGCATGTATGACGACGATGCGCCATCGGCCGGCCTGATTACCGGCGTCGGCTTGGTCAGCGGTGTCGAGTGCATGATTGTTGCCAATGACGCTACCGTCAAAGGCGGCACCTACTATCCGCTTACGGTCAAAAAGCATTTGCGCGCCCAGGAAGTGGCGCTCGAAAACAATCTGCCCTGCATCTATCTGGTCGATTCCGGTGGTGCGTTTTTGCCGCGTCAGGATGAAGTGTTCCCCGACCGTGAGCATTTCGGGCGCATCTTCTACAACCAGGCCAACATGAGCGCGCAGGGCATTGCGCAGATCGCCGTGGTGATGGGTTCGTGTACGGCCGGTGGCGCCTATGTGCCGGCCATGTCGGACGAAACCATCATCGTGCGCGAACAGGGCACGATTTTTCTGGGCGGGCCGCCGCTGGTAAAGGCTGCCACCGGCGAAATCGTCACGGCCGAAGAACTTGGCGGCGGCGATGTGCACACGCGTTTGTCCGGGGTTGCCGATCATCTGGCCGAGTCCGACGAACACGCGCTGGCCATTGCCCGGCAAATCGTCGGTAATCTCAATCGGGTCAAAACCGTAGGGCTTAACTGCCGCACCCCTGAGGCGCCGCTGTACGATCCGGCCGAACTCTATGGTGTGATCCCCACCGATACCCGCTTGCCCTATGACGTGCGCGAAGTCATTGCGCGGGTGGTCGACGGCTCGCGGCTTGATGAGTTCAAGGCGCGCTACGGCACGACATTGGTCTGCGGTTTTGCGCATCTGCACGGTTATCCGGTCGGCATCATTGCCAACAACGGCATTCTGTTTGGCGAATCGGCGCAAAAGGGTGCGCACTTCATTGAGTTGTGCGCCCAGCGCGGCACGCCGCTGGTGTTTCTGCAGAACATCACCGGCTTCATGGTCGGTCGACGTTACGAGCAAAGCGGGATTGCCCGCGACGGCGCCAAGATGGTGATGGCCGTGGCCAATGCCCAGGTGCCCAAGCTGACGATGCTGATTGGCGGCAGCTTTGGCGCCGGCAACTATGGCATGTGCGGCCGTGCGTTCGGGCCGCGCTTTCTCTGGATGTGGCCGAACTCGCGCATCTCGGTCATGGGGGGCGAACAAGCCGCCAGCGTGCTGGCCACGGTGCGTCGTGACGCGCTCGAGGCGGCGAGTGAAACATGGTCCGAGGCCGACGAAGAGGCGTTCAAGAACCCGGTGCGCGAGCAATACGACCATCAGGGGCATCCATACTACGCGGCGGCCCGTCTGTGGAACGACGGGGTGGTCGACCCGGCACAGTCACGCGAGGTGCTTGGCTTGTCATTGTCTGTGGCGCTGAACGCGCCGATTGCCACTACGCGCTTTGGCGTGTTTCGGATGTAGCGCCATGAAAATCAGCAAGATACTTGTTGCCAATCGCGGCGAAATCGCTTGTCGGGTCATCAGTACCGCGCGCCGTATGGGCATCGCGACGGTGGCCGTGTATTCGGCCGCCGATGCCGGTGCACGTCATGTGCGGATGGCCGATGAAGCTATTGCCATCGGTGCCGCGCCCGCGCGCGAAAGCTATCTGGTGGGCGAGCGCATCATCGCTGCCGCCAGAACCTCCGGCGCGCAGGCCATTCACCCCGGCTACGGTTTTCTTTCCGAAAACGCCGACTTTGCGCAGAGTTGCCTCGACAATGGCCTTATTTTCATCGGGCCGCCGGTGCAAGCCATTCGTGCCATGGGCGGCAAGTCGGCGGCCAAAAGCCTGATGGGGGCGGCCGGTGTGCCGCTGACGCCCGGTTATCACGGTGCCGCGCAAGACCTGCCCACCTTGTTTGCCGAAGCCGAGAAGATCGACTGGCCGGTGCTCATCAAGGCGAGTGCGGGCGGCGGCGGCAAGGGGATGCGGCTGGTCGAGAAGGCGGCCGATTTCGAGGCCATGCTGGCCTCGTGTCAGCGCGAGGCGCAAGCCAGTTTTGGCGACGCCACCGTTCTGATCGAAAAATACATCACCCGCCCGCGTCATATCGAAGTGCAGGTGTTTGGCGACAGCCATGGCAATCATGTCTACCTGTTCGAGCGCGATTGTTCGGTACAGCGCCGCCATCAGAAGGTTCTTGAAGAAGCACCGGCGCCGGGGATGACGGCTGAACGCCGCGTGGCGATGGGCGAAGCGGCGGTAAAGGCGGCGGCCGCGGTCGATTATCAGGGGGCGGGCACGGTTGAGTTCATTGCCAATCAGGATGGCAGCTTCTACTTCATGGAGATGAACACGCGTCTGCAGGTTGAGCATCCGGTGACCGAAATGGTGACCGGGCTTGATCTGGTGGAATGGCAGATCCGGGTAGCCGCGGGCGAGCCGCTGCCACTGCGCCAGGAAGAACTGCAATTGAACGGTCACGCCATTGAGGCGCGCGTTTATGCCGAAGATCCGGACCGCAATTTCCTGCCCTCAACCGGTCGCCTTGGCTGGATCGGGACCGTGGCCCAGGACGCCAATGTCCGGATCGATACCGGGGTAGAAGCGGGTGATGTGATTTCGCCGCATTACGACCCGATGATTGCCAAGTTGATTGTGCACGACGAAAACCGTGCGCGGGCACTCGATCGGATGGCGGCCTTGCTGCGCGCCTATCAGGTTCACGGCGTGACCAACAACGTGCCGTTTCTGGCCCGCCTGATCGACACCGAGTCATTCCGCAAGCCCGATCTTGATACCGGTCTGATCGAACGCGAAAACGCCGCGCTGTTCCCGGCGCCAGCCCCGGCGGGCGCGCGCGGGCTTTGCATTGCGGCCTTGCACAGCGTGCTGGCCGAACGCGAGCGGGCTGCCGAAAACGCCCAGCATGCCTCCGATCAATATTCGCCCTGGCAACGGCGCGAATCGTGGCGGTTGAATCTGCCGGCCCGCTGGCGCTTGCAGTTTGATCTGGATGACGGACTGACGAGCGTTTCGGTGCAGATCGATGGCGATGCGCTCGAATGCCGCACCGGCGAGCAGACCTACGCGGTCAGTGGGCGGCGGCTGGCCAACGGTGGTTTGCGAATCAGCATCGATGGTCTGGTCAGTGATGTAGCGGTGGTGGAGCAGGCCGGTGTGCTGTATCTGTTCGATGGGACGGCCCGCTATCGCCTGGCGCGCCATGATCCGATTGCGGCGGCCGAGCAGGGCGAGGGTGCCGGTGGGCTGACGGCGCCGATGCCGGGCAAGATCATTGCGGTCAAGGTGGCGGCCGGTGATGTGGTGGCCAAAGGCGATGCCTTGCTGACGCTGGAAGCGATGAAAATGGAGCACACCATCCATGCGCCGGTTGCCGGCACCATTGCCAAAGTGTTTTTCGGGCAAGGCGATCAGGTCGACGATGGTGCCGAACTGGTAAGTTTCGAGGCGGAGAAGTAGAGCCATGAGCGGGTCGATCCTGAGTGCGTTTGCCAGCCCACCCCATGACCGCTGGTTTGAAGACTATGTGCCGGGCCAGCGCTATCGCTTCGGCCGTATCGAGGTGCGTGAAGACGAGGTGATCCGGTTTGCGACCGAGTTCGATCCGCAACCGTTTCACATCGACGCCGAGGCGGCGGCCAGCTCACCCTTCGGCGGTTTGATTGCCAGCGGCTGGCATACCGCTTCACTGGTGATGCGGGTGCTGGTCGATCATTACGTGTCGCTGGTTGCGGGGCTCAGCTCGCCCGGTATTGACGAGCTGCGCTGGCTGGCGCCAGTACGGCCTGGTGATGTGCTGACGGTTGGTGTCGATATTCTCGAGGCCCGGCGGTCGCGCTCCAAACCCGATCGCGGCATCGTTACCGCCAGGGTCACCGCCTACGACGAGTCTGATCAGCCGGTCATGACCTTGCAGGCCGTGAATCTGTTTGCCTCCCGGCCTGTCTGAGCGCCACGGGGCCGACAACCCCGAGCCCGTCGTCAACGCGGCCGCGCCTGACCCGGTGTCGTCGTATTCGGTCGGCGTGCGCAATCTGTGTGAGTTTGGTGCCCGCACGGGCAGTCTTGAATTGCGCTCGGCGCCGGCGCCGACCGCGGCCGAAGGCATGGCCGGCCACCAGGCGGTGGTCAGCGGGCGAGGGCCGCACTACGAGGCCGAACTGGCGCTCGGCGCCGAGTACCGGCTTGAGGGGGCTGCAAGTTCTGTCGCGGGCCAGGCACCGTTTGTCCTGCAGGTACGGGGTCGGGCCGATGGCTTTGATGCGCAGCTGGGTCGGCTCGAAGAAATCAAGACCCATCGCGGCCAGGCCGACGGCATTCCCGACGGGCAACGGGCGCTGCATTGGGCGCAGGCTCGCGTCTATGGTCATCTGCTGTGTCAGTTGCGCGATTTGCCCGGCCTGGAATTGGCGCTGGTTTACTACAACGTCGATACCGGCGAGCAGACCTTGTTGCTCGAAACCGTGCTTGCCGACCCGTTGCGCATTCATTTCGAGACGCTCTGTGAGCGCTTTGCGCGCTGGGCACAGCAGGAGCAGGCGCACCGCCAGCGCCGCGACGCAGCACTCGCCGACATGGCGTTTCCGCATCCGCAGTTTCGCGCCGGCCAGAAATTGCTGGCGCGGGCTGTCTACAACGCCCACCGGCGCCGCTGCGCGTTGCTCGCGCAGGCTCCCACCGGTATCGGTAAATCTCTGGCAACCTTGTTTCCGGCACTCAAGGCCAGCCCTGCTCAACGTATCGACAAGGTCTTTTTCCTGACCGCCAAAACGCCAGGGCGAGCCGTCGCCCTGGACGCCTGGCAGCAGATCGGTGCGCATAACAAGTCGGTGCCGATACGAGTGCTCGAGCTGGTCGCCCGCGAAAAGGCTTGTGAGCATCCCGACCGCCTCTGTCACGGGGATTCATGCCCACTGGCGCGCGGCTATCACGATCGCCTGCCGCAAGCGCGTGCGCAGGCCGTGAGTCTGGCGCCAGAAGGGGGCGCGACGGTGCTCGACAAGGCCCAACTGCGCGAGGTCGCGCTCGCGCATCAGATTTGCCCGTATTACCTCGGTCAGGAAATGATCCGCTGGAGCGATCTGATCGTCGGGGACTACAACCACTATTTTGATGCCGGCGGTTCACTGGCCGCATTGGCGGCAACCCACGACTGGCAGGTCAGTGTGCTGGTCGACGAGGTGCATAACCTGGTCGACCGGGCGCGGGCGATGTATACCGCTTCCATCTCGCGCAGCATGTTCGAGGGGCCGGCACCGACGGCGGCGTTGCGCCGCGCGGGCTCGCGGGTCTGCACCTTGCTCGACACCTTGGGACTGACGCTGGAGGCGCCGTATCAGGCCTTGCCCGAGGTGCCGCGTTCGTTCGTCGAGGCCTTGCAGGCCTATACCGTTGCGATGGGGGAGTATCTGGCCCGCACGCCGCCGGCCGGACGCACCCGTGCCGATGATCAGCAGCACGAACGCTTCTTTGCCGCCTTGCAGTTCTGCCGGATTGCGGACACGTTTGCCGAGCACTCGGTGTGCGATCTGACCGCCACGCCGGGGCCCGCCGGAGACCTGCTCGCCGCTACTGAATTGACGATCTGTCTGCGCAATGTCGTGCCGGCGCCGTTCCTGCGACCTCGCCTGGAAGCGGCGCACAGCACGACGTTGTTCTCGGCGACGGTTGCCCCGGCCCGGTATCTGTTCGATATGCTCGGCTTGCCTGAATCGTCAGTGTATGTCGATGTGCCGGCGCCGTTTTCACCCGCGCAATTGCAGCTTGAACTGGTCACCCACATTCCGACCCGCTGGGCCCAGCGCAAGGCCTCCATTGGTCCGATTGTGCGCCTGGTGGCCCGGCAGTTTGCCGAGCATCCCGGTAACTACATTGTCTATGCGAGCAGCTTCGATTACCTCGCCCAGATCGCGCAAGCCTTTCGTCAGGCCTGTCCCGACGCTGAGGTGCTTGAACAGACGCGCAGCATGACCGAAGCCGAGCGCGAGGCCTTTGTGGCCGGCTTTCGCGACAACACGCAACGGGTTGGTTTTGCGGTGCTGGGGGGCGCTTTTGCCGAAGGCGTCGATCTGCCCGGCCGTCGCCTGATCGGCGCGTTCGTCATCACGCTGGGTCTGCCGCGGCCCGATCCGGTAACCGAGATGTTTCGCCAGCGCTGTGAAGATCTCTATGACGCCGGCTTCGAATACGCGTATCTGTATCCGGGCATGCAACGGGTGATTCAAGCGGCCGGCCGGGTTATCCGCACGCCCGACGATCAAGGCCATCTGTTCCTGATCGACGAGCGAATCGGCCGAGCGGCAATCCGGCAGTTGCTGCCGGCCTGGTGGCAGCACGAAAGCACAGCGTGAGCGGCAGCGCTGGTAAACTGGTTGGCATTGTTGGCCCCGCCGGCACGGCAGGGCGTAATGTTTCAGCCGGAGACAAACCATGAAAGCAGCAGTCCTGCACGAAGTCGGCAAGCCGATGACGATTGAAGATGTTCGCATCGACAAACCCAAAGGCCATGAGGTGCTTATTCGCACCGGCGCGGTTGGCGTATGCCACTCCGATCTGCATTTCATCGATGGTTTGTATCCCTATCCGTTGCCCACTGTTCCCGGTCACGAATCGGCGGGCGTGGTTGAGGCGGTTGGCCCTGAAGTGCGCACGGTCAAACCCGGCGACCATGTCATCACCTGTCTGTCGGCGTTTTGTGGCCATTGTGCCCATTGCGTTACCGGCCATCTGTCGCTTTGCTCCGGCGCCGAAACGCGGCGTCGCCGTGGCGAAGAGCCGCGCATTGCCACGGCCGAAAAAAGCATGGTGCAGTTCCTCAATCTGTCCTCGTTTGCCGAGCAGATGCTGAGCCACGAAAACGCCTGTGTCGCGGTCACTCCCGACATCCCGTTCGACCGTGCAGCCCTTATCGGTTGCGCCGTCATGACCGGTTTCGGCGCGGTCAATCAGACGGCCGGCGTGCGGGCCGGTGAAACCATTGTGGTCATCGGCTGTGGCGGTGTCGGTCTGGCCGCCATCAACGGCGCGGCGATCGCCGGGGCCGGCCGGATCATCGCGGTCGACCGCATTGCCTCCAAGCTCGATCTGGCCAAAACCTTCGGGGCCACCGATACCGTCGATGCCAGTGCCGTCGATGCGGTTGAAGTCGTGCGCGATCTGACCAAGGGCGGGGTCGATCACGCCTTTGAAGCCATCGGACTCAAGCCCACTGCCGAGCAGGCATTCCAGATGCTGGCAAGGGGCGGAACCGCGACCATCATCGGTATGATTCCACATGGCACGATGCTCGAAATCGATGGCAGCGAGTTCCTGGGCGAGAAGCGCTTGCAGGGCTCGATGATGGGTTCCAACCGTTTTCCGGTCGATATGCCACGACTGGTCGACTTTTATTTGCGCGGTTTGCTCAAACTTGACGACATGATTGCGCAGCGATTGCCGCTTGAACAAGTCAATGAGGCGGTCGCCGAGCTCAGAACCGGCCGATTGGCCCGTTCTGTGCTGGTTTTCGATCACTGATTCGTTGCGACCTGGTCAGTACCGCGCAGGCTGATTACACACTATTCACATCTGCGTGGTATTTTTATAGGGTTCCGATGCCTGAAGACGCCGATGATGCAGACTGCAACACGTGTTCTGAAGATCGACATCAGCGGCGTGCCGCAGATGTGGATCGGTGTTGAAGATGCCGCCCGCTATTACGCGACCGACTCGGTCGCCTATACCCTGGGCGAGCACTGCGTGCACCTGCGCGGCGGGCATTCACGTCTGACCGGTGAGCGCTCCACGCTCGATATTCATCCGATCATCGCGGTCAACGGCACTTCAATGGCCGATCGCTTGTTGCGTACCGCGCCGCGCCTGACCCGTTTTAATCACAAGCTCTTCCGCCGCGACTGCAATCTGTGCGCCTATTGCGGTGACGAGTTTCCCGATTCCGGTCTTGAGCGCGAACACATCCTGCCGGTCTGCCGTGGCGGTACCGATCACTGGATGAACGTGGTCGCCGCGTGCCGGTCGTGCAATCAACGCAAGGCCAACCGCACGCCGGAAGAGGCCAATATGCCGTTGTTGTTTCTGCCCTATGTACCGAGTCGCTGGGAGGACCTGATTCTGCAAGCGCGAATGGGTCACATCCAGGGTGATCAGATGGCCTTTCTGAAAGCCGGTCTGCCGGCGACCTCGCGATTATTCGTCAGCTGATACGCGCCACTGTCATCGGTCCGCCTGGCATGGATGTCCCCGCGTATGTGCGAGTGCACATCTGATGCAGGCCTGGTTAACGCGCCTGCCGTATTTGCTGTATCGGCTGCAGCGCTATTCAGCCATGGTGCTCGCGCCCCTGGTCGTCATTCACATCGGGCTGATTCTCATGGCGGCGCGAACCCATCCCACGCCGGCAACGGTTCTGGAGCAGTTTCAGGCGCAGCCGCTGTGGCCGCTTTTTTACCTGATTTTTGTGCTCGCCATCACGGTGCACGTACCCATCGGACTGTGGCAGATCTGGCGTTCGATTGAAGCCTTGCCGACATGGCTCGGCGCCTTGCTCAGCACCTGCTTTGCGCTGATTCTGCTGCTGCTCGGATTGCGTGCGCTGAGCGTGATGCTCGCATGAATGCATGGCAGCAAATGCGGGTGGCGCACTGGGGCCACCGTCTGTCCGGATTGGCTCTGGCGGCGTTTCTGCCCGCGCATTTCTGGGTGCTCGCCGAGGCCTTGCAAGCGGCGCGCGAAACCGGTGGGGAGGCAACGTTTATCCAGTCGCCGGGCTGGCAGTGGGGGTTGTGGTTGCTGCTGGGCGCGCTGGTCGCGCATGCCGGTTTCGGTTTGCGTGTGCTGGTTATTGAATATGGACCAAGCTCCAGTCCGGCCCGTTTGTATCTGGGTTGGATCTGGTTGGTGTTGAGTGCCGCGCTGTTTTTCACAGTCCTTTTCGGTTGGTGGCACCACAACTGATTTTCGTTTGTCATACTCCGGGAAGTGTGACGGGGAGCGCACTTCAGTCAGTTTCCAGCAGCGATTTTTGCGATAATGCCTGATGAACCGAGGCAAAAATCGTAAGAAAATGCGACGCCCGGATGGGGCGCATCTTGATTGGCCAGAGCTGGTCATGCCGCGGGTATTGGGCTCTCCAAAGCTTTCGACGGGATTCATGCCGTCAGGGATGTCAAGTGAAAGTCTGTACCGACGGCAACGCAACGTGAAACGAAACAATACGCATCGCAAGGCCAGGCCCGGGCAATTCGATCGCGTCAGACGCCTGGTGCGTTCACGCTTCGGAGACGCCGTGCGTGAAGCGCTCAGTAACGTCGGTGCTTGCCTGCGGCAACCGCATGCCGGGGCCGCCGGTCCCGATGCCTCATCCACTCCTGCGACCGCCTCGCTGCCAAGCTTGTCTGATCATTCCATCCCGCTCGTAACACAAGCACCCCGGTCCGAGCCACCCAAATGGGCTCGCCAGTGTCTGGCTGTTCTGGTGGCCGATGTCAGTGGCCGCATCATGAAAGCGCAGCGGGAAATGGATCGATTGACCGCCGCCTATGCTGGGCTGGATCATGTGCCCGATTCACGCGCGATGCCGGCGACCCCGCATGGCCTGGTCGACCCTGCACTGGAGGCTCTTGCTGTCCGGCTGGCCACGGTAATGACGACAAGCAACGCCGAAGCCTACGAGCATTACGCGCGTTTGGTCCGTGCGATCAGTCCGCGCCCTTGGGATGTCGATCAGCGCAATCCGCTTGGCGCGCTTGTTTTTGCGCGGGCGCTGGTCAGTTGTGTGGCCGACTGTCTGGTCACGGCCGAGCAACGGGCCTTGCTCACGCCAGCTTTGCTCGAAGACACGGCTCCACACTTTTTGACCGCGATCGTGCAAACCGCCGAATTCATGCATGAAATTGGCATCAAGCCGACCTCAGGGGCGATTCGTTTCGGCTATGACGCCGATGCCGAGCAGGGGGCGGCGAGCAACGCCGTGCCAGCCGCGCAGCGTTCGGGGGCTCGTGCGTCCGAAAGCAACGACAGCATCGCGCGTGTTGCCGGTTCAGCGTCGCGGCGCAAAGTCGCTGCCGACATGCCGGCAATCTCTACCGCAAGGCAAGCGTCCAATGCCGAGGCCGCCGACATGGCAACCGTCACGCCTGCCGGGGTCGGGGCGGAAAACCGGGCGCTGGCCATTGCCGCGCGCTCGGCGCCGTGCGCGCCGTGGCCAGTCTTGAGGCCGACGCAGTGGCCTTTGCGCACAGCGTGAATGAGGTGCCCTTCAGTCGGGCCAGTCGCCAGCGTTTTTTTGCGCAGGCGCGCACCGTTCTGACGCAAGGCAATTGTTCGGCCTCTCAGTTGTCTGCCGTCAGTCTGGTTGCGGCCATGTTTGACTATGTCATCGACGATCGCCGAGTGCCTGTCGCCGCGCAACCGATGATCTGGCGTCTGCAGCAGCCGGCGCTGATGCTGGCGCTGCTTGATCCCGACTATCTCGGTGATCATCCGCACTCCCTGCGAGGCCTGCTCGACAATATTGGCGAGCTTGTTTGCGCCGACGGATTTGATGCCTTGGCCGGCAGCGCCGCCTTGCATCGTGTCGCAACTCTGGTGCGGGCGACCGAAATCGTCAGTCACCGACTGGCCAGCCAGGTGCAAAGTCTGTCGGTGCAAATCGAGTCCGAATACCAACGATGTGCGAATGGCGTCGCGCAACTGGTCGATCGCGTGGCGCGTGATCGACGGGCGCTTGAGGCCGCGCCGGGCCAGCGTAATCGTCGCGACTTCAGTCGTCGCCCCGGTCGGGCTCAGGAGCGCGAGGCTACGGAAAAGCTGACCGCAATGCTGGCCGATAAAACAGCGCAGCTTGAGCTTCCCGAGTCGGTCGATCGCTTTTTGCATGCTGTGTGGTTGCGTTACTTGCGCACGGCGCTGCTTCGGGAAGGGGCGCACAGCGAAAGCTATCGCAAGGCTGAACAACTCATTGATGATCTGCTCTGGACGCTGAACACCCAGGCCGTCAGCGGCTCGCGGCGCGAGTTGGCGCAACGCATCCCGGCGCTGATCGGGGCGGTCAATCGGGGCATGCACGATGTTGGCGCCCGCGCCGAAGATCATCAGGCCTTTTTTGATGAATTGTTTCTCATTCATCTGCGCAAGCTGCATCGCTTGCGCCACCGGGAGCAAACCAAAGCGACCGGTGATCAGACGGCCAATGCGGCCCCCGGGCCGCCCAAGCTGGTACACCAGTTGCCGGCAACGGGCGGGCACCATGAGGCGGCGCAGCGTAGCGCCGTGGCGATACCTGATGAAGAGCGTCGGCGGCGCCGGGCCGAGCGCCGCGCCGGTCATCGCCTGGCGGGTGCCGAGACGACGGCGCTGGCGGTCGGTGGCTCGACCATCAGCAATGTCACCTCGCGCCTGGGCCCGGTCACCGAAGCGGCGGCAGCGCTGGCCTCTAACGATGATGATGCCTCGGAGGCTTCGCGCCCGATCGGCAGCAATCATTTGCTGGAGTCGTTGCAAGCCATCGACCTCGAAGACCTGCCTGCCGAGCCGGGCAGCCAAACCCGATCCATCAATACCGATCTATCGGCGCTGGCCTGCGGTAGCTGGCTTGAGTATCGACATTCGGACGGGCGCCTTGTGTACCTGAAAGTTGCCTGGCTCAGTGAGCAGAACAGCGTAGCTTTGCTGGTCCGTCATCCTGATCGACGGGCTTTGTCCAAGCCG
>CAXBNM010000074.1:0-15932 GCA_963976885.1 uncultured Burkholderiaceae bacterium
CAATCCGTGCTCGACCGACTCGACCCCCACCAGTGCCAATCAGGAAGACCATGTGTCAATGGCGGCGCACGGTGCCCGCCGTCTGGCTCGCATGAATGCCAACCTGGCCAACATTCTGGCGGTCGAACTGCTGTGCGCCGCGCGCGGCATTGAATTTCGCGCGCCGCTGACCACCAGCGAGCCCCTGCGCCGCGTGATCGCCCGGCTGCGCGCCGATGTGCCCACGCTGGAGCAAGACCGTTATCTGGCCCCCGATATTGCGCAGGCTGCGCAGTTGATCAACACCGATGCACTGGCCAATGCCGCCGATTGCCTGACCTTGAACACCCTGGGAGAAATCTGATGAACGCACCCGAAAAAGCCGTTGCCAATCTGTCGCCCGATGCTCAGGCCACCCGCCCCGCGATGGCCACCACCAGTGTCGCGCCCGATCGGCGCGATCCGAGTCGCCATATTGCGGCGCCGACTGGCAGCACGATCAGCGCCAAGTCCTGGCTGACCGAAGCGCCGCTGCGCATGCTGATGAACAACCTGCATCCCGATGTGGCCGAGAATCCGCAAGAGCTTGTTGTTTACGGTGGCATCGGTCGGGCCGCCCGCAGCTGGGCCGACTACGACCGCATTGTCGAAACCTTGCGCGCGCTCGAGGCCGATGAAACCCTGCTCGTGCAGTCCGGCAAACCGGTTGGCGTGTTCCGTACCCACAAGGATGCGCCGCGGGTGTTGATCGCCAACTCCAACCTCGTGCCGCACTGGGCCACCTGGGACCACTTCAATGAACTCGATCGCAAAGGCCTGATGATGTATGGCCAGATGACGGCCGGTTCTTGGATCTACATCGGTTCGCAGGGCATTGTGCAAGGCACCTATGAAACCTTTGTCGAGGCCGGCCGTCAGCACTATGGCGGCAGTCTGCAAGGCAAATGGATTCTTACCGCTGGCCTCGGTGGCATGGGTGGCGCGCAACCGCTCGCCGCCGTGATGGCGGGCGCCTCGTGTCTGGTCATCGAGTGTGACGAAACCCGTATCGACTTTCGCCTGCGCACCCGCTATCTGGACGAAAAAGCCAGCAGCCTTGATGAAGCGCTGGCCATGATCGACAAGTGGACCCAGGCCGGCGAGGCCCGTTCGGTGGGTCTGCTCGGCAACGCCGCCGACCTCGTGCCCGAGCTGCTCCGGCGCGGCGTGCGCCCGGACATCGTCACCGATCAGACCTCGGCGCACGATCCGGTCAATGGCTATCTGCCCCAGGGCTGGACGGTGGCGCAATGGCGCGAACAACGCCAGAGCAACCCGAAGGCGGTCGAAGCGGCGGCGCGGGCTTCGATGAAGCAACACGTTGCGGCGATGGTCGGTTTTCATGAGCAAGGCATTCCCACGCTCGACTACGGCAACAACATCCGTCAGGTGGCCAGCGAAGAAGGCCTGAGCAAGGCCTTCGCGTTTCCCGGTTTTGTGCCGGCGTATATTCGGCCGCTGTTCTGCCGCGGCGTCGGTCCGTTTCGCTGGGTGGCCTTGTCGGGCGATCCGGAAGACATCTACAAAACCGATGCCAAGGTCAAAGAGCTGATCCCCGACGACAAGCATCTGCACAACTGGCTTGATATGGCGCGCGAGCGCATAGCGTTTCAGGGCTTGCCGGCGCGCATCTGCTGGGTAGGCCTGGGCCAGCGCGAAAAGCTCGGCCTGGCATTCAACGAAATGGTGCGCAGCGGCGAGTTGTCGGCACCGGTCGTCATCGGTCGCGACCATCTCGATTCCGGCTCGGTCGCGTCGCCCAATCGGGAAACCGAGTCGATGCGTGATGGCTCCGATGCGGTGTCCGACTGGCCGCTGCTCAACGCGTTGCTCAACTGTGCCTCGGGGGCTACCTGGGTGTCGCTACACCATGGGGGTGGTGTGGGCATGGGCTTCTCGCAGCACAGCGGCATGGTCATCTGCTGCGACGGCACCGACGACGCCGCACGCCGGATTGCCCGTGTGTTGTGGAATGATCCGGCCACTGGCGTCATGCGGCATGCCGACGCGGGCTACCAGGACGCGATTGATTGCGCGCGGGAAAACAACTTGCATTTGCCCGGCATTACCGGGGCGGCCGATTGATCGAGCGGGGCGAACGCGTCGCACAGGCTTGTCACGGTCGTGATCGTTGTTGGCGCCCTCTGGTGGTGCATCTGGGAACCGACCCGGTCCGGCGGCGCTGACCTGCCTGCGGCCTGGACTTACCGGGTATTCTTGGCGCTTTGGGCAATCTGAGGAAGATGGTCGATCATCGTCAGCGCCATGACGCTAAGGGCGCTCGATGTCGGTGATCTCGCGGCTTCCTTCGCAAGGTGCTTATGAGTAGTCCGGTGTTACCGAGTCCGATCGGTTTTCTGCTCCTTCCACAGTTCACCAGTATCGCGCTGTCCTGCGCCATAGAACCGCTGCGTATTGCGAATCGCTATGTTTCAGATAAATATTCGTGGCGTCTGATGTCACTGGATGGCGAAGCGGTACCGGATGGCAACAACATTCTGACTCAGGTGGAATGTCGTTATGACCAGGGTACGCCTCTTGGTTCATTGTTTCTGCTGGCCGATATTCGACCTGAACGGTTCTATTCGAATAGTCTGCGGGAATGGTTGCGCGGGCTGGATCAGCGCGGCGTGATGTTAGGCAGCATGGATACAGCCTGCTTTCTGCTCGCGCGAGCCGGTGTGATGGAAGGGCATCGTGTCACGCCACACTGGGAGGTAATCGATACCTTCCGTGAGCGCTTTCCCGATGTCGACATCAGTCCAACCTTGTTCGCAATCGGCGAACAGCGGATGTCGAGTGCCGGCGGCAGTGCGGTGCTTGACATGATGCTCAGCGCGATCGGCATGGACCACGGATCGGCGATTGCCAATCGGGTGGCGGAACATTGTCTTGTGGATCACATTCGTGCAGGTAGCAGTTGGCAACGTATGGCTTTGCCGCTGCGCAGCGGCGCCTATCACCCGACTCTTGTGCGCGCAATCAGACTCATTGAAGAGAATCCGCAGAATCGTTTGACCGTCGCTGGCCTGTCGCAAGCGGTTGGTGTTTCAGAGCGTCATCTGTTGCGACTGTTCCGAGACCATCTGGGCGAAACGCCAACCGAATATCTGCTGCGCGTACGTCTGGAGCGCGCCCGGGCCTTGCTGGTACAAACGGATCTGAGTGTTTCTGATATTGCAGCCATGGTCGGTTATTCCGCAGTCGCACATTTTTCAAGAGCCTACCGTCAGGCGTTTGGCAAGACTCCGTCGGCAGGGAGGCGCAAAACGCCACCCGTACGATTGGTGATGGACGCCGATCACTGATGTCGGATTAGGGTAAATAGGCAGCCGGAACCGGACTACGTTACCGACGTTGCGGGCGTAAGGTTGAGCTCTCAGGAAACAGGAGAGCGCTTTGACAGCAGAGCTACCGGCACAGGCAGAGGTCGTCATCATAGGTGGCGGCATCATTGGTTGTTCGATTGCCTATCACCTGGCTCATCTTGGTATCACCGATGTCGTTCTTCTGGAGCGCCGACAGCTGACCTGTGGCACGACCTGGCACGCCGCCGGTCTTGTGCCGCAGTTGCGCGCTACCCGCAACCTGACCACGCTGGCCCGTTATACCTCCGAGTTGCTGGCAACATTGGAGGCAGAAACCGGACAGGCGACAGGCTTCAAGCAAAACGGTTCGATTGGCGTTGCCTTGAACGAGGAACGGTTTGAGGAATTCAAACGCAGTGCTGCCATGGGCCGTGCATTCGGGGTCGACGCCGAGGTCATCAGCCCGGCTGAAATCCGCCAGAGGTATCCGCTGCTGGAAATGCAAGGCGTTGTCGGAGGCGTCTGGATGCCCAACGACGGTCAGACCAATCCGGTGGATACGACAATGGCCTTTGCCAAGGGCGCGCGCCAGCTGGGTGTTCGCATCCTCGAAGACATCGAGGTTACGCGCGTTCTGACCGAGAACGGCCGGGCCTGCGGGGTAAGCACTCGGCAAGGTGAAATCCGCGCCGGCACCGTCGTGCTGGCTGCGGGCATGTGGTCGCACGAACTGGCTCGCCCGTTGGGCATTCGACTGCCTTTGCACGCGGCCGAACACTTCTATGCGGTGACCGAAGCCGTTGCCGGTGTCGCGTCGAATTTACCAGTCCTGCGTGTTCCCGACGAGTGTTCCTATATCAAGGAAGAAGCGGGCAAGTTGCTTATCGGGGCCTTCGAAACGGAGGCCAAACCGTGGGGCATGCAGGGCATTTCGCCATCGTTCTGTTTCGACAGCCTGCCCGACGATCTCGACCATTTCATGCCGGTGCTTGAGCAGGCGATGGTCAGGGTGCCGGTGCTGGCCAATACCGGCATTGCTACCTGGTTCAATGGTCCTGAAAGCTTTACGCCTGATGACCGCTACTTGCTCGGCCCAAGTGCCGAAGTTGCCGATCTGTTCGTGGCGTGTGGCTTCAATTCCATCGGCATTCAGAGTTCGGGCGGTGCTGGAAAAGTGCTGGCGCAATGGATTCGAGACCGGCAGGTGCCAATGGATCTGGTCGATGTCGATGTCCGGCGCTTCGTGCCGGTACAAGGCACGCGCCAATATCTGCACGATCGCACAGTGGAGAGTCTCGGCTTGCTGTATGCGATGCACTGGCCCTTTCATCAATATCGCACGGCGCGCGGCGTGCGTCGCTCGCCATTTCATGATCGGTTGTTGGCGGCCGGAGCCTGCATGGGCGAGCTGGGCGGATGGGAGCGCCCCAATTGGTTTGCCGCGCCAGGACAGACACCCGCCTACGAATACAGCTACGGTCGTCAGAACTGGTTCGAGCGGTGCGCGCACGAGTGCGCCGCCACGCGCGATGCGGTTGCGCTTTATGATCAGTCATCATTTGCCAAATTTCTGATTCAAGGACGGGACAGTTGTCAGGTGCTCAATCAGCTTTGCTGCGCTGACATGGATGTACCACCCGGTCGCATCGTCTATACCCAGTGTCTGAATTCTCGCGGTGGCATTGAAGCCGATCTCACAGTGACCCGTCTGGAGGAAGATCGGTATATGGTCGTGACGTCGGCGGGCAGTCACGCCCGTGATCTGGCTCGCTTGCGAGAACATTGTCCGCGCGACAGGCATTGCTTCATTACCGACGTAACCGCCGGGCTGCCGATGCTTGGTCTGATGGGGCCTCAGTCGAGAGCGCTGCTCGAAGCCATCAGCGATGCCGATTTTTCGGACGCGGCGTTTCCATTCGGCACCTCACAGGAGATTGAGATCGGCTACGCCATTGTGCGAGCAAGTCGCATTACCTACGTGGGTGAACTGGGCTGGGAGCTTTATATTCCGGCGGATCTGGCGCTTTACGTATTTGACCGCCTGACGGCCGCCGGCGCTGCATACGATCTGACCCATGCTGGCTATCACGCCATGAATGCCTGCCGCATGGAGAAAGGTTACCGCCATTGGGGACATGATGTCGGCCCTGACGATGATCCACTGGCCGCCGGCTTGAGCTTTACTGTTGCCTGGGACAAACCAGGCGGTTTCATTGGCAAGCAGGCCCTGCTTGAGCGTCGCGCGGCAGGCAAACCATGTCGCCGGCTCGTGCAATTGCAGTTGGCGACTGATAACGAACTGCTCTATCACGAGGAGCCGATCTATGCTGATGGGGAACTCGTCGGAACGACAACCTCGGGCATGTATGGTCATCGTCTCGGGGCTTCCCTGGGCATGGGCTATATCAGTCTGGTTGAGCCGGTGACCGCCGACCGGCTGAAGGAACTGACCATAGAAGTTGATATAGGTGGTCGGCGGGTTAAGGCATTGGCACAACTCGGCGGTTTCTACGACCCAGGTAATGCCCGGATCCGGCCGTCGAAATTGGAGAAGTCGCATGTCTGAAAGTCGTGATCCGGTGACGATCTTCGTGGCCCGCAAGGTCATTACCATGGATGAGTCCTTGCCCGAGGCCACCGCTGTTGCCGTAATCGGTGACCGAATCGTTGCCGTTGGTGATGTCGATGCAATGCAGGCCTGGCGGGAAAATCGTGAAGTGACCATTGACGAGACTTTCCGGGACAAGGTACTGATGCCTGGTTTTATCGACAATCATGTGCATCCCTACCTCGGAGCCATTCTGCTGCCGTCCGAGATTATCGCCCCGGAAGACTGGCGGCGCCCGGACGGCAGCGTTGCCCGTGCCGCCAATTCTGAACAGGCGTATCGGGAGCGTTTGCGCACCTGGCTGGACAGTAGTGCCAACGAGGACGAGGTGCGTGTCTCGTGGGGTTATCAGCCTTCCGAGCATGGCCGGATTGATCGCTCGCTTCTTGACGAGATGTGTCCGGATACGCCTTTGGTCGTCATGCAACGATCCTTTCATGAGTTGTATCTGAACAGCGCGGCGATGCGCAAGTTCAAGCTTTCCGAAGCCACTGTGGGCACCCACCCTCAGGTCAACTGGGAGCGAGGCCACTTCTTCGAGACTGGCAAGGCGGTGGCGATGCGCAAACTGATGCCGTTGCTGTTGCGCCCGCAGTGGTACGACCGAGGTCTGGGCATGTTGACGCAGTTATGTCAGCAAGGCGGGATTACGACGATGGGTGACTTATTGTTTGGCGCTGTCGACCCGGATTTTGAAATGGCCGCTCTCGATCGAACCATCACTCAGCCCGAGGCTCCCTTGCGGGTGGTCAACGTGATGGATGGGCGCAGTTTCGGTAATCGCGGCGCTGGAGCATCGATGGGACCACCGGATTCGCCAGTCGACTTCGCCGCAGGATTACCGGCAATGGAGCAACTGCTGGCGCACCAGAGCCGCCATGTTCAGTTTGTGCGAGCAGTAAAACTGTTCGCTGATGGCGCCATGTTCTCGCAACTGATGCAGATGGGGCGGCCGGGCTATGCGGATGGCCATCATGGTGAATGGTTGATGACCCCGGAAGTGGTTCGCGAGGGGGTGCGGGTCTTCTGGCAGGCCGGCTTCCAGGTGCACATTCATGTCAACGGCGACCTGGGGATGGATGCGGTGCTTGAAGCGCTCGAGTCCGCGCAGCAGCAGTGGCCGCGTTTCGATCATCGCTTTGCGGTTCATCATCTGGGTTTCCACAACGCGGCGCAAACCCGGCGACTGGCTGCCCTGGGCGCGGTAGCCAGCGTCAATCCCTATTACATCCATGCGCTTGCCGATTCCTATTCGATTCTGGGTCTTGGTCAGGATCGCGCTTCGCAGATCGTGCGCGCCGGTTCGTTGGTCAGGGCTGGGGTGCCGGTCTCGTTTCACTCCGACTATCCGATGGCGCCAGCTGAACCCTTGTTTCTCGCCTGGTGTGCCGCAACCCGAATAACCCGTAGCGGCCGGACGGCGGCACCACCCGAAAAGTTGAGCCTCGAGCAAGCCTTGCGTGGCATCACCATCGATGCCGCCTTCGCGCTGCGTATCGACCACGAGATCGGCAGTATCGCGGCGGGCAAGAAGGCTGATTTCACGGTGTTGAATGATGATCCGTACGACGCTGGTGTCGACGGCCTGAAGGATCTGCAGATCTGGGGTACGGTCTTTGAAGGCAGGCCGAGCCCACTGGCCCGGCCGAGCGTCAGCGTTCATGCAGCCGGGCAGAAGCACGCCCGTGCCGCGGTCCGGTCGGCAGGAACCGGTTCCAGGTCTGCTTACAGATTTATTGACAACGACTGTTGTTCGAGTGGCCGGGACAACTGTGAAATCGTTCGTGTCATCGCCGCTTTCGCTCGCGAGGCTCTGGCGGCAATGCGTCCGCTTGATGCGTCATCAGCGAAAACCCCGTCAGTGAGCTAAAGGAGAAGACAAATGGCAATGCGTATAAGCAGAATCGGCATCCGTATGGCGACAGTTCTACTTGCTGGTTCGACCATGCTGCCCCTGGCGGCAAGTCATGCCGCCCCGACCGCTGGAGGCGTTCTCAAGAGCTTCACGTCGGGCTACCGTAGTTTGAATCCGGGCGTGCAGTCGGGCGCAGCAACCGGCGCGCCGGGCGTGCAGATATTTGCCGGCCTGGTCATGATCAATGACAAGTTCGAAGCCCAGCCGTATCTGGCCAGCAAGTGGGAGCAATCGGACGATGGTTTGAGCTATACCTTTCATCTCGTCGACGGCGCAAGTTTTCATGATGGCAAACCGATCACTTCGGCCGACGTGGCGTTTTCACTTGAGGTCGTCAAGAACAATCACCCGTTTGGCAAGTCAATGTTCGGCAATGTAGACCGAGTCGACACGCCTGATTCACTGACTGCCATCATCCAACTGAACAAGCCGGTGCCCGGTCTGCTTCTATCACTGCAGCCCCTGTTGATGCCGATCCTTCCCAAACACGTGTTCGACGATGGACAGGATGTCAAGAAGCATCCCCGCAATATGGACAACGTAGTGGGTTCGGGACCGTTCAAGGTTGTAGAGAGTGATCCTTCCCAACAACTGGTGTTGGCCCGCAACGAAAGCTTCTTCATCAAGGATCGGCCACTGCTCGATGGCATTACCTACCAGGTCGTCAAAGATCCGTTGACGCGCCTGTTGATGCTCGAGAAAGGTGAACTCGACTACGCGGGATTCTCGGGCATGCGCCCGAAAGATGTTGAGCGGCTTGAGAAGAATCCCGGCCTGACCGTTACTACCGACGGCTATGAGGCCATTGGCTATATTCATTATCTCGAACTGAATCTTCGCGACAAGCCGTTCAGCGACTACAACGTTCGCAAGGCACTTGCCCATGCGATTGATTCAAGATTCATTGCCCGCGTCCTGTTTGGCGGCCGTGCCGAAGTCGGTACCGGTCCATTGCATACCGGCAATCCGTTTTACAGTGCCGATGTCCCTGCCTATCCGGCCGACATGAAGAAGGCTGCGGCCTTGCTGGACGAAGCAGGGTATCCGCTGAAGAACGGCGAGCGCTTCGGCTTTACCCTGGAGGTGGGCTCCTGGGCACCGCAGACTCACGATCCGATAGCCGAGTATTTGCGTGCTCAACTTGCCAAGCTCGGCATCAAGGTTGAACTGCGCAGGGCGCCGGATTTCGGCACCTGGGTGTCACGGGTTTCCAGTTTCGACTATCAGGCAACAATCAACGGATCGTTCAACTATCCCGATCCGGTAATTGGCGTTCATCGTCATTTTTCCTGTGCCAATATCCGCAATGTCATCTGGGCCAACACGCAGGGTTATTGCAACAAGGATGTTGATGCCATGCTGGAGCAGGCTGCCGTTGAGACAGATATGGCCAAGCGGCAAGCGCTATATGCAGATTTGCAGAAAGCAGTCGTTGGCGATCTCGTTTTCATCTATCTGCCACAGGAATACACCACCACGGCCTATGGGGCGAAGGTTCATGATCTGCCCAATTCGGCGTTCGGTCCGCTGGCTCCGATGATTGACACCAATCTGTCCGCGGACTGATCCGGAAACGAGAGTACGGAGATCGATTTGGGCTATCTGGGCCGAAAGCTGCTGAGTTCCGCGCTGTTGTTGCTGGCAGTGCTGGTATTCAACTTCAGTCTTATTCATGCCGCGCCGGGCGATCCCGCCCAGGTGCTGGCCGGAGAGATGGGGGGCGCCACGCCGGAAATGATGGCGCAGATCCGGGAAAGCTATGGACTGGATCGCCCCTTCTATGTGCAATTGCTTACCTATCTCGGCCGGGTGGCTCAGGGCGACCTCGGGTACTCGTTTTATTTCAATCAACCCGTTACCCAACTGGTTTTCGAACGGGTGGGACCAACCCTGTTGCTGGTAGTGACCGCGCTGTTGCTGGCGATTTTCGCTGGCACCTGGTTGGGGGTGCGGTCAGCCAGAAATCCGAACGGCTGGGCCAGTCACTTGGTCACGGTGTTGGCGCTGACCGGCTTTTCAGCGCCCGTCTTCTGGGTCGGCATTTTGCTCATCATTCTGTTTGCGGTCGTCATTCCGCTCTTTCCCGTGTCGGGGATGGCTTCGCCTGGCGTTGCGCCCGATGCGCTGGCCTATGCCTTCGATGTGGCTCGGCACATGGTTTTGCCGGTGCTGACACTGGCAACCATTTACCTGGCCTTTTACAGCCGTCTCGCCCGTTCAAGCATGCTTGACGTGCTCGGTGCCGACTATATTCGTACCGCCCGGGCCAAAGGCCTGAGTTCATTCCTGGTGGTTTACAAACATGCGTTGCGCAACGCCGTATTGCCCGTTGTTACCTACGCGGGACTGCAGTTTGCACAAGTCATATCGGGCGCGGTTCTGGTCGAAACCGTTTTTGCCTGGCCAGGGCTGGGAACGCTGGCGTTCGAGTCCATTTTGCGGCGCGATTCACCTACTTTGTTGGGTATTCTCTTCTTCTCGGCGGTCATGGTTGTCGTCGTCAATATTCTTACTGATCTGGCGTACCGCCTGGTCGATCCCCGGATCGGCAAGCGATGAGTATCCCCCTGCCAAACCAGAAAACTGAGTCGGCACGGCCGGTTTCGCCGGGGCGTCAGACATGGCGCATGTTCTGTCGCAACCGAGCCGCACTATTGGGGCTGGGGATGCTGGTGGTGATAATCGCGATCACTGCGCTCGGGCCATTTCTGTATTCGGTCAATCCGGACGAGATGGTCTGGATGCCGCTGACAGCCCCCGGCCAATCCGAATACTGGTTTGGCACCGACTTTGTCGGGCGGGATATTCTTGCCGGCTTGATCAACGGTGGACGTGTCACGCTTACTGTCGGCTTCGTGGCTGCACTTCTGACCATAGTGATCGGGGTTACCGTGGGAGCTCTGGCCGGCTTTTATGGTGGCCGTGTCGACACAATGCTGATGAAGGTGACCGAGTTCTTTCAGGTCTTGCCGCATTTGTTGCTGGCGATGGTGGTGGTGATGTTGTTTTCGTCAACGATGACGACAATCGCCGTGGCCATTGGTGTGGTGTCCTGGACCGGTACCGCACGATTGACCCGTGCTGAGTTCCTGCGCTTGCGTGAGCTCGATTACGTCACGGCCGAAAGATCCATAGGTGCCGGAAACCGCCGCATCATCTGGTCGGTCATTCTGCCCAATGCAGCGCCGCCGCTGATCGTTTCCAGTGCGCTGAGTGTGGGCACGGCGATTCTCTTCGAGGCTGGGCTCAGCTTTCTTGGGCTGTCGGACCCGAACACAATGAGCTGGGGGCGAATGATCGGAGCTAACCGGCCGTATATTCTTGAAGCCTGGTGGGCGGTAACTCTACCGGGACTGGCGATATTCATGACCGTGCTCGCCATCAGTCTGATCGGCGACGGGCTCAACGACGCGATGAATCCCAAACTGAGGCAGCGATGACTGTATCCGACGTGCCATTGTTGTCGGTGCGAGACCTGAACGTCGAGTTTGACGTGCAAGGCGGCACTTCCAGGGTAATCAATCGACTCGGGTTCGATCTTGGTCATGGCGAAACGATGGCCATTGTCGGTGAATCCGGTTGTGGCAAGAGTATGACGGCACTTGCCATCATGGGGCTTGTGCCGGATCCGCCGGGACGTATTGCTGGTGGAGAAATCCGTTTGCTTGGTGAAGACCTGGTCAAGGCAGGCGAAGAACGCCTGATGCAGATTCGGGGCAATTCGGTTTCGATGGTTTTTCAGGAGCCGATGACTTCATTGAATCCGGTATTTACCGTTGGCGAACAGATTGCCGAGACGGTACGGCAACATACCGGCGCCAGCCGACGTGACGCTCGCGATCGCGCTATCGAGATGCTGGAGATGGTTGGCATTCCGGCAGCGCGACAGCGGGTGGACGATCATCCTCATCAGATGTCAGGCGGGATGAGGCAACGCGTCATGATTGCCATTGCGCTTGCGTGCGAGCCGAAACTGCTCATCGCCGACGAACCGACCACCGCCCTTGATGTGACCATTCAGGCGCAGATTTTCGACTTGTTTCAGACTTTGCAGCAACGCATGGGTACAGCCATCATTCTGATTACGCACGATATTGGCGTGGTTGCGCAGATGGCGCAGCGGGTCATGGTCATGTACGCAGGCCACAAGGTTGAGGAGGGTCCGGTACAGACCGTTCTTGGACAGGCTGGGCATCCCTACACCCAGGGGTTGATCGCCTGTGTCCCGCATCTGCGGGCTGACGTAACTGATGAGCCGACAGATCTCTTTGAGATTCCCGGCGTCGTGCCCGGTGTGGCCGAACTGAATAACCCGGGGTGTCCGTTTGTCGCGCGATGTGTGCAGGCGATAGATCGTTGCGTCATAGAGCAGCCTGCACTTACGCCGGTCAATGGGAGTCATTGTGCAGCCTGCTGGTTGCTGCCCGACAGTGAGGCGACGACATGACAATGCAATCGCCGCTATTGAAGGTTGCCGACCTGAAAGTGCATTTTCCGATCGGTCGAGGGTCGGTCGTTCATGCCGTGGATGGCGTGAGCTTTGAGGTGCAACGTGGCACCGCTTTCGCATTGGTCGGAGAGAGCGGTTCGGGCAAGACCACAACGGCGATGGCCTGTGTTCGACTGGCCGAGCCGACTAGTGGGCAGATCTTGCTTGATGGCCAGGATATCACCGCACTGAGTGGTGCCAGGCTGCGCGAAAGCCGTCGGCAAATGCAGGTGATTTTTCAGGACCCTTATGCCAGTCTGAACCCACGGGAACGTGTGGCCAGCATCGTCAGGCGCCCGCTCGAACTGATGCAGATCGGCACTGCGGCACAACGGCAGGCCCGCGTGGATGAACTGTTCGAAATGGTGGGCTTGCGTCCGGAGCAGCAGACGCTGTTTCCCCATCAGTTTTCCGGCGGGCAGCGTCAGCGCATTGGCATAGCCAGAGCACTCGCCACCAAGCCCGCACTGATTGTGTGTGACGAGCCCGTTTCGGCGCTTGACGTGGCCATTCAGGCGCAGATTCTGAATTTGTTGGCCAAGTTCAAACGTGAGCTTGCGCTGACTTACCTGTTCATCAGCCATGATCTGGGCGTGGTGCAGCATCTGTGCGATGAAGTCGCCGTCATGTATCTGGGTCGGATTGTCGAAAGAGCCAGCCGCAAGGCTCTGTTTACCAAACCATTGCACCCCTACACCCGAGCCTTGTTGTCAGCGGTGCCGTCCGCCCGCCTCACGGCGCGACCGTGGGGCGAGCCGATCAAATTGCAGGGAGAGCCTCCTGATCCAATCAATCTGGCGGCCGGCTGCCGCTTTGCCGGACGTTGTCCGTTTGCCGTTGAACGGTGTCATGTCGAGGAACCGCAGTTGCTGGAGGCTGGTGCCGAGACGATGGTAGCCTGCCATCGCGTTGCCGTGCATAACGGGATTGCCGAGTTCAACTGATCGCGCCGCGGCCAACTAGCCCACGGCAATGCTGCGCGCCAGGCTGGGCGCAATGCGCTGCGCCGCATCGACGAAAACAGCCCGCGCCGCCGGTGGACATACCTCGGCGGCGGTGTCGTCGAACAACTGCAGCCAGCGCTCGAAATGGGCGGCACTGACCGGCAGTTCACGGTGTTTGTCCATCGGGTTGCCGTGATAAGTACCCGCCATCAGCGTGACCGATGCCCAGAAGCGGAACATCTGCTGCAGGTGCGGCTCCCAGTCGTGAATGCGCGCCTCAAAGATGGGGCCGAGCAACGGGTCGTGGCGTATCTTGTCGTAAAACGTGCGCACCAGTTGCTCGATCATTGCCGTGTCAATACCCGTGCGGGCCTTGATGTCAGCAATGATCCGTTCACGGCGGGCAATTTTGGCTTCTTCCTGATTGAGCGAGTCGGGGGGCAGCATGGCGCAAACACAAGGCGGCAGTTTTAATAGATGCATAATACATGCATCTAAAGTCATTCGCACCGTTGCCGCTTGTGCGTTACGATTTTGCAATGGAAATCAGTGAAATCACCAATGACCCGGCCGCGGGAGAATTCTCGTTGCTCATCGACGGCGTCAAGGCCTTCGTGAGTTATCAGCGGCGCACCAGAGCTACCGGCTGATGCACGCCGAGGTACCGGCAGCGTTGCGCGGCAAGGGCGCGGGCCGGATTCTGGCCGAACGCACCTTTCAGGCAATCAAAGACGAAGGCAGCACCGGTGTGGCCTATTGCGGCTATTTGCGCAAGGTGCTTAACGAAGAAGACCGCTGGGACGGGGTCATCAGCTTACCCGGCTGAGCGCAGTTGGCAAGGGGCGGGTGCCTGTCAGGAAACGCACCGATGCCTGCACACCCCCTTATCAGAGCGTCTGTGCGTCGCTAGTATCGAAAAGTCATGAAGCTCTTTCGACAGGTGTGCAGTTGTCTCACAGTAAACGCGAAAGTCGCCTCGTTTCCAGCGGCGAAAATCTTCTCGACCAGCCCGGCTGGTTCCGTCACGAAGAGCAGGACGTTGATGGCTTGCCCGGCATCAGGGCCGCTGTCATCGACATCGGCGTCATCCAGCCCGATGCCGAAGAGCCCGGTGCCGACCTTGCCGGGCTCAAACTGCACTATCCGGCCTTTGGGCGCGGCTGATCCCAGAAGGGCTCCGGGCCAAAGCGCTCTTGCAGAAAATCAATGAACACCCTGATTTTCGGCGGCAGGTAGGTATTGGGCAGAAAAACCGCCGTTACCTCTTGCTCCACCGGCAAATAATCCTGCAACACCGCCTGCAGCCGGCCGCTTTGCAAGTCGTTGCCGACAATGAAGGTCGGCAGCAGCGCCACCCCCAGGCCCGCCAGCACCGCATGTGACAGCGCGTCATCGTCGTTGATCTTCAGCGAACCATTGACCGGCACGTTGATTTCCCGGTCGAAGCCGCGCAACTGCCACTGTCCGGTACGCCCGAACGCGGTGTAATGCAGGCAGTTGTGCTGGGCCAGATCAGCGGGCTGTTGCGGTGTGCCATGGCGCTGGAAGTACTCGGGTGTGGCGCAGATTACCCGGCGCACCGGCGCCAGGCTGCGCACGACCAGATCGGGGTCGGGCTGGCTGGTGATGCGAATGCCCAGATCAAAACCTTCTTCGGCCAAATCGATCACCCGGTCGATGATGGTCATGTCGATGGCAATGTCGGGGTAGCGGGCCAGAAAGTCCGGCAGCGCCGGCGTGACCTGCAAGGTGCCAAACGCCACCGAGGTCGTCACCTTCAACACCCCGCGCGGCTTGGCCAGATGGTGATCGACGACATTTTCGGCCTGCGCGGCTTCGGCCACGATGCGGCGGCAGTGTTCGTAATAAGCCTCCCCCACTTCGGTCAGACTGAGGCCGCGCGTGCTGCGGTTGATCAGTCGGGCACCAAGGGCGCGCTCGAGCCGTGCAATGGCCTTGCTGACGCTCGATTTACCGCTGTTCGTGCGTCGCGCTGCCTCGGAAAAGCTGCCGGCTTCCGCGACTCGCGCAAACGTCACCATATCGTTGAGATCTTGCATTGCTTTGCTGTTCAGTGTGTCCTGAAAGGAAACGCCATGGTTCCCGGTGATGGGTTACTCGGAATGAGATAGTCGCCTACCATCGATTGTTATCTGCAATCGACGATGGACTTGTTCGTGCCTGCGCGCGAACCTCCCGCGAGCGTCCCGCAAAACAAACCGCCCGTTACCTTGCGCGTCTGGCCAGCCATGGCGCGAAAATACTGACGGGTCCGAAAACAAGCGCTACGCCCGGGGTGTCCTTGCCCGGTCGAATGCATCTTAGTTCAATTGGTTTCAAACAGTGAGTCTGACCATGGCCTCCAATCTTGTTATTTCCTCTCTCGATGCTGATCGGCTGCACGATCTGTTGCTGACCAACAGAAACGGATCACTCAAAGGGGTGGAGGCGCTGCAGGCTGAACTGGATCGGGCCAATGTCGTCGAACCCGAGGAAATCCCGCCTTCAGTCGTGACGATGAACTCGACCGTGCGTTTCGGCATCGTCGATTCGTCCGAGGCGTTTCACCTGACCCTGGTGTATCCGAAAGACATGGACGACAGTGGCGAGAAGATCTCCATCCTCGCGCCGATTGGCAGCGCCTTGCTCG
>CAXBNM010000075.1:0-15924 GCA_963976885.1 uncultured Burkholderiaceae bacterium
GAGTTTCTCGTTACCGTTCTGGTCATGAAACAGCATCACCGCATAATCGCCGGCCGGCAGATCGCTGAGTCGTACCGCCATGGCCCCGGCACTGGCACGGTGCGCGAGCGCCCGGTAAATTCGCGTGGCGTCAAAATCTTGTTGACTGTCGTACAAGGCGACGCGCAAGGTGCCCTCGGCACTGGCAACATTCTGCACCTTGAGAATCAGGTCGGCGGCCAGCGCAGTCGAAACACCGGCACCGGTCAGCACGGCCGTCAACGCCATAGCCATGAGTTTCTTGCGATCAATCGCAGGCTTCATCAGAAACACTCCTTGGGGATATTGAATCTGCGGGCAGTGTAGAAGCGGCTTGCCGGCCCCGGCGAGGCCTTTGCGACGACTAACCGTCAGCAAGCGCGAGTGGTTCAGCAGCGGCGCGAATGGCATTGGCGGTGCCCGGCTAACGGCCGCCGCCCAATACCGGAAAAGCCAGCCACTGCCCGTCCACCGAGCGAATGGCCACCGCCTGGGCAAACACCTCGGTCAGGCAAGCATGGATGGCCGGATCATCGCTGGCGCCCTGCCCGACAACCCGGCCTGCGGCCATCACGACCAGGCGGTCGGCAAGCAGCGCAAGATTGAGATCGTGCAAGACACTGACCACGGTGCGCTCACGGCCCAGTTGTTGCATCAGGCGCACCAGTGCCACCTGATGCTCGGGGTCAAGATGGGCGGTCGGCTCATCGAGCAGCAGCACATCGGCCTGCACTGCCAGCACCCTGGCCAACAAGGTACGCTGCCGTTCGCCGCCCGACAACTGCGCAATGGAGCGGTGTTGCCAGTCGCCCGAGCCCGTCAACTGCATGGCTTGCTCGACGGCGTGCGTATCCGCCGCTCCCGGCGCGCCCAGCAAACCGAGATGCGGCAGGCGGCCGAGCGCAACGACTTCGCGCGCGGTCAACTCGGCCTCCAGCGCCGATTGCTGCGCCATCCAGGCCAGGCTGCGAGCACGCTCGCGCGCCCCCAGCGCGGCAATATCGGCGCCGCCGTGCAGCACCGCACCGCGATCGGGGTGCAAGACACCCGCCAGACATTTGAGCAGCGTTGATTTGCCGGCACCGTTCGGCCCGACGATGGCGGTCCAGCCCCTTTGCAGAGTCAGATCGATATCGTGCAACACCTCATGGCGATCGAAGCTGAGGCTGAGCCGGCGCGCTTGCAGGTTCAGACCGATCCGCGAATGCTGACTACTCATGACGAGGCCCGCCGGTGCAACAGCCACAACAGGTAACTGCCGCCGAGCGTGGCACTGAGTATGCCGACCGGCAATTCGGCCGGCGCCACCAGACCGCGGGCCAGCAAATCGGCGGCCAGCAACAGGGCGCCGCCCATTGCCGCACTGGCCGGCAACACAAATCGATGCAAGCCAGCGGCAAAGCGACGCACCAGATGGGGCGCTACCAGGCCAACAAACGGAATCAGACCGGCTTGCGAAACGGCCAGCGCCGTGGCCAGCGCCAGCGCAGCGATCAGCCCGATGCGCAACCCGCGCAGTGACACGCCAAGCGAGCGCGCAGTTTCTTCGCCCAGGGTCAGTGCATCAAGACCGCGCGCCACCCGCCAGCTCGCCGGCACGGTCAGCAATACGCCGCCGAGCAACAAGCCCACAGCGGGCCAGCCCATGAACGCCGTCGTGCCCAGCATGAAGGCCTGGCGGGCCCGCAAGGCCTCGGGCACGACAACGGTCAGCAATTCGGTAAGAGCGCCCAACACCACGCCGACCACCACCCCGGCCAGCAACAGCCGTACCGATTGCTCGGCACCGCGCGCCAGCAATAGGGTCAGCACGACGCCACCGATGGCACCGACGAAGGCCGCCACCACCATCACGCTGCCCGCGAGCAAACCGGCCGACGCATCGAGCACCACCAGCAACGGCACGCTCAACGGCAAAGCACTGGCCGCCATCACGGCCACCACCGCAAGCGACGCGCCCGACGCCGAGCCCAGCAGATAAGGGTCGGCCAGCGGGTTGCGAAACAAACCCTGCGCAATGGCGCCGCCCAGCCCCAGCAACGCGCCCACCAGCCACGCGCCGAGCGTGCGCGGCAAGCGGATCTGACCAAGAATCAAAGCGTCCGGCCCTTGCGGCCCTGCCCACGGCAATGACCAGCCGTCACTGCCCACCCCAAGACCGGCCAGCACCAGCATCAGCGTGATCACGGCCAGGCCCCAGGCCAGGCGGCGACGGCGGGCGACAGCGGCGTCGATCACTGGCGGGTGTCCGCGACGCTCGGCGCCAGGGCCTGCAGACATTGCGCGATCTGCCCGATGGCCTGGCCAAGACGCGGCCCGGGGCGCACCAGCCAGCGATAAGTCTCGGGCGCAAAGCCACAGGTGTGAGCCTCACGCAGCGCCGGCAACGCGGCCCAGCCAGGGCGGCCAGACATGCGGGCCAGTTCGTCGCGCACCGTCATGATGATTTGCGGCGCGCTGCGCACGATGAATTCGGGATTGACCTGCGGGAACGGACCGAGATCGGCCGGCACGATGTTTTTCATACCGAGCCGGCTCAGCATTTCGCCCACGAACGAATCGGGGCCGGCGGCAAACGGCTCGGACGACACTTCAAAATAGACGGTGCGGCCCACAACCGCCGCCGGCACCGTTGCCACGGCCGCGGCAATCTGAGCCTCGATATCGGCCCACAAGCGCTGGCCGGCCGCTGGCCGACCAATCAGCGCGGCAATAACGGTCAGTTTGTCATGCACTTGTTCGATGCGCTCGGCATCAAGCACCACGGCCTTGATGCCAAGCGCCTCCAGCCGTCCCGCCAGCCGCGTGGCCGGCGACAGCAACACAACATCCGGGCGCAAGGCCACGATGGCTTCCACCGAGGTGTCGTTCAGGCCGCCCAGGCGGGGCAGACCGTCGATGGCCGCGGGCCAGTCGGAATGGCGATCAATGCCTACCAGCCGATCGCAGGCCTGCAACGCGCAAACCGCTTCGGTCAGCGAGGGCAGCAAGGTAATGATGCGTTGCGCCGGCCGCGGCAGGTGCACGCGGCGGCCGCGAAGATCGGTCACGACGACAGGGGTTGCCGATGGCGCCAGAGCATCGCCGGCGGGCTTTGCGCCCGCGCCGGCAGCCACGGCAGGTGGCGCGCCAGCCACCAGCGCCGCCAGCAACAGCAGCATCGCCCACGCATGCGTCATTGTGAATCCATCGGCTGAAAATCTCCTGAGCCGACCAGGCCCTCTTACCCCACGGACCTCATTGTCCTGGCGCGATAGCGACGATTATAGGTTTGCCGGGCCGGCCATGGCGGCGCGAACGCTGCCTGGGCCGGAAATGAAAAAGCCCCGCTGTAGCGGGGCTTTGATGCTCAGGAGTAGCCGGGCCCGGGGGCCGTCGACCAAAGATCCTGCTGCGACACGAAAGCCGCAGGGCCGGACTAACTCCCCCGTCTGAGGTGGATTCCCGATGTTGCCGGGATCTGACTTACACAAGCGGGCGTTGCGAGCATGACAACGAGATTCATGGATCACCTCCTTGGAAAAGTTAGCAGCGTTTTGACTTTACCATCAATCAGCGCTGCGGTGCCACTGCCTCCTGCAGGGCCGCAGGGACCGGCTGGCGGAAACGAATCTCGCGCTGAGGCACCGGCACTTCGATGTCATGACGACGCAGCGCCTTGCGAATTTCCCAGTGATAAGCGGCGAACACCGCATCGGGTCGACGCACCGCGTCCGGCATCAGCCAGACGATAAGCTCGAACTCGAAGCCGTTCTCGCCGTAGTTCACGAGCCAGACGCTGGGCTCGCGCCCGAGCACGCCGGTCAGCGTGCTGGACAAGCGATGCGCGGCATCAAGCCCGGCCTCGACGACCTTGTCTTCGTCAGCGCTGTAGGCCACCCGAAACGGCACATGAATACGCCGGAACGGATCCAGCAAGGTCCAGTTGACGACCTTGCGCTCGGTGAACTGCGAGTTGGGCACGATGACATCGACGTTATCGTTGGTATTGACGATGGTGCCGCGCACGTTGATTGAACGCACCTCGCCGCGCTCGCCGTTATCGAGTTCAACGAAGTCACCGACCTTGACGGTACGCTCAAAAAACAGAATCAGACCGGAGAGGAAATTATTGACGATGGTCTGCAGACCGAAACCCAGACCGAGCGCCAGCGCGCCGGCGACCAGCGCAAAGTTGGCAAACGACAGCCCGATCGACGACAAGCCGGCGAGAATGCCGATCATGATGATCAGATAATGGGCCAGCCGGCCGATGACAAACAGCACCGACTGGTTCTCCTTCGGAAACCGATTGCCAAGCTGGCCAATCATGCGCCGCAATACCCAGGACACCATCCAGGCAATGATGACGACCACCAATACCTTGAACACGCCGGACAAGGTGATCGGCGTTTCCCCCAGGCGGAACAAGGTCTGATCGGTAACCGCACCGGCCGATTGCTGAATCCGCAGGCCCATATCGGCTATCGAACCGAGTATCCGCTCGACCAGACTTTCTTCGCCGCGGATGGCCGTGGCGGTCCAGCGCGACAGAAACTCCAGTTGCGTGAGTTGATCATTCAACAAGCGAATCTGCCCGATCGATTCCTGCGCCAGGCGCAGCCGGCGCTGGTTGATCAGCAACACGGCTTCGCGCAGGCCGGTACTGGCGAGTTGTTCTCCGGCCCGATCCCGCTCCAGTTCACTGCCCGTCTGCAAGGTTGCCACCAACGGCCGCGCCTGCTCGATTAGCTGGCGCGTCAGTTCGATCTGCTCATGACCGAGCGCCAGCGGCACCGTGACATCTTCGAGCAAGATACCGTTGAGAACCTGTTGCAGATTGATTCTGCGCAGCGCCACCCGGCGCGCGAGTTGCTCGATACTGGCACGCGTCACACGCTGTTGCCGGAACCGGGCGGTGAGCTGATCCTCGACGGTCGCGGCGGTCGATTGCAGCATCCGCCGCTTGGCATTGGCCAGTTCCTTGTCGGCGATGCCGAGCGCCACGACAGCGGCCTTGAGCGCTTTGCCCAGCTCGGCCGTTTCCTGAGCGTCGCCGCGCAGGCGTTGCTCGGCGCGGCGCTCGACCACCTCGAGCGCATCGACCCGCGCCTGGCGCGCACTCAGCGCCGCACGCCGCAACGCCAGTTGGATATCACTGGTGGCCAGCGCCAGGCGATCGGCAATGATTTCCAGGCCACGGGGCACGCGCCGATCGTCAATGGCGTCGAGTTGCAAATACGCAGCCATCGCAATGTCGATGTCCCGACGGGCGGTATCGGCGGCGTCCTTGAGCGCCGAAACATCGTTCAGATCGAACTGCACGGCCTGGCGGGCCTGGCGCAAACTGCTGACCAGCTCCAGCGCCAGCCCCGGTGAGTAGATTTCCGAGGCATCCGGAATCGGCGGCGGCGTTGTCGGCTGTACCTGCCGGGCCGCCACAAAGGCATCGAGGTTGGACAGAACGCGACCGATCGCAGCGGCTCGAATCTGGTCGTCGGCTTGCGCGCCGACCCCATAGCGCCGCGTCAGCAGATGACGCAATTTGCTGGCACGCTCGTCCAGTTCGGATGCGCTGACATTGAAGTAGAGCCACCAGTCCGCACGCAGCACCGCCGGGTCAGGGATAATCCGGATCGACCTTTCAACTTGCTGCCCCGCGGTACTGGACAGCAATTGAGGCAAGCCGGGCCCGGCAGCCCACAGTGTCTGTATTCCGACGAGAAACAGCACCAGGCTGAGCATCACCCGAAAGTTCATGGAAAAATACCGCCAAGGGGATTGAGGGGCGCCCGCGACCAGATGGTTCAATGCCGACCGCCCGCTATTCGTTTGCGCATTCGTAGCCGCACGGCCTGAGGTCGCCATCGCGGTGTTGTCATTTGCCGAGCTTGTCAACTTTGCTGTAGAAAGCTGCCTTCGCTGTCGGTACCCCACTGTTAACCTTCTGATCACAACCGCACCATGAGTCTCGCCGTCCTCTGCTTTCTGTTTTTCCTTGGTGCCGCTGTCGGCGTACTGGCCGGCATGATGGGTATCGGAGGGGGCATGATTATGGTGCCGTTTCTGGTCACCGTGCTGACGATAGAAGGCTATCCGCCCGATATCGTCATCAAGATGGCCATCGGCACCTCGCTGGCAACCATCATTTTCACGTCGGTTTCCAGCGTCTGGAGCCATCACAAGCGCAACAGCGTCATCTGGGCAGTGGTGCGAGTCATGGCGCCCGGCATCATGCTTGGCGCCCTGTTTGGTTCGCAACTGGTCGGACTGGCACCCGGCAAATGGGTGGCCCTCGTCTTCAGTGCGTTTTTGTTCTGGTCGGCCTGGTCGGTTGCGGTGCGCAAGCCCCAACATCGCCCTGAGGCGACCGATCGGCGCCCCAAGCGCACCGAGCTGGCCGTTGGCGGCCTCGGTATCGGCGCGGTCTCGTCCATTCTCGGCGCCGGGGGCGGCTTTCTGACGATCCCGTTCCTGATGGCGCGCGGCGTGCTGCCGACCCGCGCCGTCGGTTGCAGTTCGGCCTGCGGGCTGCCGATTGCGCTCGCCGGCACGATTGGCTATGCGATCGCCGGCCTGAGCGAGAACCTGCCCGGCCCCGTCATTGGTTACCTGCACATCCCGGCTCTGTTGGCCATCTCGGCGGCCAGCGTGCTGACCGCTCCGTACGGCGTGAAGCTGGCTCATGCGGTGTCACCCGCCACGCTGAAAAAGATGTTCGGGGTCATCCTGCTGATGCTCGCCACTTATATGCTGATTCGCAGCGTTTCGACCTGAACCGCACCGCAACCGCCGAGGCGCCTCATTGGCGTTCGGCGGTCTTGAGCAGATAAATCCCGAAGGCCATCATCGGCAGACACAGTAACTGGCCCATCGTCGCCCCGAAGGCAAGAAAACCCAGGAAAGCATCGGGCTGGCGCGCAAACTCGGCCAGAAACCGAAAGATCCCGTAACCGAGCAGGAACATCCCGGAGACGGCGCGTGCCGGCCGTGGGCTGGACGAATACCACCAGAGCAACGCAAACAGCAGCAGGCCTTCGCCCGCAAACTGATAAAGCTGCGAGGGATGACGAGCCAACCCGTCGCCGGCCTGCGGAAACACCATGGCCCAGGGCACGGTGCTGGCGCGCCCCCAGAGTTCACCGTTGATGAAGTTACCCAGCCGGCCAGCGGCCAGGCCCAGTGGCACCAGCGGAGCGACGAAATCGATGACGGGCCAAAAGCGCAATTGCCGGCGCCGGCAAAACAACACGATGGCGATAATCACGCCGAGCAGCCCGCCATGAAACGCCATGCCACCTTGCCAGATGAAGAAAATCTCGAGCGGGTGCGACAGGTAGTAAGCCGGCTTGTAGAACAACACATACCCGAGCCGGCCACCCAGTACCACCCCCATCGCGCCCCAGAACAACAGATCTTCATGGTCCTGAACCTGTAAGCCTGATTGCTGCCGGTAAAGCGGCTTGCCAAGCCGGTAGCGGCCAAGAAAGTAGAACGCGGCAAACGCGGTCAGATACATCAGCCCGTACCAGCGAATCGCCAGCGGGCCAAGTTGGATGGCAATCGGATCAAACTCTGGGTGAACAAGCATTGCGAATAAGGTCGACTTACGACGGATGGGGAAGCGTGGAGAAGGCGCAAGACACACGGCCTGCCCGATGGAATGGGCAATTAAGGGTCGGCGCGGGACGACAGAGTGTAAACGGCGACGGCGATTGCCCGTCGACAAGCCCCGGCACTTTACCGAACTGTTTGCCCGAGGCCGAATCCGCAGGCTGATGTTGCCAGTAATTTTCACAAGGTGACACACCAACCGACTCTGGCACCGACATTCTATCCCTCGGCCATTACCCTGAAACCGGCCATTGAACCATCAAACAAGACCTCACAGACGCCAGTTTCCACCTTCAGAACCGCCCATTGGCCGCTGGTCTGCAAGCGCTTTGCCGGCCACTGCATAGCCTCTATCGTTCAGCGAACAAAAGCCCGATGGCGCAACGCTGCGCTCCGTGTCCGGATCCAGCCAACGCCAACGTTTCGCCGGACTCGTTGCGCACGAGCACTAGCCATCACTTTCACGTTGCCAACAGATGGGTCGTACGACCACCAGAAAACCGCAATATCGCCTCTCACGACTCGATCAGATCGTGTCGCTACGAGGCTCATCCCTGCAAATGACACCGATCATTGCGGGGGCGATGCTTGCGGCTGGCGCATTGGCCTACCCGGGTGCCGGTCTCACGGCCATCGTCTGGACCGTCGTATCACTGCTGATACTGGCGCTGCGCGCCTGGCACGGCCATCGCTTTGGCAAGACAGCGCAGGCGAGCACCGATGCGCACGTGAGGCGCTCGTTCAATGAGTATTTCGGGCTGGTCTTCCTGACCTGCCTGTTATGGGCTGTGTATACGGTGCAATTTGTCGGCCCGATGACCGCGACTGAAAAAACGCTGGTCATGTTGCTGATGAGTTGTCTGGCGAGCAGTTCGGCCCATGCCATGAGTGCGTCACGAACCGTGGCCATGATGTTCATCGCCTGTTATCTGCTACCGTTGACGATCAGCTTCATGCTTGAGGGCGGGCCGTTCACGGCGCTGGGCTACTTTGGTGCGGCCTTGTTCGTGACGTTCACCTGGCTGGTTTTCAAACAAAAACAGCGCGCCACAGCCCAGATCGGCACGCAGAAAGAAAACCGCAAACTGATGCAAACGGCGGTTCGTCAGCAGCGCCGCCTGCGCCGGCTCAACAAAGAACTGGAACTGGCCAAGGAATCGCTGCTGCAAATGAATCACCAGCTCGAAGAGCGGGTTCGCCAGCGCACCTTGCTGCTGCAACGGGAAATCAGCGAGCGCGAAGGCGCGCAGCAACAGTTGCAGGCGCTGGCAACTCGCGACCCCCTGACCCGCCTGGCCAACCGGGCCAAGCTTGAGGAAGTGATGCGCGCCGAACTGGCCCGCGCCGACGAAACCGGGTCCTGCGTGGCGCTGTTCTTCATTGATCTGGACCGGTTCAAGGAAATCAACGACAACATGGGCCACGATGTAGGCGACCGGGTGCTGGAAATTGTCGCCCGTCGCCTGAACAATCACGCCCACAAGGCCGCCTGCGTGGCCCGCTGGGGCGGCGACGAGTTCATCATCCTGCAACCGGTCGGCTATGCCAGTTCAGACCGGCTCGAAAGTTTCGCCTCCAGCCTGGCCGCCAAGGTGCGCGCCCCGATCCAGCTCGGCGCCAACACCCTTGGCGTCGGCGCCAGCGTGGGCATTGCGCTGTATCCGATTCATGGCAAAGACCCTGAGGCCTTGATCCGCCATGCCGACCTGGCCGTCTACCAGGCCAAGGTCGACGGCCGCGGTCGGGCGCGGATGTTCCAGCCCATCTGGCGGCAGCAGGCCAAAGACCGGCTCGACATGGTGCAGGCGCTCAAGACGGCGATTGCCGACGATGATCTGGCGCTGGTCTATCAGCCCATTGTCGATCCCATCAGCGGCGACGTGGTGGCGATGGAAGCCCTGCTGCGCTGGCAACACCCCGACATGGGCGAAGTCGCCCCCGACATCTTTGTGCGTCTGGCCGAAGAGAACGGCCTGATGGTGAGCCTGGGCAACTGGGTGCTGCGCCAGGCCGGCCGCGACGCCCGGCATCTCATCGGGCCGCGCTGCCCGCGGGTCACGATCAACGTCTCGATTCACCAGTTCACGCACGGCGACTTCATCGGCATGCTCGACACGGTGCTGGTTGAAAACAGTTTGCGCCCCGGCCAGATCGAGCTGGAACTGACGGAAACCGTCTATGCCCGCGAAGAAGTCCGGATTCACGAGACGCTGGTCGCCGTCCGCGAACGCGGCGTGCGCATTGCCATTGGCGACTTTGGCACCGGCTACTCGTCGTTGTCGTATCTGCAGCGCTTCCCGGTCGATATGCTCAAGGTCGACCGCACCTTTGTCGATTCGCTCGATGATGGTGGCGACACCATCATCGGCGCGGTGATCTCGATTGCCAACAGCCTTAACGTTGGTGTCGTCATCGAGGGCATCGAGTCGCCGCTGCAATTGCGGCGGGTGCAGGCACTGGGCGCAAAACTGGTGCAAGGCTTCCTGTTCTCGCACCCGATGCCCTTGCCTGAGGCCAGAGCCTGGCTGGACGACCGGACCCGGCCCCGCGTGCCAGAGGCCCAGGCCGCGCTGAATGGCCCGTGAGCGAGCATTGAATCAAGTCTGAATCGGGCCTTGCGGGGCGTCATTCCGCATCGGCCCGATCGGCGCCCGGACCGGGCGCCAACCGCCTCCTGTCACAAAGTCGATAAACTACGTGAAATTGACAGGAGAGAACATGGCCAACAAGGACCTACCCAACCGCAGATCGATCAATATCACCGAGGGCGTGGCGCGCGCGCCCAATCGTTCGATGTACTACGCGATGGGTTACAAGGAATCGGATTTCGCCAATCCCATGATCGGCATTGCCAACGGCCACAGCACGATCACCCCTTGCAATTCGGGCCTGCAGCCACTGGCTGATGCGGCGGTCGAAGCAATCCGGGCGGCGGGCGGCAACCCCCAGACTTTTGGCACCCCGACGGTCTCGGACGGCATGTCCATGGGTACCGAAGGCATGAAGTACTCGCTGATCAGCCGCAAAGTCATTGCCGACTGTATTGAAACCTCGGTGCAGGCCCAGTGGATGGACGGCGTCATGGTCATCGGTGGCTGCGACAAGAACATGCCCGGCGGCATGATGGGCATCCTGCGCTGCAACGTGCCGGCCATCTATGTCTATGGCGGCACCATCAAACCAGGAAAATGGAAGGGTCAGGACCTCAACATCGTTTCGGTGTTTGAAGCGGTCGGTCAGTATTCGCAGGGCAATATGTCCGACGAAGACTTCGAAGGCATCGAGAAAAACGCCATTCCGGGCACCGGCTCCTGCGGCGGCATGTACACCGCCAACACGATGTCGTCGGCCTTCGAGGCCCTCGGCCTGAGCCTGCTGGGTTCATCCACCATTGCCAATCCCGACAGCGAAAAGATCGACTCCACCGTCGAATCGGCGCGGGTCCTGGTCGAGGCGGTGCGCAAGAACCTCAAGCCGCGTGACATCGTCACCCGCGAATCGCTCGAAAACGCCGTGTCGCTGATCATGGCTACCGGCGGTTCAACCAATGCCGTGCTGCACTTCCTGGCCATTGCCCATGCAGCCGATGTGCCCTGGACCATCGACGACTTCGAGCGCGTGCGCAAGAAAGTCCCGGTCATCTGCGACCTGAAGCCCTCCGGCCAATACCTGGCTACCGACCTGCACCGGGCCGGCGGCATCCCGGCGGTCCTGAAGTCACTGCTGGCCGCCGGCCTGCTCAATGGCGATTGCATGACCATTACCGGCCGCACCATCGGTGAAGAGCTGGCCGACTGGAAGGTCGAGGCGGAGCCCGATCAGAAGGTCATCCATCCCATCGACAAGCCGCTTTACAAGGAAGGCCACCTGGCCGTGCTCAAAGGCAATCTGTCGCCCGAAGGCGCGGTGGCCAAGATCACGGGTCTGAAAAACCCGGTCATCACCGGCCCGGCACGAGTCTTCGACGATGAGCAATCCGCGCTGAAAGCCATCATGGACGGCAAGATCAAGGCCGGCGACGTCATGGTATTGCGCTATCTCGGCCCCCGTGGCGCACCCGGCATGCCGGAAATGCTGGCCCCGACCTCGGCACTGATTGGCGCCGGTCTTGGCGAATCGGTCGGCCTCATCACCGACGGACGTTTCTCGGGCGGTACCTGGGGGATGGTGGTTGGTCACGTTGCCCCCGAAGCGGCGGCAGGCGGTCCGATCGGCCTGATCGAGGAAGGCGATTCGATCACCATCGATGCGCATCAGCTGATTCTCAACGTCAATATCGACGATGCGACGATGGCCAGCCGGCGCGAGAAATGGCAGCAGCCGAGCCCGCGCTATACCCGCGGCGTGCTGGGCGAGTTCTCTCGTCTTGCCGTGTCGGCCAGCCGGGGGGCTGTTACCGACGCCGACTGAACCCTGCCTCAAGCCGCTCAGGTTCCGGGTCAGCACGTCAACGTGCTGGCCCGGCTTGACGTTGGCAGGTCAGAGATGGTGCCGGCAGCACGGCACCGGGCAGTATCAGGGCTTTTTAGGTTGTGCGAAGCCGGCCTGAATGCGTTCCCGCTTGGCTTCGTCATTGGCGGCTTCCTTGGCTTTTTTCTGCTTGTCAAAGCCGAGCGCCGGTTCGAGCGCCTCGAACCACACAAAGGCCAGCGCAAACGGGGTCAGCGCCCACCACCAACTCATGGTCCCCATCGGACCCAGTTCCAGCACTTTTGCCAATATCAGCGCTACGCCTAACCAGATTAAATACACGATGTACCTCGATGGAAATTGGTCCCGCTCAGTGTCGCGCAAACCGAGGCCGGGCGCGGCTCGGCATCGTCTCAATGGTGGCCGGCGCGCGATAGACGGAACGCCGCTCGCGCCGGCCCGGCAGTGGCATCACAATCGACCAGCAAAGTGTTGCGCAAACCGAGCCGCCTGACCGATCGAGCCTGAATGACTACGTTACTATCCAACAGAAGTTCACATTCGGAGTGTCGTCATGAAATCCCGCCTAGCAGTCGTTTCAATGACCGCTGTTGTAGCCTGCGGCCTGCTCGGGCTCAGTAGCGTCGCCAAAGCCGATGCCAATCTGGCCAAGGCCAAGAACTGCACGGCTTGTCATGCGGTCGACAAGAAAATTCTCGGGCCTGCGTTCAAGGCGATTGCCGTCAAGTACAAAGACGCCGATGGCGCAGTCAGCAAACTGGCCGGCAAGGTCCGTGGCGGCGGCGGCGGCGTCTGGGGTTCGGTCGCCATGCCGGCCAATCCGCAGGTTACCCCCGCCGAGGCTGAAACCCTCGTCAAATGGATTCTGGCCCAGTAACAAGCCAGGCGCGCGCCTGCTGCTGAACGTCCGCAGGATCTGACCCGGCTCGCGCGCCAGCCAGCCTGCGCCCAAGTCCGTTCGAACCGCTCAGCGACCTGTTGAGCCAGCGTAGCCCCCCCTCCGCCGAATTGCCCGGCCTCTGGCACCGCGCCGCCGATATCACGATGCCTGGCAGACGCTGCCCGCCGTCGGGCCCAGCGGCGCACGCAAGACGGGCTCCTTCGCGCCCCTTCGTTGCAGGCAGTCCCCCTTGGCCGCCGGACAGCGATCAGCCCGCGGTTATACCTCGTCGATCCCATCTGGGCGCCTACGCCTCCTGAAGTCTGGTGGTATCCGCCATTCGCTGAATTTTCAGCGTCATACAGGCATGGCCGAGGCGTCCGAACTCTCAAATCCAGTCACACCAAATGTCAACGCATGTCACAACCGGCGACCGGGTATCCGTCTGTCCGAGTCTCATCACCGTCAATCCGCATTCACGCGCCAAAACATCCCGCGGTCCGTACATTCAGCCGTGTCGAGAGCACTTGGTGTTCTTTGAGTAAGTCTCCTCCTCCAGCCATCGAGATCTTTTTCCTCCCTGGCTGGTTTGCCCCGCCTCAGCGCGGGGCCTTTTTTTGCCCGCTCGCTTTGTCATACGTCCGGCCAGAACGGGTTCTGAGGCTTATTTATGTCATGCCAGTGACATTGCGACGACGCCTGTTCCCGATCCCCTCACTCTTCGATTTAGCCGCCTGCTGCGCGCTTGCCGGACGCTTCAGACCGCCTGCGACCGCCTGAACGGCGTCTGCATGGCTCTGCGCCACTAGACCGAAATAGACATCTCGTCACAAAACCGTCACGCACGGCCTTTAATCTGCGCAGCGATGACGGATCACTTGTTGCTGACCCAGCCTCTTCGGCAAGCAATGAATCTACGACCTCCGTCCTTTCTCAGCACGCCAATCCCAATAGGAAAGCACTCATGTCGAAAATGCAAAAACTGGTCATGACAGCCGCACTCGCAGCCGTCGCCAGCACCGCCTCCGCGCAATCGCGCGACTATGTGAGCATCGTAGGCTCGTCCACGGTCTACCCGTTTGCCACCGTGGTTGCTGAGCAATTCGGCAAGACCACGAAATTCAAGACCCCGAAAATCGAATCGACCGGTTCGGGCGGTGGTCTGAAACTGTTCTGTGCCGGTGTCGGTGCCGAGCATCCGGACATCACCAATTCTTCGCGCGCCATCAAGAAGTCTGAAGTTGAAATGTGCGCCAAGAACGGCGTGAAAGAAGTTGTTGAAGTCAAGATCGGCTACGACGGTCTTACGCTGGCTCAGTCCAAGAGCGGCCCCGACATGCAACTGACCCGTCAGGAAGTGTACTGGGCGCTGGCCAAGGAAGTTCCCGACGCATCCGGCGAGAAGCTGATCGAGAACCCCTACAAGACCTGGCAGGACATCAACAAGAATCTGCCCGCGATCAAGATCGAAGTTCTGGGCCCGCCGCCTACCTCCGGCACCCGCGACGCCTTCCTGGAACTGGTCATGGATGAGGGTTGCAAGAACTACCCCGTCATCAAGAGCCTGGACAAGAACGGCAAGAAGGCCGCCTGCCACACCTTGCGTGAAGACGGTGGCTATGTTGAAGCCGGTGAAAATGACAACCTGATCGTGCAGAAACTGGACGCCAACCCGAATGCTTTGGGCATCTTTGGTTACAGCTTTCTTGATCAGAACAGCGACAAGGTTCGCGGTGTCGCCGTCGAAGGCGTAGTCCCCGAGTTCGAAACCATCGCTGATGGCTCTTACTCAGTGTCGCGTCCGTTGTTCTTCTATGTGAAGAAAGCCCATGTCGGCGTCATCCCCGGCATGAAAGAGTTTCTGGCTGAGTTCACGAGTGAGCGCGCCTTTGGCGAAGACGGTTACCTCTCTGAGCGTGGCCTGATCCCGATGCCGGACGACGAGCGCAAGATGACCGCCGAGAACGCGGCCAACCTGGTTGCCATCTCCGACCTCTGATAGAGCTCGACGGCCAATCAATCAATGCCGGGCGCGTGAACTGTTCACCCGCCCGGTGTTGTTTCAACTCACTCAACTTCAGCCGACAACCGAATGAACCCGATCACGCTGTTTCTGATTCTGTTGCTCCTGAGCGCCGGAGCCTATTTCATGGGACGGCGTCGAGCGCACTCGATCGTTTCCGGTGAAATCCGAAAATTACAATCATTGCCCGCGTACTACGGTATGTACGTGGCCCTCTGGTGCGGCGTCCCCGCACTCATCCTGCTGGCCGTGTGGACCAGTCTGGATACCACCGTCATTACGCACTGGATTGTCTCCGGTCTGTCGGCCGATTATCAGAATCTCGGGCCCGACCGACTCAATCTGGTTGTCAACGACATCCGCAATCACGTCAGCGGCAATATCGTCTCGTCTGAACTGAGCCCCGAACTATTGGCCGCCGCCGACAGCTACGCGAATCTGCAAACCATCAGTCGCGCCATGATGACTGTCGTCATCCTGTGCGCCGCCATTGGTCTGGGCAGTCTGATGCTGACCAAGGTTCAGGCCAATCAACGTGCCCGGATTCTCGTCGAGCGAGCGATCAGCTGGATTCTCATCCTGTGCTCCAGTATCGCCATTCTGACCACGATCGGCATCGTGCTGTCGGTCCTGTTCGAAGCGATCCGCTTTTTCGGCCAGGTCCCGTTCACCGATTTCATGTTTGGCACGAGCTGGAGCCCACAAACCGCCATGCGCGCGGATCAAGTCGGTTCATCCGGTTCGTTCGGCGCCATCCCGCTGTTCGTCGGCACGATGCTCATCTCGCTGATCGCGATGGTGGTGGCCGTCCCGGTCGGCCTGATGTCTGCGATTTATCTGTCCGAATACGCGTCTCCGAAACTGCGCGCCATTGCCAAACCAGCGCTGGAAATTCTGGCTGGCGTACCGACCGTCGTCTACGGGTTTTTCGCGGCGCTGACCGTGGCCCCCTTCTTTCGCAATTCGGGCGAAGCCTTTG
>CAXBNM010000076.1:0-15919 GCA_963976885.1 uncultured Burkholderiaceae bacterium
CTGCAGATTGAGCCGGCCGCGGTGAGCATCGATGCAGACGGTGCGCATGGCCCCGACCGGAGCCAGGTCTTGTCGCTGCGCGAGATCGCGCATGCCTGGTATCGCCAGCCGCAGCGCATGCCGGCCGACATTGATCCGGCCGGTCTCGAAGTGGCCATTGGCTACAAGCCCGAACGCGACACCGGCACCTTCAGCTACGCCGCTCATGCCTGCGTGCTGGAACTCGACATCGAACTGGGCACCGTGAAGTTGCTCAACTACGTGATCACCGAAGACGGCGGCACGATGATCAACCCGATGGTGGTGGACGGTCAGATTCTGGGCGGGCTGGCGCAAGGCATCGGTACCGCGCTCTATGAGGAGATGCCTTACGACCGCGATGGCCAACCACTGGCCTCGACGCTTGCCGATTACATCCTGCCCGGTGCCACTGAGGTGCCGCTGGCCAGTATCGATCATATGGAAACGCCGTCGCCCTATACCAAGTTTGGGCAAAAAGGCATCGGCGAGGGCGGCGCCATTGCCCCGCCGGCGGCCATTGTCAATGCCATCAACGATGCGCTGGTTGAACTGGGCGCCGAAATCACCGAATGCCCGGCCTCGCCGCGGCGCATCTTGCAGGCAATCGCCCGCGCCGGAGAGTCGCAATGAAATCGGCTGCCTTCAACTATGTCCGCGCCGCCAGCGTCGAGCAGGCCATTGGCGCGCTGAGCAGCGCTGGCGATGCGTATTCGAAGCTGCTTGGCGGTGGCCAGTCACTCGGGCCGATGCTCAATCTGCGTCTGGTGCAGCCGGAGCATTTGATTGATCTGAGCAAGCTGCCGGCATTGCGGCAGTGGTCGGTACAAGACGAGACCTTGCGCATTGGCGCCGGCGTGCGCCACGCCGAAGTAGAAGACGGCAAGCTCGAAGATGTGACGCGCGGTTTGCTCCCTCATGTGGCCGGCGGCATCGCTTACCGGGCCGTGCGCAACCGCGGCACGATCGGCGGCAGTCTGGCCCATGCCGATCCGGCCGCCGACTGGGTGGCCACGATGCGCTTGCTTGATGCTGGCTTGCGTTTGCAAGGGCCGGACGGCGAACGGGTGCTGGCTGCGCGCGAGTTCTTCCTCGGCGCATTCACCACTGCGATGCATGAGCACGAAGTGCTCGTCGGCATCGATGTGCCGGTGTTCTCCGGATCGGCGCGATGGGCTTATCAGAAGCTGTGTCGCAAGCCGGGCGAATTTGCCGAGGCGCTGGCCGCCATCTGGGTGGACCCGCCCAAAGGGGTTTACCGGATGGTTGTGGGGGCTTTGTCCGGTGTGCCGCTGCTGATCGAAGGTGAGTCGGCGCTGGAGGCGCTGCGCAGTGACGCCGGCCGGCTGGCTGCGCTCGACAAGGCCGGTGTGAGTGACCCGGTGCAGCGCCAGCAGCAAGCCACGATCATGCGCCGCGCACTGACTGCACTCGATTGCTTCGGCAAAGACAAAGGACTGACATCATGAAGCCATTGGATCTGATGGTTAACGGCCGCAAACTGAGCGGCAGTACGGAAGACCGTACGCATCTGGCCGACCACTTGCGCGAAGAGCATCACCTGACCGGCACCCATCTGGGTTGCGAACACGGTGTGTGCGGAGCCTGTACGGTGGAAATTGACGGCGCTCCGGCGCGCTCGTGCATCACGCTGGCGCAAGCCTGTGCGGGGCAGGAAATCCGTACGATCGAAGGCTTCGCTGACGACGAAGTGATGACGCAACTGCGGGCGGCCTTCACCGCTGAGCATGCATTGCAGTGCGGCTATTGCACACCAGGCATGCTGGTGACGGCGCGCGATATCGTGCTGCGCCTGCCCAATGCCGATGCCGATCGGGTGCGCCTGGAGTTGTCGGGCAATCTTTGTCGTTGTACCGGGTATCGGGGCATCGTGCGCGCCATTCTCAGTGTGCTGGCCTTGCGGCGCGAAGCCGCTCCCGTCGCCGCGCAAAACGTCGGAGGCAGCCATGCAGCTTGAGCAAAGCTTCGACCTGCATGCGGCGCCCGCCGTCGTCTGGCCCGCATTCAACGATCTTGAATTGCTGGTCAATTGCCTGCCGGGTGCCAGCATGAGCGGGCCGGTCAATCAGGATGAATCGGGCAGTGAAGGGCCGCTGCGCTTTGAAGTGAAACTCGGGCCGATTGCCGCGGCCTTTGCCGGCAACGGTCGGTTGACGCTTGACGAGGCGACGCTGGCAGGTCGCTTCGAAGGCGCTGCCGTTGATCGCAAAACCAACTCCCGTGTCAAAGGGGTGGCCAGCTTCACGCTGACCGAGTTGCCGGCCGCGCAGACACCCGCGGGTACCGATGCGGCCACCCGTGTTCAGGTCACGGTTGATTACTCGCTGGCCGGTTCGTTGGCGCAATTCAATCGCGCCGGCATCGTGAACGAGCTGGCCGATGTGATGACCAGTCAGTTTGCCGATCGTCTGCGTGCGGCGGTGAGCAAGAACGACGCACCGGCCGGCGTCGCACCCGACAATGCCGCGCCCGAAACCAAACCTCCTGCGGCGCCATCGCCTGCGCCCGCGGCTCCCCTGAATCCTCTCGCTCTGATCTGGCTGATGTTGCGCCGCCGGATCGGTCGCCTTGTTTCCGCCATTACCGGGCACTGACCCGTGTTCACTTGTTCGCATCAACCCGCATCAACCTTCCACGCTGTCTTCAGGAGATTTGCCATGAAAAAGATTACCCCGAGAGCCGGCATTGCCCGGGCTATTGCCGCAGTGTCCTTCGGCCTGACCGCACTGACTGCCGCTTCATCCGTCTCGGCCGCCGACGTCATCAAGATCGGTGCACCGCTGGCCTTGACCGGTGGCCTTGCCGACGAAGGCAAGAAGCAGCAGATTGCCAATGAAATGTGGTCCGAGCGTGTAAACGCAGCGGGCGGTATTGATGTTGGCGGCAAGAAGATGATGGTCGAGATTGTTTCTTACGATTACCAGACCGACAAAAAACTTGCGCAGCAAATTGCCGAGCGTCTTATCAACATCGACAAGGTTGATTTCATGACGGCACCGTTCGGCTCGGGCCATACCAAGATTGTGGCCGGTGTGGCCGAGCGCAATGGTGTGCCCTTGATGTCCTCGGTGGCTTCGAGCGAGTCGGTTTACAACCAGGGCTACAAGTATCTGTTCGGCACGCTTGCTCCCAATGGCGGCATTGTCGAAAACATGACCACGCTGTTTGGCAAGCTGATTCCGGGCGTGAAGAAGATTGCCATTCTCGGTCGTGAAGATGTGTTCCCGAAAGCCATGGCCGGCGAGATGGCCAAGGCAGCTACTGCGGCCGGACTCGAAATCGTTTATGACGATGTCTATCCGGTCGGCACGCTCGATCATTCCGCCGCACTGAGCAAGATCAAGGCAACCGAGCCGCAATGGATTTTCGTGTCGGGTTACACGCAGGATCTGATTCTGGCGCGCAAGCAGATGGCTGACCTGAATATCAGCGCACCCATCATCACGATGATTACCGGCCCTTCGTATCGTGAGTTCATCGACGCACTCGGCCCGCTTGCCGAAGGTGTCACGAGCGCGTCATGGTGGCATCACTCGCTGACCTATACCTCGGACGATGTGTTCGGTTCGACCAAGGCCTTTTACGAAGCCTTCTACGAGCGTGAGAAGAAAGACCCGGACTATGTTCATGCCTCTTCAACCGCTGCGCTGATCGCGCTGCAAAAGGCCATCGAAAAAGCCGGCACGCTGGACAAAGCCAAAGTGCGCGACGCACTGGCTTCGCTTGATATTGAAACCTTCTACGGCCCGATCAATTTTGGCGCCAACGGGATGAACGGCGGCCGTCAGTTGCCGATCATTCAGGTCCAGAACGGCAAGGTCGTGCCGCTCTTCCCGGCAGCCATCAAGGCCGGATCGCTGACTGAAGTTGCAGCGCCCTGAGTTGAGATGATGATTCTGCACTTCCCAACCGCAAACAGGTGTTTGTCATGATTTATCTTCAGGTCATTGTTAATGGACTGACGCTGGGCGCGCTGTACGCGTGCCTGGCAGTGGGCTTCTCGCTGGTGTGGGGCGTATTGAATGTAATCAATATGCTGCACGGATCAATGATCATCCTCGGTGGTTACCTGACGTACTTCGCCTGGTATCACCTGGGCATTCATCCGTTGATTGCCCTCATACCGGTGGCGGCCCTGACCTACGCCATCGGTTGGGTTGTGCAGTACACGATGATCAACCGAATTGTGCGCGAACCAGTGTTGCTGACACTGACCGTCACCTTCGGTCTCGATCTGATCCTCTACAACCTGATGAACGTGTTCTTCGATGCGACCCCGCGACGCATCACGCTCGACCTCGGCACGGTAATGCTCGGCGATGTGGTGTTGCCCTGGGATCGGGTGGTGGCGATGCTGCTCGCGCTTACGCTTACGGGCGTGTTGTATCGAGTCCTGCGTGGTTCACGCACGGGGCGGGCGATTGTCGCGGTGCGCATGGATCACGACGCCGCCGCCCTCATGGGTATTCGCATCGACAAGGTCTACGCGACAACCTTTGCCATCGGTGCCGGCCTGGCCGGTGTCTGCGGTGCGTTGCTGGCGTTGGTCTTTCCGGTCACCACCAACCTGACCGGCTTGTTGCTCGGCAAAGCCTTCGTGGTTTGTGTGATTGGCGGGCTGGGTACGGTGCCCGGTGCCTTGGTGGGCGGGCTGGTGCTCGGTCTTGTGGAGTCGTTCTCGGGCCATTGGTTCGGACCGCAGAATGCCGTGTTGATCGGTTTTTTGCTGATGCTTGGTTTGCTGATGGTGCGACCGACCGGCTTGCTGGGCAAGAAGGGGTACGAATGAAAAAGACCATTGCAATTTTCGTGGTGTTTGCCGTGGCGATGGCCCTGGTGCCGCTGGGCGGCAACAACTATTACGTGCAACAGGCAACGTTCATCTGCATGTATGCGGCGCTGGCGCTGTCGTGGAACATCATCGGCGGCTATGCGGGTTATCCGTCATTTGCCACGGCGGCGTTCATCGGACTGGGTGCATATGCCGGCGCCTTGATGCAGAACGCCGGTGTGCCAATGTTTGCTGCATGGGCCGGTGCCACGGTGGTCACCGGCGTGTTTGCCGGTCTGCTCGGTCTGGGCATCCTGCGCATGAAGGGGCATTACTTTGCGGTGGGTTCAATTGCCATCGTCGAGATTCTGCGCCTGGTGGCCGGCTCGTGGTCCGGGCTGACTGGCGGCGGCGAAGGCCTGAACGTGCCGATTCTGCAAGGCGGCCCTGACTTTGCCGGGCGCTTCTTTCTGGCGGCAATGATGGTGGTCATGATTCTGGCCTTCATCATGACGGTACTTGTCGATCGTTCCCGGCTTGGTTTCGGCCTGCGCTGTATTGCGCAGAACGAAGACGCGGCGGACATGGTGGGTATTGATGTCGTGCGTTACAAAACCATTGCCTTCACCTTATCGGCAATTTTCTGCGGCACGATCGGCGCTATCGGTGCGTCGTGGACGTCGTATATCGACCCGTCCGATTCGTTTTCAATTCTGACCACGCTCAAAGTGCCGGTGATGGTATTGCTGGGCGGAGCCGGCACGATTCTCGGACCGATCATCGGCGCAGCCGTCTTCATCGTTGTCGAGTTGGTCGTGTGGGCACAGTTTCTGGACTTCAACCGCGCGGCGCTGGGCATCGTGATCGTGCTGCTGATCTTCTTCTTGCCGGGTGGACTGCTGCCGCGTCTGACGCGACGCAAACTGCCCAAAGTGCAAACAGAGCGAAACAATTCCGCGTCAATGGCGCCGGTCGCCCGTGAGGCATCATGAGCGAGCCGTTATTGCGAGTTGAAGGCCTCACCAAAACCTTCGGCGGTGTGGCTGCCGTCAACGATGTGACGCTTGATCTGGCGCCGGGGCGCATTGTCGGTCTGATCGGCCCTAACGGTGCGGGCAAGACCACCTTCGTCAATCTGGTCACCGGTGTGCACCGGGCTACCCGCGGCAAGTTGCAGTTTCAGGGTGAGGACGTCACCGGTCAGCGGCCGTTTGAAGCGGCGCGCCGCGGCCTGTCGCGTACCTTTCAGATCGTCCAGCCGTTTCCGCAAATGACGGTCATCGAAAACGTGACCGCCGGTGCGCTGTATGCCGGTGGCACCGCAACGCGTGCTGCCGCGCGCGACGAAGCCTATGAGCATCTGTGCTTTGTCGGTCTGGAAAAACTTGCCGACCACCCGGCCGCGTCATTGACCTTGCCCTCGCGCAAACGTCTGGAGTTGGCCAAGTCGCTGGCGATGAAACCACGGCTGTTGCTGCTCGATGAGGTCAACGCCGGCTTGAACAGTACCGAGATCATCGGTGCGATCGAGCTGATCCGGCAGATTGCAGCGCGCGGCATCACCGTGTTGCTGATCGAGCATCTGATGAAAGTGGTGTTTTCGCTTTGCGATGAACTGATTGTGCTGCATCACGGCGAACTGATTGCCCGTGGCGAGCCCCAGGCGGTAGCCAGCGACCCCCTCGTGATCGAGGCCTACCTTGGAAGTCGATTTGCACAGAAGGAGCAAGCCGCATGAATGATCTGGCTGACATGCCCGAGTTGAAACCCGCTGCCGACGATGCTACGACGTTGCTGGAAGTCAGCGCCCTGGAGGCCGGCTACGGCGATGTGCAGGTGTTGTGGGGGGTCGACCTGACGGTCGCCTCCGGTTCGATCACCTGCGTGGTCGGCTCCAACGGTGCTGGCAAGACCACCTTGTTGCGCACCTTGTCCGGCTTGATCAAACCGACCAGTGGCACGGTACGTTTTGCCAACAAGAATCTCACCGGCGCAACACCCGAAGATTTCCTGCGGGCCGGCATTGCGCATGTGCCCGAAGGACGACGCCTGTTCAAAGGGCTGCCGGTGCGCGACAACTTGTTGCTGGGCGCCTACCTGCGTCGTGACCTGAATGCCGATATCGAGGCCGATCTGGAAGAGATCTATACCTTGTTCCCGGTGCTCAAGCAGCGCTATCGCCAGGACGCCTCAACCTTGTCCGGTGGTGAGCAGCAGATGTGTGCGATTGGTCGTGGGCTGATGTCGCGACCTACCTTGCTGATGATTGATGAGCTTTCGCTGGGGCTCGCGCCACGGGCGGTCGATGGTCTGGCCGATGCGTTGCTGGCCACCAATCGCAAGGGGTTGACCATTTTGCTGGTTGAACAAGACGTGCACACCGCGTTTGCGTTGGCCAGTCAGGGCCTGGTCATTGAAACCGGGCAGGTGAGTTTCCGGGGCGCCACACGTGATCTGGCCGAAGATCCGCGCGTGCGCGCGGCTTACATGGGGATCTGATCATGAATGCGAGTGCCGTTTGTGCGCGAATCCAATCCATGCAGCCGACGCTGGTGGGCGTGGAGACTGCCGGGCAGGCCCTGGGCCTGACCGACATGCAGTTGCTGCATGCCGGCCCCGCGCTTGCCGACCCAACCCGGCCGCCACCCGTGCTGCAATCGGCCGCGGTGCTGACCGCAATTCATGAAGGGTGGGCAGACTCAGAGGCCGACGCCGAGCGTCTGATTGCGCAAGGGCAGATCAATTGGGCGCCTGCGCAAGACAGCGGTTGCGTCACACCGCTGGCTGCCGTGGTCGCACCGTCCACACCGTTGTTTGTGGTGGCCGATGCCGATACCGTGTTGCCGGCCAGCTTTGCGCCGGTGTCACCGGTGCTGGGGCTGGACACGCGCATGGGCAGCCGGGATCCGGCCGTGCTCGCCAGTCTGCAACGGCGCGATCGCGAGCTGACTCCGGCCTGGCAAGCGCACCTGGCGGCGCACGGACCGCTGGCCTTGTGGCCGCTGGCCCGGGCCGGGATGGCCGCTGGCGACGATCTGCACTTTGGCACCAGCGGTGCCTCGAGCGCACTGGCCGAGCATCTGCAACAAGCCGGCGCGCAGGACTGGGCCGATGCCATTGGCCGCACGCCGGTGTACTTCCTCACGCTCTGGATGGCCGCTTGCGCGTTGCTTCTCAAAGCAGTGCCGGGTGACGGGCCGAACAGTGTCGTGGTGCGCGCCGGCGGCAACGGCGAACAGTTCGGCGTGTCGCTCGCGCGCGCGCCGGCACGCTGGTCGAGTGTGGCCGCCGGTGCGCCCGCTGGTCCACGCCTGCCGGGCAAGGAATCGATTCTCGCATGCGGGGCCATTGGCGACAGTGCCGTGATCGACATGCTTGGCTTTGGCGCCCAGCGGCTGGCCCATGCGCCTGTGGCACGTGAAGCGTTTGAGTCTGCCGGCGTGCTGCCGAATGACTACGCCGGCGTCGTTGATCAGCTTCGCGCTGCGCCGGGGGCCGAGTCAGCGTCGATGCAGCCGGTACCACTGGATGCGCAACGCGTGGCGGCAAGCCAGGTCACACCGCTCGTCGCGTTGGCGATGCTCGGCGCCGACGGCAAAACCGGTCTGCTCGGTCGCGGCTTGTATCGACCGCCGGTGGATGTTTTCGCGCAGGCACTCGACGACTGAGTTTGTTTTCCCTGAATTGATCGATCTGGATTTTCCTACGGAGGAAGTATGCGACACCTGAAAGTGTTGATGGCGGCAATGGGCCTGGCGGTAAGCCTGCAAGCTCAAGCCGAAGAACCGATTCGGATCGGCGCGCCGCTGGCGCTAACCGGTGGTCTGGCCGACGAGGGGCGCAAGCAAGAGGCTGCCTACCAGGTCTGGCTGGAGCGGGTCAATGCCGCTGGCGGCATTGCCGTGGGCGGTGGCGCCAAGCGCAAGGCAGAGCTGGTTTACTACGACTATCAGACCGATGCCAAGCGTGCCCAGCAACTGGCCGAACGCTTGATTACCGTCGACAAGGTGCATGTAATGACGGCGCCGTTTGGTTCGGGTCATACCAAGGTGGTGGCTGGGGTGGCTGAGCGTTACGGAATGCCTATTGTTGCGGTGGCCTCGTCCGAGCCCGTGCACAACCAGGGGTATACCTCGCTGTTTGGCACGCTTGCCCCGTCGATTGGTCTGATTGACATCATGATCGAGCAGATCAAGAAGAATCAGCCCGATGTGAAGAAAATTGCCGTGCTCGGCCGTGACGATGTGTTCCCGAAAATCATGGCGGCCACCATGGCCAAGCAAGCGGAGAAAGCCGGTCTGGAGCTTGTCTATAACGAACTCTATCCGGTTGGCTCGCTCGATCACACCGCAGCGCTGACCGTGCTCAAGCAATCCACGCCCGACTGGGTGTTCGCCACCGGCTACACCAAAGACCTGGTGCTGATTCGCAAACAGATGGCCGACTTGCGGGTTGATGTGCAGGCATTGTCGATGATTACCGGTCCGGCCTATCGTGAGTTTGTTGACTCGCTGGGCGAGTTGGCCGAGAACGTCACCTCGGCAACATGGTGGCACCCCTCGCAAACCTATGAAGCCGATGACGTCTTTGGCAGCACCAAAGCCTTTACCGATGCCATCATCGCCAAAACCGGCGTAGAGCCCGATTACGTCCACGCCTCATCGGCGGCGGCACTGGTGGTCATTCAGAAAGCGCTCGAGAGCAGTGCGTCGCTGGAGCCCGATGACATCAAAAAGGCCATCGCCGCGACTGACATCAATACCTTTTACGGCCCGATCAAGTTTCGCGCCGACGGTCTGAACGAGAACCGCAACCTGCCGATGATTCAGATTCAGAACGGTGAGCGGGTCATCGTGTTTCCGCAAGACATGGCCAAGGCCGGCATCCGGCCAGTTTCGATGGGGCAATAAGCATCATGTTGAAGAAACTCAGCAGCGCACAGAAGCAGCAGTTTGATGAGCAAGGCTATACGTACCCGGTGCGGGCCTTTGATGCGGCCCGTGCCCGCGACTACCAGCGGCGTCTGGAAGCCTACGAGCAGAGCGTCGGTCATGACGCCAACCGCACGCTCAAGATCAAAGGCCATCTGGCCTTTCCCTGGCTGATGGAAATTGCCACCGAGCCCGCGCTACTCGATGCGATCGAAGATCTGATCGGACCCGACATCCTGCTCTATGGCGCATCGGCCTTCGTCAAGGACGCGAAAGATCCACGTTTCGTGTCCTGGCACCAGGACTCGGCCTACTTCGGGCTTACGCCCCATCGTGAGGTAACGGCATGGGTGGCACTCAGCGACGCGTCGGCCGCCCATGGTTGTCTGCGGGTCTTGCCGGGCAGCCATCGTGGCCCCGCGCTCACGCACGAGGAAACCTATGGCGAGAACAACATGCTGGCCAAAGGGCAGGCACTGACCGGCATCGACGAAGCGGCGGCCGTTGAAATGCCGCTCACCGCCGGCGAGGTCTCGCTGCATCACGAGCAGACTGCGCACAGCTCCTTGCCCAATACCTCGGATGAGCGGCGGGTTGGCTTTGCGTTCTTCTACATCCCGACCAGCGTCAAACTCATCGAAGGCAGAGGTCGGGCGACGCTGGTGCGCGGTGAAGATCGGTTCGGACACTGGGACGACGAAGCGCTGCCACGCTTCGATCTCGATCCGCTGTCGATGGCCCAGCTTGCCGATGTCTGGGGCACCTACAAGGACGAGAAAACCCGGCAGGTGGCGCAGCAGGAAACCTGATTCGCTGCCGTTCCTGACAAGCAGCAATGGCTGGCCGGGGTGCAGCGCTCGATGCGTCTGCGCCCCGGCCGCTTCGTGTTCAGGGCGGCAGCAAAGCGTTGTTGGCGGCGGCCACCACCGCGTTGGTCAGTTCATCAAGCAAGCCCGAGGCCGCGCGGGCGTGTTGCCAGTACAGCGGCACGTCGAGCGGCGTGCCCGGTACCACTTCAACAAGCGAACCATCGGCAAGATGCGCTTCGACCAGCGCCTGTGGGTTCAGGCCCCAGCCCATGCCGCCCAGCGCGGCCGCCACGAACGCCTGTGAGGACGGCATCGTGTGTCGGTGCAGATCGACATGGCGGTGACACTGGCGACGCACCCAGCGCGCCTGGAGTTCGTCCTTGGTGTTGAAGATCAGGCTGGGCGCCTGCGCCAGACTGGCCGGGCCGACGCCATCTGCAAAATAACGGGCCATGTAAGCGGGGCTGGCCACCGCAAAGTTGCGCATCGTGCCCAACGGCTGGCTGTTGCAGCCGGCCGCCGCGCGCGCGGTACTGGTCACGGCAGCCAGTACGGCTCCGTTGCGCAACCACTCCGTGGTGTGATCCTGATCATCAACGGCCAGTTCAATCAACACCGGAGCTTCGGCGGCAAAGGCGGCCAGTGTTGGCGCAAACCAGGTGGCCAGCGAATCGGCGTTGACCGCCACCGGCAACGGCACCCGCGCGGCGCCGTCCGCGGCCAGAGTCGGCAGTGCTTCCTGCAACTCGTGCTCCAGCAAGCGCACCCGGTCGACGTGCTGACACAACCGCCGACCCGCATCGGTGGCGCTGCAGGGCTGGCCCCGCACGACCAGCGCACAGCCCACGCGTTCTTCCAGTTGGCGAATCCGCTGGGATACCGCTGACGGCGTTACGTGCAGCTCGAGGGCGGCGCGCTCGAAGCTGCCCTCGCGAATGACGGCGGTCAGTGCGGCCAGTGCCGGGTAGTCGAGCATTGAATTAGTTCAACTTAATTGAGTTTAGAAAGATTAGTTTGCCTTCATCTGTTGCGGCTGGCAATCTCGCCGCATCATGACTGCTCTCCAAATCATCTCGCTCGCGCTGCCGGTTTTCCTCCAGGCCATGGTGTTGAGTTTCGGCCTCATCGTTGCCATCGGCGCGCAGAATGCCTTCGTGCTGCGCCAGGGCTTGCGTCGCGAACATGTCGGCACTGTCGTGGTGTTCTGCGCCGTGATGGATGCGGTGTTGATCGCCGCCGGCGTGCTCGGCATGGCTCAGGCGCTGGGCGAGAGCCCCACGATGGCCCGGGCGCTGGCCCTGGCGGGCGCGGCTTTTCTGGCGGTCTATGGCGTCCAGGCCCTGCGCCGCGCCCGTACTGCCCAGCAACTGACAGCGACGGCGGCTGGCGCCGGCATGCGCCGCAGCGCCGTGGTGGCACAGGCGGCAGCCTTCACCTTGCTCAATCCGCACGTCTATCTCGATACGGTGCTGCTGATGGGCAGCATCGGCGCCCAACACCCCGCTGAGTTGCGCGGCTGGTTCATTGCCGGTGCCAGTGCTGGCAGCGTGGTCTGGTTTGTCCTGCTTGGCTACGGCGCACGCTGGCTGGCGCCTTGGTTTGCCCGGCCACGGGCGTGGCAGATACTCGATGGGTTGATCGGTCTGACGATGCTGGTGCTGGCGGGCTTGTTGGTGCGCCATGCCCTGGTCGGGGTTTAGCTAGACTAACGTTGTCGAGACGCGACCGTCCTCTGCCCAACAAGGACGTTCTTTGTTGCGGTCAGTTTTGGATCTCCAGGCAAATTGATGCGAGATTGCTGCCAGTACGACTTTGATTTGAAAGCTCCTGCTTGCATGTGTCCGCACAGACTTGTTATTGCGGAATACTCCAAGATTGCTGAATACGGGAGGTTGTAATGTCGATGGTTGATTTCTTGCTTGCAAGTGCAATTGATGAAAAATCGGTTCAAGCCGATTCGCAGAACTCAAATTACACTATTCCCCGTACATGGGGCGTTTACGAAATTGTCGGAAGCGCGGGACAAAACGTTGGACGCCGTTTTCGTAGGGGAAATCATCCGATAAGACATAAGGAGCTATTGCGAGAATTTGGATCGGTTGATTTGGTCGCATTATTTACTGACGAGGCGAAATCTATCAGTCTCGCCTCAGCCCTCAACGCACGCTGAGGCTACATTGCTGGTAGTGCGAAGTTTCCGTTGAGTCTCGCAATTTGCGTAAATCCAGGCTTGTCGATCGTGCACCAAGGGATCACCATTGATTCAATTTCACTAACGAGGAGACCTCAGTGCTACGCGATCGCGCCGGCCTCTGGTTGATGATTTTTCTCAGCGGCGCTACCGCACTGGTGTCGTTCCGCTTCCTCATTCTTGGCTTGCCAGTGGCCTTCGGCGACCTTGCCGAGCACCTGCCTGATCGGTGGTGGAGTTTTGTGCTTCATGTCGTGGCCGCGCCCGTTGCCTTGTTCTTTGGCGCCTTGCAGTTCATGCCAGGCATTCGTGCCCGGCGACCGATCTGGCATCGCTGGTCAGGCCGTCTGTATGTTGCGGCGGTGATGGTGGGCGGGCTGAGTGGGTTGGTGCTCGGCTTCAACTCCCTTGGGGGGCCGGTGGCCAGTGCAGGGTTTGTGTTGTTGGCCGTGTTCTGGATGCTCTTCACCTGGCAGGGCTTGCGCATGGCCCGGGCGCGTCGTTATGTCGAACATCGGCAATGGATGATTCGCTCGTTCGCGCTTACCTTCGCGGCCGTCACGCTGCGTCTGTACCTGGTCTTGTTCGGTCTGGCCGGGTTTGAGTACGCAGCGGCGGCGGTCTACCTGGGTTGGATCTGCTGGGTGCCAAATCTGCTGTTTGCCCAGTGGTGGCTGCGTCGCGCGCCGCTACCGGCAGGCCCGTTGCCTGCAACTTCAATGGATACGGCTCCCGACGTTCAGTTGCGCAACTGACTGCGTCGGTTGCCTGATGGATACCCGGATTGCGTCTTTTCGGTGCACGCGCGCGTGAGCGGCGTCCGCTATCATCAGCCCTCGATGCAGCGCTGGTGACACCGCCGGCCTGCCCGGCAATAGTGCGGGTTTCTGGAGGGCTCCATGTATTACGAGGGAAGTAACCACGGGTTGAAACATGATCCGTTCAAGGCGATTGTCACGCCGCGACCGATCGGCTGGATATCTACTGTCGATAAGGAAGGCCGGCCCAATCTGGCGCCCTACAGTTTCTTCAACGCCATGGGCAGCCGCCCGAATTTCATTGCGTTTGGCAGTGAGCAAATGAAGGACAGTGCGCACAATGCTCGCGATACCGGCGAGTTCGTGTTCTCGCTATGTACCACCGAACTGGCCGATGCGATGAATCTGTCTTGTGCCGATTTACCCGCCGGGCAAAACGAATACGAGCACGCCGGGCTTGAAGCGGCTGCTTGCAAGTTGGTCAAAGCACCGCGGGTTGCGATCAGTCCTGCGTCGCTCGAATGCAAGACCACGATGTGTCAGGCGCTGATCGATATCGACGGCAATGAAACGCACAACTATCTGGTGGTTGGCCAGGTGGTGGCGGTGCACATCAATGATGATTACATTCGCGACGGGCGCTTTGATACCGCGCGCGCGGTGCCGCTGGCCCGCTGTGGCTATCGCGATTATTCATCGGTCACCGAACTGTTTGAGTTGATGCGGCCGGGTGAAGGCGAGCGAGGCGGCCAGTTCAAGGTTTGAACGAGGCCGCCAGCAAAGAAAAGCGCGCCGCCTTTCGGAGGGAAAGGGGCGCGTTTTTTGGTACGCAAGGTGGCTGAGTTCAGTACCTCGGGTCGAGCGGAAATGGCACGCAGTTGGCAATCTGTCCGCCGGCCTGGGTTTCCCTGACGTAGTTGATCAGATTGTCGTAGCGCAGACTGATCTCGATGTTGTTGCCTGCCGCATCTTTTGAGTGGAAGACCCGCAGGCCGGCGGGGGCTGCCTTGCCGCTGCTGAAGGCAAGCGTCACGGTTCGGTCGGCGCCGTAATAGTTGGCGACCTCAAAGACAGTGCTGCGTCCGCCATAAAACATCTCCAGCTTTTCGGACGCGTCCGTGACCAGATAGGTTCGCACAATCGCGTTCCAGGAGCCTTCGCCTTGTCGCAGTGCGCAGTTCATGTTGGAACTCATGTTGGCAAAACTCACGCCGTTATCGTCGGCCGTGAACTGGTTGACGGCCGGGATCGGAATCCATTGCGTGGCCGTATCTGCGCCACATTCGACGATTTCTGTATTGGGCGAGTTGCCGCCCATCCGGTTATGGCCGGTCGCAATGATTTGTTCAGTCAGCGTCTTCGTGAAATAGATCTCGCCGCCGCTGGCGCCAAGATAAGTGCGCAACAACGCTGCGCCGGAATAGTTTTCGCGCTCGACGGGATTGCCGCTGGCGCTGAATTTGCCGCCCCGGGTCTGTTGCCCGTTTTCACTGAGCAGGCTCAGGGAGTCGCCATCGAATGAGGCCGTCCAGGTGCCTGAATGGGCTGCTTCGAAGTAAGGCTTGAAGCCGAACCGACAATCGACCTGCTGATTGAACGGGCGCGTCATGTCGATGTCGGCGCCAGAAGTCGGGGGTGTCGGCACCGGCACCGGCGCGGGAGTCGGCACCGGTGTGGGGGTCGGCACCGGTGTGGGGGTCGGCGTCGGCGTGGGGGTCGGCGTCGGCGTGGGAGTGGGCGTCGGTGTGGGAGTGGGCGTCGGCGTGGGGGTCGGCGTCGGTGCCGGCGTGGGAGTCGGTGTTGGCGCGGGGGTCGGTCCTGGAGTTGGTGCCGGCGTTGGTGCGGTTGGAGACTGGTCTTGACTTGGGTCGCCGCCGGACACCGCCGTGTCGGTGCCGCCTCCGCCACCACAACCATGAAGCGCGAAAAGGGCGGAAACCGCAACGGCCAGCGTGGTTGTTCTCATCTTTCTCTCCTAGGTTGTTGTTAACTCCGGCTGCCGATGATGCCGAGCCGCTGTGGGCAGATTGCTGAGACCAACCCCGAGTCTTCTGATTTTTTGGTCATTGTACCGAAGCTTGCCTGTCGGGACATGGCCCGAATTGGTTGATTCGAATGAATCGATGGCGGCGCCTGGACGAAAAAAAAACGCACCGTCTTCCGGCTGGAAGCGGTGCGTTCGATGGCGCCTTCGGCGGGCCCGATCAGAAGCGTGGATCGAGCGGATACGGGACGCAATTGGACAACTGTCCGTCTGCGCGGGTTTCGCGAACGTGCCGGACCAGATTGTCATGGCGCAGGTTGACTTCGATGGTGCTGCCGTCGGTGCCCTGTGAGGTGTAGACGCGAATGCCGCCGGGGGCGAGCGTCGCGCTGTCGACCACATTGCTGACAACGCGATCGGTGCCGTTGAAGTTTGT
>CAXBNM010000077.1:0-15846 GCA_963976885.1 uncultured Burkholderiaceae bacterium
AAGATGTGATTGGCATCGACGCCAGTGACGCCATTCGGGCCAGTGCCAAAACCGGCATGGGTATTGACGAAATCCTTGAACGGGTGGTCGCCGCCGTGCCGCCGCCCAAGGGTGATCCTGACGCACCGCTGCAAGCGCTGGTCATTGATTCCTGGTTCGATAATTACGTCGGCGTTGTGATGCTGATTCGTATTGTCAACGGCGCGTTGAAGGCTCGCGACAAGATCAAACTGATGGCTTCGCCCGGCCAGTTCATTGCGGAGTCGGTCGGTGTCTTTACCCCCAAGTCGGTGGGGCGCACCGAACTCAATACCGGTGAAGTCGGCTTTGTGATTGCCGGCATCAAGGAACTCAGCGTTGCCAAGGTTGGCGATACGCTGACGCACCATACGCGCCCGGCCGCCAAAGCCCTGCCAGGCTTTCGCGAGGTCAAACCCGCGGTGTTTGCGGGTTTGTACCCCATTGAGGCCAATCAGTTCGAGGCCATGCGTGAGGCACTTGAAAAGCTCAAGCTCAACGATGCAGCTCTGCATTTTGAGCCCGAGGTTTCGCAGGCGCTCGGCTTCGGCTTTCGTTGCGGCTTTCTGGGCATGCTGCACATGGACATCGTCCAGGAGCGGCTTGAGCGCGAGTTCGATATCGATCTGATCACCACGGCACCGACGGTTGTGTACGAAGTGTTGATGCGTGACGGCTCGGTAATCAAGGTCGAAAACCCGTCCAAAATGCCGGACGTGGGCAAGATTGCCGAAATTCGTGAACCCATGGTGAGCGTGACGGTCTTTGTGCCGCAGGAATACGTGGGCACGGTAATGACGCTCTGTACCGGCAAACGTGGCACGCAAACCAATCTGGTTTATCACGGCCGTCAGGTGCAGCTTACCTACAACCTGCCGATGAACGAGATCGTGATGGATTTCTTTGATCGGCTCAAATCAGCAACACGCGGCTATGCATCCATGGACTATGAGTTCCAGGATTACCAGGCCTCTGATGTCATCAAGATGGAGATTCTCGTCAACGGTGACCGGGTCGACGCGTTGTCTCTGATTGTGCATCGCTCGGTGGCGCAATCGCGCGGCCGGGAGGTTGCGTCCAAGATGCGCGAACTCATTCCGCGTCAAATGTACGACGTTGCGATTCAGGCGGCCATTGGGTCGACCATCATCGCACGCGAGAACGTCAAGGCTTTGCGCAAGAACGTGCTTGCCAAATGTTATGGCGGCGACATAACGCGCAAAAAGAAATTGCTTGAAAAACAAAAAGCCGGGAAAAAGCGCATGAAACAAGTGGGAAGTGTCGAAATACCCCAGGAAGCATTCCTGGCGGTTTTGCAGGTGGATAGCCGATGAATTTCGCGCTCATCTTATTCCTGTTGCTGGTTCTGACCTTCGTGGCCTGGCTGGCAGAGAAACTGGTGTTGCGCCCGGGGCGTGAACGCAAGGCCAGCGCCGAAATCGAACACTTCGATCAGGCCCTGGCACCGGCATTGCGCGACAGCCATGGCGAGCAAGCCGTGCAGGCCCAGCGCCATGCGTTGCGCCAGACGCGGCTGCGCCAGCCGTTGTGGGTCGAATACACGGCCGGTCTCTTTCCGGTCATTCTGATCGTGTTCGGCTTGCGCTCGTTCGTGGTCGAGCCGTTCAAGATTCCCTCCGGCTCGATGATTCCGACCCTGATGATCGGTGACCTGATCCTGGTCAACAAGTTTTCCTACGGGATCCGGCTGCCCATTCTGCATACCAAGGTGGTCGAACTGGGTGAGCCGGCGCGCGGCGACGTGATGGTGTTCCGCTTCCCGCGCAATGAGGCCGAGAACTACATCAAGCGGGTCGTCGGACTGCCTGGCGATACGGTTTCGTATCTGAACAAGCGGCTGGTTATCAACGGCCAGCAGATCGAGTTGGACCCGGAGGGCCGTTACGTCGATACCGATCGTCTGACGGAAGTGCCCAAATATCTAGAGAGTTTGGGAGAAAAGCCTCATAACATATTGACGAACCTTGAAAGGCCGCCAGATATTAAGCCTGTAGAGCAGTTTCCGATGATTGAAAACTGCCGATACTCCAGCGATGGCGTCGTTTGCAAGGTGCCCGAAGGACATTATTTTGTGCTTGGGGACAACCGCGAAAGTAGCCTTGATAGTCGATACTGGGGCTTCGTCCCGGAAAGAAATATCGTTGGTCGGGCCTTTTTCATCTGGATGAATTTTGGTGATCTTGGCCGTATCGGTCGGTTTCATTAACCCTCTCAAGTCGAGGGGGGATACCAACCCATTTTCTCCAGGAACGTCACCATGAATTCGACCCAAGCCTCAATGCGTGCACGATTACCCCAAGGCGCCGCCCCCCGGCAGCGCCAGCGCGGCATTTCGCTGTTGTTTCTGTTGTTCATTGGCGTGTTGCTGGTCATTGTCGGCGGGGCTGCATTGAAGTTGACCCCGACGTTCATCGAGTACCGCAAGATTCAGGCAGCCATCGACAATTCGCTCGGGGAAGGGTCTCCGCAACTGATCCGTCGCTCGTTTGACCGGGCCGCAACCATTGATGACATCACTTCGCTGACCGGCAAGGATCTCATCATTGAAGAGGTCGATGGCAAGCCGATGGTCAGTTTTGATTATGAAAAACGGGTATCCCTGGCCGGCCCTGTCAGCCTGGTCGTGGCTTATCGTCGCGAGGCCTATTAAAAAACCCCTGATGCATGGACGTTGAAGCCCTGGAGCGCAGTCTGGGTCATCGATTCGCGAACGCGACGTTGCCCACACAAGCTCTGACCCACCGAAGTTATGGACAGCCCAACAATGAGCGCCTGGAGTTTCTTGGCGACTCGGTGCTTAATTGCGCAATCGCGGCATTGCTGTTCGAGCGTTTTCCCGGTGAGGACGAGGGCGATTTGTCCCGCTTGCGCGCTTTTCTGGTCAAGCAGCAGGCGTTGTATCGGGTTGCGGGTCGCATTGGCTTTGGTCAGTGGCTGCGCCTGGGCGAGGGCGAAAGCCGCAGTGGCGGCTTTCGTCGGCCGTCGATTCTGGCCGATGCTCTCGAAGCCCTGATCGGGGCGGTCTATCTCGATGCGGGCTTCGATGTGGCGCGCGCCATGATCGGACGTTTGTACGAGCCTGAACTGGCTGCCGCCGACCCCAAAACCACCGGCAAGGACGCCAAGACCCGACTGCAGGAAGAGTTACAGCGACGCCGACTGGCCTTGCCTGTGTATGCTGTGGTCGCTACCCATGGGGCTGCCCATAGCCAGACCTTCGATGTGGAGTGCCAGATTCCCAAACTGGATGTTAGTGTCAGCGGCGCTGGCGCGACACGCCGGGCGGCCGAGCAGGCCGCCGCAGAACTGGCTCTGGAGGCGCTGGCCAGCAAAGCCGCTGAGCCAGCCCGCGCAGGACGTGGCGCCGCACGGGCGCGTCGATCCAGCCCCTCGTCAGGGCCGGCACCGACGGTTACAACCAAACCCCCTGGCAAGCCTGCCGAGGCTGGTGCATCCCGTTCGCGGGTGCGGCGGACCAAGCGCCCCAAGGTTGACGGTTCATCCTCTGGAGGCAATGCATGACACCAACTGATACCCCGCCGCCGACCGATGCGTCGGGTACCGACGATCATCAGCAAACCGGCGCTGAATTTCGCTGCGGTTATGTAGCGATTGTCGGGCGGCCCAATGTGGGCAAGTCCACGCTGATGAATCGTCTGGTCGGCCAGAAACTGGCGATCACCTCGGACCGGCCGCAAACGACCCGTCACCGGATCACCGGTGTCGTCAATCGCCCCGGTGCGCAGCTGCTGATGCTCGATACGCCGGGTATTCAGCAGCGCGAGCAGAACGCGATGAACCGGGTCTTGAACAAGACGGCGCGTCAGGTGGCGCAAGAGGCCGACGTCGTGGCGATGGTCATCGACGCGCGCGGCTGGCGTGATGAAGATGCCAAGATTGCGGCGGCCTTGCCGAACAAGGTGCCGCGCCTGCTCGTCATCAACAAAATTGACGCCGTGCGCGATCGCAAAGCGGTGTTCGAGATGACGCAACTCATTCAGCAGACTTGCACCTTTGACGAAATTGTTCCGGTGAGTGCGAAGAGCGGTCACCAGATCGAACTGCTGGCCGATTTATGTGGCGCCCGGCTGCCGCTCGGGCCGGCCTGGTTCGACGAGGACACGCTGACCGATCGCAGCGAACGCTTTCTGGCGGCCGAACTGATTCGCGAGAAACTGTTCCGCCATCTCGGTGCTGAATTGCCTTATGCCACCACCGTCATGATCGAATCGTTCGAGCTGGAAGGCACGATGCGCCGGGTGCAGGCGACCGTGCTGGTTGAGCGTGCGAGCCAGAAAGGCATCGTGCTTGGTGCCGGTGGTTTACGCATGAAGCAGATGGCAACCGAGGCACGGCTCGATCTTGAAAAACTCTTCGGTTCCAAAGTCTTCCTGGAAATCTTTGTCAAGGTTCGTTCCGGCTGGGCAGACAACGAGCAGAGTCTGCGCGCCTACGGCTACGAGTAAGCGCAGGCGAGCCACCATTGGCCAGAGAACGCATCACCGATCAGCCCGCTTTTTTGCTGCATTCGGTTCCCTATAGCGAAACCAGTCTGGTTCTCGATGTCCTGACGCGTGACTACGGTCGCGTCGCCTTGCTGGCCAAAGGTGCCAAGCGGCCGCGCTCGGCGCTGCGCGCGGTGCTGCTGCATTTCCAACCGATGCTGGTCGCCTATACCGGGCGCAATGAGTTGCGCACGCTGACCGGCGCGGAATGGCAAGGCGGGCTCGATTCACCGCGCGGTGCCGGGCTGATGTCGGCGTTCTATCTGAACGAATTGCTGATGCGCCTGATCGCCCGTGAAGATCCGCATCCCGAAGTGTTTGACGGCTATGAGCAGGCTTTGCGCGACATTGCTGCCGAATTGCCGCTCGAATCGACGCTGCGTCGCTTTGAATGGCTGCTGTTGCGCGAAACCGGCGTGGCCCCTGATCTGGAAGTGGATACCGCGAATCGGCCGATCGAATCGGACAAGCGCTATAGTTGGTTACCTGCCGATGGCTTCATGCAGGTTGATGCTGGTGAACAGACGGTCAGTGGCGCCACCTTGCTGAGTCTGGCGCGTGGTCAGTTCGACAGTGATGATCTGCGCCAGCAAGCCAAGCAACTGACGCGCCGGATTCTGAACCATAGCCTGGCCGGGTTTGCGCTGAGTACGCGCAAAATCATGCAGGACATGCAAAAGCATTAATCGTCGCTCGCCATCGCTGCCCACCATTATTTGAGGACAAACATGATTGAACTGGGCGTCAATATCGACCACGTAGCCACCTTGCGCCAGGCCCGGCGCACCTATGAGCCGGATCCGCTCTGGGCGGCCGCCGAAGCTCACCTGGGCGGCGCCGACGGCATTACCGTGCATCTGCGCGAAGACCGGCGCCACATTCAGGATGCCGACGTGCAGCGCCTGCGTGACCAGACCCAGATCAAGCTCAATCTTGAGATGGCGCCAACCGCCGAAATGATCGGCATCGCACTGGCGTTGAAGCCGGAAATGGCGATGCTGGTGCCCGAAGGGCGGCAGGAAGTGACGACCGAGGGCGGGCTGGATATCCTGGCGCAGGAGCAGGATATTGCGCGAGCCGTGGGCCGGCTCAACGATGCCGGCATCATGACCAGCATCTTCATCGACGCCGATCCGCAACAGGTGGCCGCCGCCGCCCGGATCGGCACGCAAGTCTGCGAGATTCATACCGGTCCGTATGCCAGTGCCTTTCATGAGCGTGGTCGCGACGTTGAAAGTGCGTCGGTGCAGGCCGAACTGAAGCGGATCGAACAGGCCGGCTCGGCCGTGATTGCGGCCGGTATGCGTTTCAACGCCGGGCACGCGCTGAACTACTTCAATGTGCAGCCGGTGGCCGCACTGGCCGGGGTGCGCGAGTTGCATATCGGCCACGCCATCGTGTCGCGGGCCATTTTTGTCGGCATGCGCGAGGCGGTACGCGAAATGAAACGCCTGATGCGCGAAGTCGCAGCAAACCGATGATTTACGGCATCGGCACCGATATCGTCATCGTCGCCCGAATAGAGAAACTGATCGAGCGCTGGGGGGAGCGATTCCCCCGTCGGGTTCTGGGCCCGGACGAACTGGTCGAATACGAACGGCGGCTGGCGCGCGGCGCGCACGGCCCGGCCTACGCGGCCCGCTACCTGGCTAAACGTTTTGCGGCCAAAGAGGCATTTTCCAAGGCCATCGGACTCGGGCTGCGCGGACCGATGACCTTGTTGTCGCTGCAAACGCTCAATGCCAAAGGGGGCAAGCCGGTCTTGCATCCGCGCAAAGAACTGGTTGGCTGGCTGGCCGAGCGCAACCTGGTCGGCCATGTGTCGCTGTCCGATGAAGTCGACAGTGCGGTTGCCTTTGTGGTGGTTGAGGTGCGCGACGACGCGCCCGGTTAGAATCGGCAGATGCCTGCCAATCACTCATCGCCCCGCGCCACGGCCCGCTCAGCGGCACCGGGCACCGTTCGCTCGCCGCGAACCGTTCAACTACCCCGCGGACCACTGCTGGTCAGTATCAGCGGCCTCACCCTCAGTGCTGCCGATCGGGCCCGGTTGCGCCACCCGTTGGTCGGTGGCGTCATTCTCTTTGATGCCAATTTTGTCTCGCGGCCACAAGTGAGCCGGCTGTGCGAAGAGATTCGCAAGCTGCGCAACCCACGGCTGTTGATTACCGTCGACCATGAAGGCGGTCGGGTGCAACGTTTTCGGCGTGGCTTTACCCGCATTGCCCCGATGGCCGAACTGGGCAAGACCTGGCAGCGCGACCCGGTGCTGGCCTGTCAGCAGGCCACCGAAATCGGCGCAACCATCGGCCGCGAGCTGCGCGAAGTCGGTGTCGACCTGAGCTTCACGCCAGTGCTCGACCTCGACTATGCCCGCTCGGCGGTTATTGGCCACCGCGCCTTCGATGCCGATCCGCGCGTGGTCACGATGCTGGCGCGCAGCCTGAACCACGGCTTGCTGTTGTCAGGCATGGCCAATTGCGGCAAGCACTTTCCCGGTCATGGTTACGTCGATGCCGACTCGCATGTGGCCGTGCCGGTCGACAAGCGTTCGCGCCGGGCGGTGCTCAAGGCCGATGCCGCGCCGTATGAATGGTTGGGGCAAACCTTGTTGTCGGTAATGCCTGCGCACGTGATCTACCCGAAGGTTGATGCATTGCCGGCCGGTTTTTCCAGAATCTGGCTCAAAGACATTCTGCGCAAGCAACTCGGTTTCAAAGGGGTAATTTTCTCCGACGACCTGACGATGGAAGGAGCCAGCGTGGTGGGCGACATGCGCGCTCGTGCGCGGGCGGCATTGAGCGCTGGTTGCGACATGGTGCTGGTGTGCAAGTGCGACGAAGCCGACGACTTGCTGACCGACTTGCGCTGGCGTGAACCACGCGGCTTTGCGCAGCGCCTGGAAACCTTGTTCAGGCATCCCTGAGGCAGCGGAGCCGAGCGGCATGGACGAGGCACAGCGGCGACACTTTCTGAGCGAACTGCCTAACAGGCCGGGCGTGTATCGGATGCATGACGCGGAAGGCGCGTTGCTTTACGTGGGCAAAGCCCGTGATCTGCGCAAACGCGTGTCGTCATACTTTCTGAAAAATCTCGCCAGTCCGCGCATAGCGATGATGGTGGCGCAGATCGAGCGCATCGAAATCACCGTCACCGCTTCCGAAGCCGAGGCGCTGATTCTCGAAAACAATCTGATCAAATCCGGCAGCCCGCGCTACAACATCTTGTTTCGGGATGACAAGAGCTATCCGTATTTGAAAATCACCCGTGAAGAGTTTCCCCGGATTGCTTATTACCGGGGCAGCACTGATCGCAAGCACTCGTTTTTCGGGCCGTTTCCGAATTCATGGGCAGTCAAGCACACGATTCGAATGTTGCAGAAGGTCTTCCGCCTGCGCACTTGTGAAGATACGGTTTTTGCCAATCGGACCCGGCCTTGTTTGCTGCATCAGATTGATCGCTGCACGGCGCCATGCGTGGGCAAGATCAGCCCCGACGAATACGCGGCCGACGTGGCCAGCGCACAGCGCTTCCTGCGTGGCGAGCAACAGGAAATTCTTGGCGATCTTGAAGCGCGCATGCTCGCCGCATCGGCTGAGTTGGCGTTTGAGCAGGCTGCGGTCTACCGAAACCGGATGTCGGCACTGGCCGATATTCTGCATCAACAGAGCATGGAAACCGGCACCGATATCGACGCAGACATTATCGTCGTCGTCGTCGGTGGTGGTCGTGTCTGTGTCAATCTGGCGATGGTGCGGGGCGGCCGGCATCTTGGCGACCGGGCTTTTTTTCCGGCGCATGTAGCAACCGCCGCGCTGTCCGAGCAAGAAGATGAAGGCGTCGATCATGCCTCGGCGGATGATGATGGTGGCGAGGATTTGCCGTCGGGTACCGCCCACCCATCCGAAGAGGCTCCGCAGCCGGATGCCTCGCAAATTGATGCACTTCCGGATGCGGCCGAGAACGCGTCCGAGAACGCAGCCGAAAAGACTGTCGATAAAGCAACCGATAAAGCAACCGATAAAGCAACCGTTGCTGTCAGTTCAGACGATGGCAGCGAGTCCGCGGAGGCCTCGGCTGCGCAGTTGGCGGCAGCCGGTGAGCGCGATGCCCGTCAGGCCAGGGCCTTGCGTCAAGAGGTGCTCAAAGCGTTTCTTGTGCAGCACTACGACGGGGGCGACGTGCCGGCCGTCCTGGTCTCCAACATCGCGCTGACCGATCCGCTGATCCGGGCGTTCTTGTGCGAACGAGCCGCGAGCCAGATCGTCTGGGTGACGCAGCCGCGCGAGCAGCGTCGTCGCTGGCTCGAACTGGCCGAACAAAATGCCCGGTTGGCGCTCGGTCGGCATCTGAGCGAAGCCGGTTCGCAGCAGGCCCGCACCAAGGCGCTGGCGCACGCGTTGGGCCTCGAGGAGGGCGTCGACCTGGATGCGCTTCGGGTTGAGTGTTTCGACATCAGTCACACCGCGGGAGAGGCCACACAGGCCTCCTGCGTCGTTTACCAGCACCACGCAATGCAGCGCAGCGAGTATCGGCGCTTCAACATCAAGGACATCACCGGCGGCGACGATTACGCTGCAATGCGTCAGGTATTGATGCGTCGCTACGGTCCGGGCGCGCGCGGCGAAGACGGCCCCATCGTGCCCGACGTCGTGTTGATCGACGGTGGCAAGGGGCAATTGTCGATGGCGGTCAGCGTGTTTGAAGAACTCGGCCTGCCTACGGGGAGTCTGGTTGGCGTGGCCAAAGGGGCCGGGCGCAAGGTTGGTCTCGAAGCCCTGGTCTTTGCGGATGGCCGCGAACCCCTGGTCCTCGGACGCGAATCTTCGGCGCTGATGATGGTGGCTGAAATTCGTGACGAAGCGCATCGATTTGCCATTACCGGTATGCGCGCCCGGCGCGCCAAAACGCGGCAGAGTTCGCAACTTGAAGAAATTGAAGGCGTCGGCAGCAAGCGCCGACAACGCCTTCTGGCTCGCTTCGGTGGGCTCCGTGGCATCATGGCGGCAAGTATCGAAGATCTGGCCACCGTCGATGGCATTTCCAAACAACTGGCCGAACACATTTACCGCCGACTGCACTGATGAAACCTTCCTCCCAAATGCCGGCCGCCGCGCCTGTGCCGGGTATCAATCTGCCCAATCTGCTGACCCTGGGAAGGGTGCTGGCGATTCCGCTGCTGGTAGCCGTTTTTTATCTGCCCATTGACCAGATCACCCAGAACTGGGTGGCCACCGGCATATTCCTGCTCGCTGCCGTGACTGACTGGCTGGACGGTTATCTGGCCCGGCGCATGGGGTTGCTGACCGCGTTCGGCGCGTTTCTCGATCCGGTCGCCGACAAGCTGCTTGTTTGCGCCGCCTTGGTCGTCCTGGTAAGCCTGGGGCGGGTCGAAGCCATCATTGCGTTGGTGATCATTGGCCGGGAGATAACAATTTCGGCGCTACGCGAATGGATGGCCAAGATCGGGCAGTCAAAGAGCGTAGCCGTGCAGGGACTCGGCAAACTCAAGACCGTTTTTCAGATGACAGCGATCCCGTTGTTGCTGCTTGATGGACACATCATGGGCGTGCAATTGCGGCTGCCAGGCCATATTTTGATCCTGGTTGCATCGGTGTTGACGGTGTGGTCGATGTTTTATTATCTGCGTCGTGCATGGCCCCACTGGCGCGATTTCAAATCATCGCTATAATCTCGCTCTTACCCGAAACGCAGACATCTGCGACGGGCTGAATTAGGACCGATTGGCAGTACTGATTTGTTCGCAAGGTAGTGAGCGCAAGGCAGTGAGTGGTTATCACCGAAGCGTAGCTCGAAAGAGCTTTCACCGAATTGCAACACGGCGTAGCAACAAAATCGCGACGCAGCAACACAGTGTTAAATCAGAACAACAATCAGTACCTAAAACTCGGCAAAGAAAAGCGGTTCTGGTAAAATGTTTGTGCACGGCGCGGGGATAGCTCAGTTGGTAGAGCGCAACCTTGCCAAGGTTGAGGTCGCGAGTTCGAGACTCGTTCCCCGCTCCAATAGCTGCCGGCACTGACAAGGCCCTGAATAAGCAACCGCCACGGTTCGCAGTCATCGCCAGACCTTCGGTCGGCGAGTATTCAGAAGCCGGTTTGAGGCAGACGCCGGCGGGGTGGCAGAGTGGTCATGCAGCGGACTGCAACTCCGTGTACGCCGGTTCGATTCCGACCCCCGCCTCCAAAGCTTCTCGTCACACTACCCAAAACTTTCATCTTTGCTCAGGCTCTGCCACACCATTATTAGGCAGTTCATGTGGTTTGCTGCGGATGCTCTCGACGTCATCGCGACGACAAGGGCATGATGGTTTGGCCTGAACAAACTCTGACTTGATATCTGACTGCTTAAATTGGGTTGCGCGAGCTAAATCTTGATTGCAAGGTGTTAAACCTCGGCGTTTCGGTTTTTTTCAGCTGAATTTTCGTGTTGAATTGCGAGTTACGGTTTGAGTCGGCATCGACAAGCACGACCAGGCCGGGCACGCTCTGACCGAATTTCTGGCTGGCGCGACCGGGGAACAGGCAACGTTACACTTGCCCTAGGTATGCGGACATGGCGGAATCGGTAGACGCAACGGACTTAAAATCCGTTTCCCGTAAGGGAGTGGGGGTTCAAGTCCCCCTGTCCGTACCACTCGGCAGTGTGGTCATGATTGATGTCTGCGCATCAGAGCTGCGATGCATGGCATTATCAACAGAGGTATCTGGCAAGATGGCCGGAGCCTGCAAGAATTCGACGGTCCGTCTTGTCGACGGATAGAAAACTGGAGGAACACCATGAAAAAAACCATGCTTCTGGGTGCTGTTACAGCAGCGCTGATCGGCACTGCGCCCGTGGCCAATGCTGCTCAGCAATTCATCTCAATTGGTACTGGTGGCGTTACCGGCGTGTACTACCCCACGGGCGGGGCCATCTGTCGCCTCGTCAACAAGGATCGTAAAACGCACGGTATTCGTTGCTCAGCCGAGTCGACGGGCGGCTCCATCTACAACATCAATACCGTCAAATCCGGCGAGCTCGAGTTCGGCGTGGCCCAATCGGATTGGCAGTATCACGCCTATAACGGCACTTCAAAATTTGCTGACGACGGCAAGTTTGAAAAACTGCGGGCAGTTTTCTCGGTGCATCCCGAGCCGTTCACCTTGTTGGTCCGCTCCAGCAGCGGCATCAAATCGTTCGAAGACCTGAAAGGCAAAAAGGTCAACGTCGGTAATCCCGGTTCGGGTCAGCGCGCCACGATGGAAGTCGTGATGGATGCGTTCGGCATCAAGATGGGTGACTTCGCATTGGCCGCCGAACTGAAAGGTTCGGAGATGGCGCAAGCCATCTGTGATGGCAAGATCGACGCGATGATTTACACCGTCGGTCACCCGGCTGCCGCGGTAACCGAAGCCACCACCACCTGCGACATTCAACTGGTTGACGTCAAGGGTCCTGGCATTGACAAGCTCGTCAAGGACAATGCCTACTATCGCACCGCCGTGGTGCCGGGTGGCATGTACAAAGGTACCGATTCAGACACCACGACCTTCGGTGTTGGCGCAACCTTCATTTCCTCGGCCGACGTTTCTGACGAAGTGGTCTACACGGTGGTCAAGGCGGTGTTCGATAACTTCAGCGACTTCAAAAAGCTGCACCCCGCGTTTGCCAATCTGAAAGAGTCCGAAATGATCTCTGACGGTCTGTCGGCGCCGCTGCATGACGGTGCAGCCAAGTACTACAAAGAGCGTGGCTGGCTCAAGTAAGGGCAGTCAGATCCGTCGGCTCGGTCAGCCGACGGTATCCGTGCCTGAAGGGCGAAATTCGGAAGGGTTTCGCCCTTTTTTGTGAGTCCATGCATGAGGCTTTGCGCTTTGCCGGTTTTACCGCATAGTTGCAGACACCAAGCGGCGAATGACCGCTGTTGAGCCAGATACGATAAAAGCGCAGAAGGGAGAACAGGGATGGCCGAGCAAATCGCGGCAGACAAGATTGACGATTTCGTTGCCGAAGTAGATTCAGGCGCACGCAGACCTCTCGGCATGATCGGGACCTTCGTTGCGACGCTGGCTTTCGTCTGGTCGGCGTTTCAACTCTATACCGCCTCCAGCATTCCATTCTGGCTGAGCCAGAACGTTGGCATCAATCTGGTTTTCAATAATCAGGAAACGCGTCAGATCCATCTGGCCTTTGCCATCGCACTGGCTTGCTTCGCTTATCCCTTATTCAAGAAAAGCCCCCGAGACCGGGTCCCCGTCTATGACTGGGTGCTGGCCGGGCTGGGTGTGGCGAGTTGTCTGTATCTGCTGGTATTCAAAGACGATATTGCCAACCGGGCCGGCCTGCCGACCATTGCCGATCTGATCATTTCCTCGATCGGTATGATTTCGCTGGCGCTGGCGGTGTTTCGCTCGCTTGGTTTGCCGATGCTGGTGGTCGCCAGCGTGTTCGTGCTTTATGTGTTTGCCGGGCATTTGTCGTTCATGCCAGAGGTGGTGCAATGGAAAGGGGCATCCTTTGGCAAAGCGATGTGGCATTTCTGGATGCAGACCGAAGGGGTGTTCGGGGTTGCACTCGGGGTTTCGGCGAGCATGATCTTTCTGTTCGTGTTGTTCGGATCGTTGCTCGAACGGGCCGGGGCCGGTAACTATTTCATTCAACTTGCGCTGGCCTTGCTTGGTCATTTGCGAGGCGGGCCGGCCAAGGCTGCGGTCGTGGCTTCGGGGTTGAGTGGTTTGTATTCAGGCTCATCGATTGCCAACGTGGTCACGACCGGCACCTTTACGATTCCATTGATGTGCAAAACCGGTTTCTCTCCCGAGAAGGCCGGCGCGGTTGAGGTTGCTTCCTCGACCAATGGTCAGCTGACGCCGCCAGTGATGGGCGCGGCCGCCTTCCTGATCGCCGAGTTCACCGGGATCAGCTATACCGAAATCATCAAGCATGCGTTGTTGCCCGCGCTTGTTTCCTATATTGCGCTGTTCTATATCGTTCACCTCGAGGCGCTCAAGCTCGATCTGCAAGGAATGGAGCGGCCGCCCGCACGCCTGACCTTGGTACAGAAGCTGATGGGTGTGCTGGCTGGGTTCATCGGCATGGCCGCGCTTGGCGCCGTCGTGTATTACGGTCTGGGCTGGTGACGCTGGCCGCGCAACGCGATGACCTGAAGGTTCAAGACCCGAAAAGTTTTGCGGTCCTGCCTCATGTGCGCGATGTGTTGATGACCGGCCTTCATTACCTGCTGCCGATTGTGGTGTTGTTGTGGTGCATTCTCATCGAGCGCCTGTCGCCGCAGTTGTCGGCCTTCTGGGCGTCGGTGGCGATGATCTTTGTTGTGCTGACACAGGACGTGTTCAAGAACCTTGTACGAGGCCATGGACGGATAGGTGCGGCCTTCGCCACGGGTATCGATAATTTCGTACAAGGCATGATCGGCGGCGCCCGCAGCATGATTCCAATCGGCGTGGCGACGGGTGTGGCGGGCATCATCATTGGTACTGTGTCACTGACCGGTGCACACCAGGTGGTTGGTGAGTTCGTCGAAATGCTGTCCGGCGGCAACCTGATGCTGATGCTGTTCCTCGTGGCGATCATGAGTCTGATTCTCGGCATGGGGTTACCGACAACGGCCAACTACATCGTGGTCTCGTCGTTGATGGCGCCGGTCATTGTTTCGGTAGGTGCGCAGTCTGGCCTCGTGGTGCCGCTGATTGCCGTGCACATGTTCGTGTTCTATTTCGGCATTCTGGCCGACGACACGCCGCCGGTAGGTCTGGCCGCGTTTGCAGCCGGGGCGATTTCGGGCGGGGACCCGATCAAAACCGGTATTCAGGGCTTCACCTACGATATCCGGACCGCGCTGTTGCCGTTTCTTTTCATCTTCAATACCGAGTTGTTGCTGATTGATGTCACGCTGGCCAAGGCCGTGTTCGTGTTCATCATTGCAACGGTTGCGATGTTGTTGTTTGCGGCCGCCACTCAGGGCTATTTTCTGACGCGTAGCCGCATCTGGGAGACGGTGGCGTTGCTGCTGATTTCGTTCACCTTGTTCCGTCCCGGCTACTGGCTTGATCAGGTCAGCCCGCCTTATGAGCTACTGGCCGGCTCAACCGCCATCGAGCAAGCCGCCGAGGTCGACGAAGGAGGCACCTTGCGAATGGTCGTGAAGGGGCCCGATTTCGACGATCCGGACAAAATCTCACAAATGACTGTCGTGCTGCCGATGGGGGCCAGGGCCGATGGCGAAACCCGGCTGCAGAAGGGCGGTTTGATGCTGCGCCAGGGGGAACCTTCGCCTGAAGGAACGACGGCGCTGGATGAACCACTGGCCGGCACGCAGTTCTACACCAAGCTCCAGACCTTCGATTTCTATGGCGATGATCCGGTCGTGATTGACCGCATCGAGCGGCCGACGGTGCGGATGGCCAAGGAATGGTTCTATCTGCCGGCGCTGGCCTTGCTGGCTCTGGTCGTCCTGATGCAACGAGGCCGGGCTCGCAAGACGGCCCGGGTGGCCTGATCGGCGCCGCCTGATCGCCTCGCACCGAACGAGCGGCACAGGCTCGCTCGGTGCAGCGCCGGCAATCGTTGCCCGGCTGTGGCGGCAGTGGCGGCTGTACTGGTGTTGCCGGCTAGCCGGCCGCCGCCGACCCGATTGGGTTCAACTGCCCGAGCGCCCGCTCGATAGCTGGCCAAGCCGTGTCGAGGAGTTGGCCTTGCACCGCCTCGGTGGGGTGGATGCCATCGGGCTGAAAGGTATCGGGCTTACCGACGATGCCGCTCAGCAAGAACGGCACCAGTTCGCCGTCGTGTCGGGCGGCCACTTCACTGAATATCCCTGCAAAGCGCTCGGTATAAGCACGTCCATAGTTGGGCGGGACCTGCATGCCCAATACCACCACTTGCGCACCTGCGGTCCGGGCCTGACCGGCAATCTGGTGCAGATTGGCAGCCGTGGCGTTCAGGTCGAGTCCGCGCAGCGCATCGTTGCCACCCAGTTCCAGCAACAGCAGTGCCGGACGGTGGCGTTCCAGCAATTTCTTGATACGGGTACGGCCACCGGCGGTGGTTTCGCCGCTGATGCTGGCATTGACGACCGTCCATTGGCCGGCGCGATCGGCTATCCGGTCGGCCAGTCTGGCGACCCAGCCGGTCCCTCTGCTCAGACCATATTCGGCCGAGATGCTGTCACCCAGCACAAGGACAACCGGGTTGACCGTTGCGGCGGCTGGCGCCACTTCATTGTCGGCAGCAAAAACCGGCCGGTCGCTTCCGGCGCCGATAGCCGATAGACTCGACA
>CAXBNM010000078.1:0-15722 GCA_963976885.1 uncultured Burkholderiaceae bacterium
GACAAGCGCCAGGAATTCATCCTGCTGTCCGATACCCTGGGCCTGTCGATGCTGGTGGTGGCGATGAACCAGCGTTTTCCGCCCGGAGCCACCGAGGCCACCGTGTTTGGCCCTTTTCATACCGATGACGCCCCGTCCGTTGCCGACGGGGGCGATCTGGCTGGTGGTGCGCCGGGTACGCCTCTCCATGTGCGGGCCCGGGTCTCCGATCTCGAGGGCCGGCCGGTGGTGAATGCCACGGTCGATGTCTGGCAGGCCGACGAGGACGGTCTTTACGATGTGCAACGCCCGGAACTGGCGGAACAGCGCCGGGCTCGCGGGGTGTTGCGCACGCAGGCCGATGGCGAGGTGTCGTTCTGGACGGTGGCGCCGGTTGCGTATTCCATTCCCGTCGACGGGCCGGTCGGCCAGATGCTCGAGGCCACCGGTCGTCACCCGTGGCGGCCCGCGCATGTGCATTTCATGGTCAGCGCGCCAGGCTTTCGTACGCTGGTCACGCATGTCTTCCGCGCCGACGATGCCTATCTGGACGCCGACGCGGTGTTTGGCGTGCGTTCGTCACTGATAGGCGATTTCGTCGCCCATGAGGCCGGTCAGGCACCTGATGGGCGCCTGATGCCCGGCCAGTTCTTCACGCTTGATCAAAGTCTCGTCCTGACCCGGGCCTGATCGGCAGTCTGCCGCACTTCCTCCCCGTCACGATTGGTCCGGCCCTGTCGGGCCATGGGCACGGCTTATGCCGGGTGCGCTGCAGTTGCGCGCCTGGTCAATTGGTCAGTTGCGCAGTGGCAAGACCAGGCGCGATGCACCTTCCGAACGACTCGCACCCGCCGCCGACGAGACGGCGCGGTGTGCGAGGACAAGTGTCGATGAGCGTTGCGATCCGCATTTTGCCGACCGGACCAATCAAGCAATGAGGAATTGAATATGCAACGCAAAACCGTGATTCAACTTGCCACGCTGGGCATGATTCTTACGGCCGCCCAGATGTCGAAAGCGCAAGGGGTGTCGGTCACTCAGTACGACGAAGCCACCAGCGCCTATGAAGAAGCCTATGTCAACGGGACGCTCAATGCGGGCAAGTCGCGCACGGATGGGCAAACGGGGTACGACCTTGATCTGGGCGCGCAATACGACCAGGTGTTCAGCTCACCGGATCGCGATCTGCGCCTGCAGGCCGACGGTAATCTGTCGGTAAGCCGCTCCGTACCGATGGTGCCGAGCGTGACAGTCGGTACAACTACGGCGCCCGGGCCACCATTGATAACTATCTTCAGCCCGCCAGTTCGGCGGCATTCTGGTACGGCAGCCTCGGTTTGCAAGGCAATGATGCCTACAACAACCGCCAGTACAGCGGCATTATCGGTGCCGGTTACGGCCGGGTGACAAACGTGACGCCGATGGCCAAGGCCATTCGGGTGATTGAAGAGTTGATCGAGCGCGGTCAGCTTGCCGGCCAGCCGCCGCTGGCCGTGTATCAGCGAGTGGCCAACATCATCGACCGTGAGTCTGAGTTTCGCAGCAAGCATGGCGCCGCCGACTATGAAGAATTCTGGATCAACGATGTGGTGACCGAGTTGCAAAATTCGGGCGTGGCCAGCCCGACGTTTGATGCCGGCGACGTGATCCGCGTCTATGAAATCCTGACCCGCGAACGTATCTCGACCCGTAAAGTGGGCTGGAAGGTGCGTGCTGGTGTTGGTTATGTGTTCCAGACCTTCGATGGCGACAGCGATTCAGACCCGGCGCTCGAACTGGGAGCCGAGTACCACTATCCGCTGAGCAATCAGACCCAGTTTTCCGACGAAGCGCTGATGACAACCCTGATCGACAGCGACAGTTCGTACAACTTTCGCAACGTGATGAGTCTGACCCATGAAATCGATGATCGCATCGACTGGGAAAATGCCTGGACGCTCAGCCATGCCTACGAGGCAACCGCTGACGTGCGCAATACGGTCAACACGATCAGCTCAACCTTCATTTACGAGTTGCGCAATCAGCTCGACCTGACGACCACGCTGGCCTTCTCGAACTATTCGGGCAGTGAGTCGCTGGCCGATCCAAACGGCACCGACACCTCGTTGTTTGTCGGCGTGCGCTACCGTCTCCGGTAATGGCGGCCAGGCGCCCGGCGCCAGGCCGGGGCCTAGCCGGCGGGGGCGGCCAGATGTTGCACAGCGCGACTGAGGCCGTCAGCGCCGACGGCAATGCCTTGCAAGCGCATGGCGGCTTCGATGCCACCCAGGCAGCCCAGAATCATGGCCGGATTCATGTCGCCGAGATGGCCGATGCGGAACACCCGGCCGATCAGGGGGCCGTTGCCGCCGGCCATGGCAACCTGGAATTGCTCGCGCGCCACGGTGCGCAAGGCTTCCGGGTCAATGCCCTCGGCCACTTGTACGGTCGTTACCGAGACCGAGCGCTGCGCCGGCTCGCGGGCAAAAAAGTCGACCATGCCGGCTTCGCGCCAACCCTCGATGGCCGCGTGGACGGCACCAGCCAGCCGGGCGTGGCGGGCATGTACTTGCTCGATGCCTTCCTGGCGCAGCAGCCGCATCGCGGCCTGCATCCCCATCACCATGTGTTCGGGCGGGGTGCCACAGAACTTCAGATAACTGACCGGCGACTGGCGCCGCTCAAGATTCCAGTAAAAGCGCGGCGAGGTATTGGCCAGCATTTGTGCGCGGGCCTTGTCGTCCATGGCAACAAAGGTCAGGCCGGGCGGCATCATCAGGCCTTTTTGCGAGCCGCCGATCGCGGCGTTGACGCCAAGCGCGTCGAAATTGAACGGCGCGGCGGCCAGCGAGGCCACCACATCCACCACCATCAACGCGGGGTGCCCCGAGGCATCAATGGCGGCGCGCACGGCGGCCAGGTCATTGGTGGTGCTGCTGCTGGTATCGGTGTGTACGACGAATACGGCGGCAATGCGCCCGGCCGTATCGGCTCGCAAGGCCTGCTCAACGGTGTCCGGATCAATCGAGTACCCTTCGCGCCAAGGAATATTGATGATTTCGCGGCCGAGGGCTTCGGTCTGCAGCCCCCACTGTTGCGAAAAATGGCCGGTGCCGGGCAGCAGAACTGCCTTGTCGGGCGGCACCAGGTTTTCGACGCAGGCTTCCCAGCCACCGTGGGCGTTGGCGGACAGCATGGCAATCGTGGCCTTCGAGGCACCCAGCACGTAACGCAGGCCGCTTTCGCAGTCGGCGATAATGTCATCAAGCCGGGTATCGGCGAGATCCATCGGTTGCCGATGCATCGCATCGAGCACTTCGTCTGGAATGTGGGTTGGCCCCGGGGAATGAAGGAAGCGGTGCCCGGCTATGCGACTCATGACTGGATTCGAAGGAGTGGAAGAGCCGCAAGTCTAGCCCGCCGGCACGGGGGCTGTCGTGGGCGCCGGGCGCGTCGCTGTGTTTTCGCGACGCCGGCGCGCCGATGGGTCAATCAGATCCAGGCGAGCAGATACTCGACAGTCGGGCCGAGGGTGGTCGCGATCGAGGCCATGACCAACGCGGCCAGACTGATGACGGTGACTCCGATGACCAGAACGCTGCCGGTGCCTTTATCAACAGGCGGCAGTTCGAGTTGGCAATCAGAATGGCAGATGTTCATGGTGTTTCCTTTGCAGCGGTGTTGCGGGGAGAGGTAAGAGGAGTGAGGTGATTCTGCTCGTCCACCATAAATCATACAAATCGATTAAATTCCTTATGGAAATTGATTTGGTTAATAGTTAGGGCAAGCCGGGAGAATTTCCGGTTTTGGTTTGCGGTAAACCCCAGGATTCGATTCAATAACCGATCCGATCATCTGAGTGCAGCATTGAGCAATTCCTCCCCCGTGCATCCCGCCGCCGGCCATGGTCCGGCCGATTCTGACCATCTCGCCGTTGCCCGCGCTCTGGCCGAATTACGGCAAGGCCGCGAGATCGACCTGACCGGTCCGGTCCCCTGTACCGTGGCCGCCCTCGAGTCCTTGCTGCCGGGCGACCTGGCCGCCATGCGCGATCTCGATGGCGATCTGCAACTATTGCTGAGCCCGGAGCGGGTGGCCTTTCTGAATCTCGAAACCGCCGGCACCGGTTTGCTGGTGCGTCTCAGTGGCGTGACCGAGTTGGACGAATTGCGCCGCCTGGCCGGATTGTCGAGCGAGCCTTATTGCCCGGTTTCCGATCTGGACGCACGGGCCGTCAACGAGCCGTGGGTGGGCGCGGCCCTGACTTTGGCCAAGCAGGCCCGGCTGGCGCCGGCCTTGCTCGTCAATATTGCCCGTGGGCGTTTGTCGCCGGCCGACCGTTTGCAGGTTTCGACGCACCAGGCGCAGGCGTTTCCGGCGGCCCGCGGCCATTCGCTGGAGCGGGTCAGCGCGGCCAATGTCCCGCTGGCCGCCTATGATGATTGCCAGTTCATTCAGTGGCGTGAGCGCTTCGGCGATCTTGATCACCTCGCGATTGTGGTCGGCAAGCCCAATCCGGCCAAACCAGTTCTGATCCGACTGCACTCGTCGTGTCTGACCGGCGATTTGTTTGCCAGCCTGCGCTGCGATTGCGGTGAGCAGCTGCAAGGCGCCATCAAACGCATGGCCGCCGAGGGCGGTGGCGTGTTGCTCTACCTGTCGCAAGAGGGCCGAGGCATTGGCCTGGTGAACAAGCTGCGTGCCTACCAGTTGCAGGATCGCGCTCATGACACGCTGGAAGCCGATCGCTATCTGGGCTTTCGCTCCGACGAGCGCGACTATTCGATGGCTTGCGAAATGCTGCGCGAACTGGGCATCAGCAAGGTCCGGGTGCTGACCAATAATCCGATCAAGCTGAAGGCGCTGACTGACGGTGGCATCGAAGTGCTGGAGCGGGTTGCAATCAATATTCCGTCCAATCCAGTCAATGATCGGTATATCCGCACCAAACGAGAGCGTGCCGGCCACCTCGGACCTGAAACGCCCGTCGTGCCAGCGAATAAAACCTGATTCGGGGCAGTGACAGCCCCCCGGGCCGGCCGGCTGAAAGTTACTATTGCGACCTGATGTGATGGTTCATCAGCAATTATTCGCAAGGCTCAGTCAATGCCCAAACTTACTGCCCAGCAAGCCCTTCAGCGCCTGAAAGACGGCAATCGCAACTTTGTCACGGCGACGCTCGGAGACGGTTCGGCGCTGAAGTCCCGACCCTTCGAACTGGCCGACAGCCAGGACCCGTTTGCGATCATTCTCGGCTGTTCCGACTCGCGCGTGCCGGCTGAAATCGTCTTCGACCAGGGCCTTGGCGATCTGTTCGTCATCAGGGTGGCGGGCAATGTAGTGGCTCCCTCCCAGGTGGGCAGTGTTGAGTTCGCCGCGCAGCGCTTTGGTTCGCGGCTGGTAGTGGTGCTTGGCCATACCAAGTGCGGCGCGGTTGAGGCGACCCTGCAAGAGCTCGACCGGCCCTCGGATCGGCGTTCGTCCAACCTGCGCTCAATAGTTGACCGCATCCGCCCGTCCGTAGAGGCACTGGTGTATACCGAGTTGCGGCACGATCCGGAAAAGCTGATGCATCACGCGGTGCGCGCCAATATTCGTACCTCGGTCGATCATCTGCGTCATGGTTCGCAGATTCTCGAGCAACTCATTGATGCCGAAGAGCTGATGGTAGTGGGCGCCGAGTACTCGCTCGAGACCGGCGCCGTCGAGTTCTTTGAGGCCGGTGTCACGGTCTGAATGAGTCGGGCCGCCTGATGTGGTTACCCTGAATGGCAAATCAGCAGAGGCGGCTTGCGCCGGCTCTGCTGACATTACGTGAGTTGAACGCTGGTTGGCTTACTTCGAGTGGTTAGAGCGCCATTCCTCGGTCAGGTAGGCCAGAAAATCGCGAATTGACTTCAGATTGAGTTCGGCACTGCGCATGTGGTGATCCAGATTGGCCACCTCACGGTGCTGAGCCGCTTCTTCGCGGCGCTCCAACTCGGTTTTCAGTTCAGCAAGCGTCAACTCGGTGTCTTCGATCAGCTTGCGCAGATTGTCGCGCGTCAGCGTCTTGATGTTGTCCATTGTTGTTCCCCTCAGATCATGCTTGAGACACCCAGGCAGAGCCCGGGTATCACAAAGAATACGCCCAGAATGTAGGCCAGCGCGACGCTCTTGTTATCGGCAGCCGTCACGCCCAGCCACTGCGCCGAACTGACCGGCAGGTTGCGCAGAAAGGGCAGGCCGTAGATCAGCACCACACCGAGCACGTTGTAGGTCAGGTGAATGAAGGCAATCTGCAAGGCCGCTTCGGCGTTGCCGGTCACGGCGGTGGCGGCCAGCACGGCGGTCACACAGGTGCCGATGTTGGCGCCCAACGTGAACGGATAGATCTGCTTGAGGCCAAAGGCGCCCGAGCCGGCCAGCGGCACCATCAGCGAGGTGGTGGTGGAAGAGGACTGCACCAGCACGGTTACCAGCGTGCCCGAGAAAATGCCCGACAACGGGCCGCGACCGATGGCGGTGTGCATGATTTCACGCGCCTTGCCGACCATCAGTTTCTTGAGCAGCTTGCCCACCAGGGTGATCGACACAAAGATCAGCGCGATACCGACGGCAATCAGCACCAGGCCGCCGACCTGGTCGCCCATCGACAAGCTCGCGCCTTTGACCGCGTCGACCACCGGAGCGGTGGCGGCTTTTACGAAGTTCAGGCTGTTCATCGACGCGCCGTCACCGCCGTAGAACGGGGCGGCCAGCACGCTGCCGAGCTTTTCCAGAAAGCCGAACATGATTTCAAGCGGCAGGAAGATGACTACCGACAACAGGTTGAAGAAGTCGTGCACGGTTGCCGCCGAGAAGGCGCGGGCGAACTCCTTTTTCTCGCGCACGTGACCGAGCGAGACGATGGTGTTGGTGATCGAGGTGCCGATATTGGCGCCCATCACCATCGGCACGGCCACGGAAACGGGCAGGCCGCCGGCCACGAGACCGACGATGATCGAGGTCACGGTCGAGGACGATTGAATCAGGGCGGTGGCGACGGTGCCAACGACCAGTCCGGCAAACGGGTTCACCGCAAAGGCGAACAATTCTTTGGCGTGCTCGCCGGTGGCGGCCTTGAAGCCACTGCCGATCATGCCTACGGCGCAGATCAGCAGGTAAATCAGCGCGGCAACGGCCACCCACTGCACCCAGCTGCCTTTTTCGCTTTGCTCCAGCGACGCCGGATCAGGCCGAATGACATCGGTCTGGCTCATGTTCCTCTTCCTTGTGTAATGAGTTGGAGCGGCGAGACTAAAACGGCGGTATGAAAGGAATGTGACAATTCCAGGTGGGCGGCGCGGGGCGCGGTTTTTCTTTCGTTCTGCAACACGTTCTGTCATTTCGCGGACATCTTTGTGTCGCGGCGATGACACTGGTTTGGATTCGCCGGCCACTTCGCGCATACTCACGCCCCCGCCCGACTCGAAGGAAAAGCAGCTGCGATGTGGTTCCGAAATCTGCAGGTTTTCCGCCTGCCCCCCAACAGTCCGATCCAGGCCGATAAACTGAACGAGCAATTGAGTGCCGAAGCGTTTGCGCCGGCCCTGAGTGCTGAAGAAATCAGTGTGGGCTGGGTGCCGCCATTGGCCGAGGTCGACAAGCTGGTCTACCCGCTGGGTGGGCATCTGCTGATGAACCTGCGCCAGGAAAAGAAGCTGCTGCCGGCCCGCGTGATCTCTCAGGTGGTGCGCCAACGGGCCGATCTGATGGAAGAGCGCGAGGGTTTCAAGCCCGGCCGCAAGCAGATGAAGGAGCTCAAGGAGCAGGTCCGCGATGAGTTGTTGCCGCGCGCGTTCAGCCTGTCCAGCGATGTGCGGGTCTGGATCGACCCCAAAGGCGGCTGGCTGGTCGTCGACTCCGGTTCGATCAACAAGGCGGCCGATGTGTTCGGGCTGCTGGCCCGCGCCGTGGAAGGCTTTCCGGGCAAGGCTTTGCGGCCGGCCCGCTCAGTGGCGGTGTCGCTGACCGAATGGCTGGCCAATGGCGAGGCGCCGGCCGGCATGACGGTCGATCAGGACGCCGAGCTCAAAGGCCGCGACGGCAAGGCGCAGATTCGCTATGCCAATGAATCGATGGCACCGGAAGACGTGGCCCGTCATATCAAGGAAGGCAAGCAATGCGCGCGTCTGGCGCTGACCTGGCGCGACCGGGTCAGCTTTGTGCTGACCGACAAGCTCGAACTCAAGCGGGTGCAGCCGCTTGATGTGCTCAATGAGTCGCTCAATGCCAGCAAAGGGGAAGACGCCATTGGCCGCTTCGAGAGCGACATGACGCTGATGACCAGTGAGCTGGCCTTGCTGCTCGACGATCTGCTCGACGCGCTGGGCGGTGAAGCCATCGCCCAGGCTGCCTGACACGCCGAACAGATGCTGCTGCGCGGCTCGGACGAGCCGCGCAGCAGCGCCGGGTGCTCAGTCGCTGACCGGTACCCGCATCGTGACCAGTTCTTCGGCCGCTGACGGATGCAAGGCCACGGTGGCATCAAACTGTGCCTTGGTGGCGCCCATCTTGAGCGCCACGCCGGCCAGTTGCACCATTTCGGCGGCATCCGGGCCGCAGACATGGACGCCCAACACGCGGTCGCTCTCGCGCTCGACGATCATCTTCATCATCATGCGCTCGGGCTTGTCGCACAACACATTGGTCATGGGCCGGAAGGTCGAGCGAAAGATCTTGATGTGCTTGTAGCGCTCGCGGGCCTCGTGCTCGGGCAAACCGACCGTGCCCAGCTCCGGCGTGGTGAACACCGCGGTCGGGACCAGCTCATGGTCGCAGATCCAGGGGTTGTTGCCGAACACGGTGTCGGCAAAGGCATGCCCTTCGCGGATGGCCACTGGCGTGAGCTGCATCCGGTTGGTCACATCGCCCACCGCCCAGATATTGCTGACACTGGTCTGCGAGTCGCGCGTGACCTTGATGGCACCGGCCTTGTCCAGTTCGACGCCGGCGGTCTCCAGGCCCAGCCCTTCGACCTTCGGGGTCCGGCCGGTGGCCAGCAAGACCTCGCCAGCCGCTTGTGATTCGCCGTCGCCAAACTCGACATTCAGCGCGCCGCGCTGGCCGCTGATGCGGGTGATTGTGGTGTTGTAGCGGAACGTGATGCCGGCCTCGGCCATCGCGGCACTGAGGTGGTCGCGCATATCCTGGTCGAAACCGCGCATGACCTGATCACGACGATAAACGACCGTTACCTGGACCCCCAGGCGCTGCAGCAGGCAGGCAAATTCAACCGCGATATAGCCGCCGCCTTCGATGACGATGGCCTCGGGCAGCGTGGGCAGGTCGAAGATTTCGTTGGAGCTGATGCTCAGTTCGGCGCCCGGTATGGCCGGGGCAAACGGCGTGCCGCCAGTGGCAATCAGGATGCGCGCCGCTTCGATGGTCTGACCGCTGTTTTTCAGGCGGACGGTATTGGGGCCGGTAATTTCGGCTCGTTCGGCGTGAATCTGCACGCCGGCGCCTTCCAGGTTTTTGCGGTACAGGCCTTCGAGCCGGGTGATTTCGCGCTCTTTGGCTGCGCGCAGCTTGGCCCAATCGAAGCTGGGCTCGCCAATTGACCACCCGTAGGCGTCGGCGCGCTCGAATTCATCGGCCAGCCGGCTGGCCAGCACGAGCAGCTTTTTCGGGACGCAGCCGCGAATCACGCAGGTGCCGCCGAAGCGGTATTCCTCGGCGATGGCGACACTGGCGCCGTGGCCGGCGGCGATGCGGGCGGCACGGACACCGCCAGAGCCGGCACCGATGACAAAGAGATCGACTTTGCTGTTCATGGAAAGAGGGGTTCCTTTATTGAGATTCGGGTGCCGGCAAGGCGGCGATGGACCGATTCTATCGGGAGCTGGCGGTCTGGCCGGCGGGCTCTGATCGGTGGTAGTCGTCGCGTTCGAGCAACCATGACATCAGACCGCCGAAGACCAGACCCCAGAAGGGCGCGCCGACGCTCAGGATCGTGATACCCGAGACGGTGGTCAGAAAGCTGATCAGCGCACCGAGCTGAAATTTGCCCCCGAATGACTGGGTGAAGGACGCTTGCAGCACGCGCAGCATGGCCAGGCCGGCCAGCGTGGCGATGAAGGCGGGCGGGCAGGCCAGCAAAAAGCGCGTGAATGCCGGCGCGAACAGCCCGAACGACACAGCCAGCAGGCCGACGACGATGCCGGCCGCGTAATGGGCATGGCGGGGGCCGGAGCTGGAGATAAGTGCGTTGGTCGGCCCGGTCAGGCAGGTTGACACCGTGCCGACCGCCGCGACCAGCAACGACCACAGGCCGCAGGCAAAGGTAATGGCATTGATTGGTGGCTGCGCATGGCCGGCCTGATGCAGCACTGCAATACCCTGGCCGTTCTGAACCACCAGCACCGTGATGGCCAGCGGTACGACCAGTTCGAGCATGGCCTGCCAGGAAAACTCCGGCGCGATGAGGTCAGGCACGGTGATCCAGCCGGTAGCGGGCGCGGCGCCCAGGTCGATGCGGCCGGTCAGCACCACCAGCGCCACGCCGACCAGCAGCGCGCCGATGAGAGGGGGCATGCGCCGGCCCAGCGCCGGCACCGCGGCCAGGAGCAGAAAGACCGCCGTCATCGGGCCGGCCAGCAGCAGATCCTGGTGGACCGCGTTGATCCAGTCGACGCCGAATTTCAGGAACACGCCGGCCACCATCGCCATCACGATGGGCATCGGAATGGCCTGCATTGCCTTGCGGACCCAGCCGAGCATGCCGAGTGCCATCATCAGCACACCGGTGCCGAGGAAGGCGCCGATGACTTGCGCAAACGTCAGATGGTCGAGGGCCGGGCCGACCAGTACCGTGCCCGGAATTGTCCAGAAGAACACCAGCGGCAGCCGGTAGAGCCAGCAGGCGGTGATTGACAGAAAGCCGTTGACGAAGAACGCGCCGAACACCCACGACGCCAGCGTGGCCTCATCAAGGCCGGCGGCCCCGCCCACCGTCAGGATGACGGGGCCGGTCGCTGCGAAGACAAAACCGATCAGCGCGTTGACCAGCGCGGTGGGAGAAAGATCAGCTACAAACTGGCCGAACCGGGTCGGTGGTTGCGCGAACGGCTCGAGCCAGCCACGCAATGTCAGACGCCCCAGGTGATATCTTTGCCGCCCTTGTGGGCGCGCTTGAGCATCTCGATCAGCGGATAAGCGTGGACGCGCAACGCCACCGGCGGCTCCTCGTCTTCGTCGTCGGCAGCAGCGCCGGCGGCGGGGGTGGCGGCCGCGTTCGGGTCGGTTTGCTCGGCCGGGAGATAATTATTCAACCGGTCGATGGCCTCGGGCATCTGCGCCACCGTAATGACACCTGTTTTACCCGGTGTCTTGCCCATCGCCTGGAGCAGGGTTTCGGCAACGCCCTGATTCATAAGAACAGTGCCGGTCGCCTGGCTTTTGAATTCGTAAATCATGGTGACCACCTTGAAAGAGACAATTTCGGCTGGCAAGTTTGCCCGCCATTCAGTTTCAAGCATAACAACGTTGGAGTGTTGATGCGGTCGACGCGTGTGACCTGTTTTTTGTTGATGCTGGTGGCCTGCGTGCTGGCGGTGTCAGGCTGCTCGGAAACCTACGACTGGCGGGAGGTGTCGCCGGCGCAGGCGCCAATGAAGTTCATGCTGCCGGCTAAACCGGCCGAGATGACCCGGACCATTAATCTGAAAGGGCTATCGGTTGACATGCACATGCATGGCGCGCGTGCCGGCGGCAATATGTTTACCGCCGCCTGGGTGCGACTGCCTGGGGCCGGGGCGGGGGCGGAGTCGGTCAGCGACCGGCAGATGCAGGCCGGGCAGGCGCTGCAGGCCATGAAGGAAGGCATGATCAACAATATCGGTGGCAAGATCATCGAGCAGCAGGAGCGCACTGTTGCTCTGGTCGCGCCGGGCGGGGCAATCGGCGGCCAGGTGCCGGCACAGTTCGTCGAAGCCACGGGCATGGCGCGCAATGAGCCGATTCGCATGCAGGCAATCTTTGTGGGCCTGGGCGATGACGTTTTTCAGTTTGTCCTGATCGGGGCGGACTGGTCCGATGAAGTGGCGGGCACCTTTTTTGATTCCGTGCGGTTGCAGGTTGTGCCCGTGAGGGCTGCGCAATGACGGCTGCATGCGCGTCCCCCTTGCTCAGCCGCTCCGCCGGCATCAAGGTTTTTGTCTGCCTGGCCGGCGCCTATCTGTTGTCGTATGCACTGCGCTCGATCAATGCCGCCATTGCGCCGGAGCTGGTCGCCGAGTTCTCGCTGAGTAATACCGATCTTGGTTATCTGTCCAGCGCGTACTTTCTGGGTTTTGCCCTGATGCAGTTGCCGCTGGGCGTGTGGCTTGACCGCTTCGGCACCCGGCGCACCAATGCCTGCCTGATGCTGTTGGCGGCACTCGGGTGTGCGTTGTTTGCCATGTCCTCGTCCACTACCGCCTTGTGGCTGGCAAGAGTACTGATCGGTGCCGGCTTTTCATGCGCGCTGATGGGCTCGTTGCGGGCGTTTCGATTCTGGTTCGCGGCCGATCGCCAGCAGCAACTCATTGCCTGGATGCTGGTTGTAGGCAGTACCGGTGCGTTGCTGGCCTCGTCGCCGAGTCGCGCATTGCTGCCGCTGGTGGGTTGGCGGGGTTTGTTCATCGGCGCGGCGGTGTTGCTGGTTGTGGCCGCCGCCGCAATCTTCGTGCTGTTGCCGCGCACCGAATCGTATAACCAGAAGCCGGCCGGCGGCGGTGGCTTTGCCGGCTATCTGACGGTTTACAAGGATCGCTTCTTCTGGCGCTTTGCCGTGGTGTCGGTCATCCTGCAATCGGGCTTCATTGCCTTTCAGACCCTGTGGATCGGTCCGTGGTTCACCGAAGTGCTTGGCGTGTCGGCCGGCTTTGCCGGTCAGGTGATCTTTGCGTTCAACCTGGTCTTGCTGTCGTCATTTTTCGGGCTGGGTGTGATGGCGCGGCGCATGCACCAGCGCGGCAGTTCGCTGCCGCGTCTCTGTCAGGGTGTGATTGTTCTCATCATCGCCACCCACCTGGTGCTGAGCTATACCGATTCACTGTGGCTGGCGGTGGCGCTCTGGATTTTCTACGGCCTGGTCGCCACGCCACTGACCTTGTTGCAGTCGCATGTCGGCATGGCCTTTCCGTCCGATCTGACCGGCCGCGCCTATACCGGCTACAACCTGCTGGTGTTCAGTGGCATGTTCCTTGTGCAGTGGTTGTTCGGGGCGTTGGTCGACTGGTGCCTGACCGTGCGCGACACCGAGCCCGAAGCGTTCCGGCTGGCCATGCAGATCTGGGCGGCCATCGAGTTTCTGGCGCTGCTCTGGCTGACCTTCTTTCGGGCGCGGCCGTACAGCGAGGTTCATGGTGAGGCGAACGAGGCACCCGGCAAAGATGCTGGTGATGACATTCGCACCGGGGCCGCCTCGACGAGTACCAATAAAGTAGCCAGTTGAGCCGCCGTGCTATATCTGCAGGCCTGACAATAGCGAACGGAGATTGTCATGCGAGGCAGTTGTCTGTGTGGTTCAGTAACCTACGAAGTCGATGCGCTGGCTGGCCCCATGGTCAATTGCCATTGCCGCACTTGCCGCAAGGCGCATGCTGCGCCTTTTGCGCCGACCGCCCGGGCGCGCCGTGACGCCTTTCGCTGGACAGGGGATGCCCAGGCGCTGGGCTCGTTTGAATCGTCACCGGGCAAGCTGTGACACTTTTGCACGCGTTGCGGCTCACACCTGATGGCGCACTGGCTCGATCGCGACAATGTCATTGTGCGGGTCGCGACGCTCGACGATGATCCGGCGCAGCAGGTGGCGCTGCACATCTGGACCGAGCACGATGTGAACTGGCTGGCTGACGGGCCCGACGTGGTCAGTCACGCGGGCGTGCCGGCGCAGCGCTAGCTGTCGGGACGGCCTAGCTGAAGTCGATGGTCGGGCGTGGCTGGACGAATGGCGCTTGCGCATACCAGCCGTTGGCCTGGTTGTGCGGATGGTCGGCCGCCTCAAGAAAGTCGAGCACTGGCGAAACGCAACAATCGCGCTTGGCCGCCAGCTCGGCCCATTCCGCCATGGAACGACTGATGAACTGATTTGCCAGCATTTCAGTCAATTCTGGCCAGGCGTCCTTCTCGTATTGCCGGGCCGCATCGAAATGGTTGGTCAGATCGGTCAGGGCCAGCAGTTCGCGGAAGAATTTGGGCTCCAGGGCGCCGACCGCCACATGGCGCTGGTCGAGCGTGCGGTACACCCGGTAAAACGGCGTAGCGCCGTCAAGCAGGTTGTTGGCCCGCGTCGGGTTCCAGAGATCACCGGCCATCAGGCCAAAGAACATCGGGGTCAGACCGATGGAGCCAGCCAGAATGCTGGTGCTGGCCACGCCGCCGCGGTTGGTGGCGCCGCGCTCGATCAGCTTGGCCATCACGCCAAACAGCAAATGCATGGCGCCGCCGCCAAAGTCGCCCACCACATTGAGCGGCACGGAGGGTTCATCGCGGTTGCCGATGGCATGCAGGATGCCGGCCATGGCCAGGTAGTTGATGTCATGACCGGCGCGGCTGGCCAGTTCGCCTTGCTCGCCCCAGCCCGACAGCCGACCAATGACCAGCCGGGGATGTTTGGCCAGCAAATCATCGGGAGCCAGGCCCAGCCGCTCAAGCACGCCGGGCCGGAAGCCCTCCAGCAAGACGTCGCAATGCATCAACTGCTCATCGAGGGCGGCCCGGCCGGCCTCGGTTTTGAGGTCGAGCGACACGCGCTCTTTGCCCGCATTGAGCAGATCGAACTCAGGCTTGAGGCCAACCCCCAGGCGCGGGTCGGTGGGTGGGCTGATGCGGGTGACGGTGGCGCCATATTGCTGCAAGAACATGCCGGCAAATGGCACCGGGCCAATGGCATGTAATTCGATGACGCGAATCGACGACAGGGGGGCTTGGTGGGCGGCATTCATAGCAGTATTTATACCAGCAAATCCGAACAGAGATTATTGCCGTTACTGCCGGTTGTTCCGTATGCAAGCCTGGCCCGTTGCCGGCTCAGGGCGTGATATTGAGCCGTTCAGTTCATGGCCGGACTGATGGTCGCGTTGCGCACAACGCGCTGAGCGCTGGCGCGATCAAGATGCTGTTGAGCCTTGTAGAGATAAACAGGGAGCATATGGAGCGCGGCGCTCGATAGCCTGATGAGCCTCGGGCCGTGCAAGGAGCGGCGAATGGGCAAATACTGTTTTGGGGGCAGCCAGAACCGATCTCTCGTTGCCGGCTTGTCACCGGGAACGATGACAAGTAAGCAGTGTCATCTAAGTGTTCCATAGCCCGCTACTGGGGCCCCGGAAGACGAGGGGGCTTGGCGGGTTTCGCGAGTGGCCCGGCAGGACGGCAAACGCTGGCCGGGAAGCGGGAAACACCGATAGGGAGTGTCACCAGCCAGAGGGGGAGCGCAATGCCTGTCTGGGCAGGGGGAATTACAGAGGCTGTTCAGGCCTGTTCAGCCCCTATAAGGGGTCTGTAAACAGCGTTTGAAGCCCGTTCTGGCGCTTCCGGAGCTACGGCGGGCGTAAATCGAGCGCAAAAATTGGTGATGGCAGAAAATAATTTGAAAATAATCTGAACCCCCGAATTCTGGGCCTCTCAGGGGTGTCGTCTGCTCAGTGTTTAAGCAAAAAGTGCTCTCCCAGAGCAAATTCCTTCAATTCGGTTTTGACTTCCGTAAAAAATCGGTCATAATTCATTTCTTCGCTGCTTCAGAAACACCGAAAACAGCA
>CAXBNM010000079.1:0-15694 GCA_963976885.1 uncultured Burkholderiaceae bacterium
GCCGGCTTCGGACGGTTTACGCCCGGATCGCCGACTGGATGGCGCAGGGCGGGCAGCAACTGGCCACCCCGGGCGCCGCCTATGTGTCGAATTACGCCCGCGGCCGCGATTATCACAAGCTGGTGCGCAACCGGCTGCAAAAGCTGGCCGACCGGCTGGCCGCCGCCGTCGGGCCGTTTGGTTACCGTGCCTTCAGTGATTCGGCCCCCGTGATGGAAGTGGCGCTGGCCGAGCGGGCCGGTCTGGGCTGGCGCGGCAAACACACTTTGCTGATCAATCGCGACCATGGTTCGATGATGTTTCTCGGCGCGTTGTTCACCGATTTGCCGCTGGCGAGCCGCAGGTATTGCTGCCGGCGGAGCCGGAAACTTTGCCACCGGATTCGCCGCTGACCTCGCAGCCGACCGCCCAGCCAGCGACGCAACCCGTGACTGAACCCGCAGCCCGGCAGCTGATGCACGCACCGCAAGCCGGTCCGGCGCAGGCGGCCGCAGCGTTGCAGCAAGAGCAGCAACAACAGCAACAAGGCCTCGGCGCCGGGCTCGCCACTGAGGAGCCCGAAACCCACCCCGGCCATTGCGGCAGTTGTCGCCGTTGTCTTGATGTCTGCCCGACGCAGGCAATCATTGCGCCGTACCGGCTTGATGCGCGCCGCTGTATTTCCTACCTGACGATCGAACTGAAGAGCAGTATTCCGGTCGAGATGCGGCCGCTGATCGGCAACCGGATCTATGGCTGCGACGATTGTCAGCTGGTCTGCCCCTGGAACAAATACGCGCGTGCTGGCGACGAGCAGTTCGCGCCGCGCCACGGCCTTGAGCGCGCCTCGCTGATCGAACTGTTTGGCTGGGACGAGGAGCAGTTTGATCTGAACACGCGCGGCTCGGCCATTCGCCGGATCGGTCACGAGCGCTGGCTGCGCAATATTGCGGTGGGCCTGGGTAACCTGGCCGATGCGCCGCTGACCGGCACGGCGCGCACCGAGTTGTTCGCCGCGGCGCTGAGTGCGTTGCAATCGCGGCGCGAGCATCCCTCGGCGTTGGTACGCGAACATGTCGCATGGGCCATCGGGCGGCTGGAGCAATCGGCATGAGTGCGGTGCAGGCCGCGCGCAAGCCGCCGGCAGTGGCCACCGATGCCGCCGCGGTCGTCGATCCGCTGATCCAGCGCTTTTGCGAAACCCTGTGGCTTGAAGATGGCCTCGCCGACAACACCGTTTTGGCCTACCGGCGGGATCTGAGCGCGGCGGCCGACTGGTTACGTGCCGAGCAGGGCACTGCACTGGCCGAGGCCGACAATGAAATGCTGCATCGTTACATCGCGGCCCGGCATGCCAACTCCAAGGCCACCAGTTCCAACCGACGCTTGTCGGTGTTGCGGCGTTTTTACCGCTGGCTGGTCCGTGAAGGCATGCGCGACACCGATCCGACCGAGGCCATTCGCACGGCCCGTCAGGCACCCCGGTTTCCGAAGTCGCTGACCGAAACCCAGGTCGAGGCCTTGCTGAAGGCGCCCGACCCCGATACCGAGTTGGGCGCGCGCGACCTGGCGATGCTAGAGGTGTTGTATGCAACCGGGTTGCGCGTGACCGAACTGGTCGGCTTGCCGATGCATCAGGTCTCGCTCAGCGAAGGCGTGGTCAAGGTGATCGGCAAGGGCAACAAGGAGCGTCTGGTGCCGCTGGGTGAACAGGCGGTGTGGGCCATCCGTCAATATCTGGCCGGTCCGCGTCAGGCCTTGCTGGGCGCGCGCGCCGCCGATGCGCTATTCGTGACTCGGCGCGGCACCGGCATGACGCGCCAGATGTTCTGGGTGATGATCAAGCGCTACGCGCAGCAGGCCGACATCAAGGCCCATCTGTCGCCGCACGTTCTGCGCCATGCGTTTGCCACCCATTTGCTCAACCACGGTGCCGATTTGCGGGTGGTGCAGATGCTGCTCGGCCATGCCGATATCTCGACCACCCAGATCTATACCCATGTGGCCCGCGAGCGCCTCAAGACCTTGCATGCGCATCATCACCCGCGTGGCTGAATTCGCCTTGAAGTGGGCCTCGTTAATGCTATGGTCCCGATTGACATCGCCATTATTGCGGAGTCGGAAAGCCTTGTATGCTGATGCCTGATTTTGGGGAGGAGCGCTACTGATGGGCAAGAAGCACAGTGAGACCAGCGCTACGCAGGTTCTGAAGAAATCCGGCACGCCGTTCACCGAACATCTCTACCAGTACGTCGACCATGGTGGCGCCGCGGAGTCGGCCCGCCAGCTTGGTGTGCCCGAGCATCATGTGGTCAAGACGCTGGTCATGCAGGATGAAGCGCGCAAGCCGCTGCTCATCCTGATGCATGGCGACCGTTCGGTGTCGACCAAGAATCTGGCACGCAATATCGGTTGCAAATCGGTCGAGCCCTGTGCGCCGGCCGATGCCGAGCGCCATTCCGGCTACCAGGTTGGCGGCACGTCGCCATTCGGATTGCGCAAGGCGATGCCGGTATATGTCGAGTCGTCGGTGCTGGACCTGCCGCTGATTTATATCAATGGCGGGCGGCGCGGCATGCTCGTGTCCATCGAACCACAGGCATTGGTGGGGCAATTGCACGCAGTGCCGGTAAACTGCGCACTCGACGACTGATTGACTACGCCCCATGACCAGCTTCATCGCCATTCTGCTTGCCTATCTGCTTGGTTCGGTATCTTTTGCCGTGGTCGTAAGCCGCGCCTTCGGCCTGGCCGATCCGCGCAGCTTCGGTTCCGGCAATCCGGGTGCCACCAACGTGCTCCGTTCCGGCAACAAAACGGCGGCGGTGCTGACCTTGCTGGGCGATCTGCTCAAGGGGCTGGTGGCGGTGTTGCTGGCGCAATACTTTGCGCGCCGCTTCGGTCTGAGCGGTTTTGATATTGCGGCCGTCGCGGTGGCCGTGTTTCTCGGCCACTTGTTTCCGGTGTTTCATGGTTTCAAGGGCGGCAAAGGGGTGGCCACAGCGGCCGGCGTGTTGCTTGGGCTCAATGTCTGGCTCGGTCTGGCCACCGTCACCACCTGGGTCATCATTGCCGGCTTCTTTCGTTATTCGTCACTGGCCGCACTGATCAGTGCCTTGTTCGCGCCGCTTTATTACATCTTTCTGTTCGGCTTCAATGTGACCGCGCTGGCGGTACTCGTCATGAGTCTGCTGCTGATCTGGCGGCACCGGGCCAATATCGGCAAGCTCATCGAAGGCAAAGAGTCGCGCATTGGCGGCAGCAAGGAAGCACCGGCCGCCAAACCCCGGCGCGCAGCCCGGCGCAAGTAGGCTGGGGCGTCAGCGGTGGTCGATACGCGGCGCATGTGCTGGCCAATCTCCTACACCGGCCAATCTCATGCGCTCAGCCAACCTCAAGCGCCGCTCCGGTGCCGCATGCGACCGTCAGGACGCCAGTTTCTCAAGCGTATCGAGCGGCCAGCGCGGCTGAATGCCAAAGCTCGGCGTGGCGGTAGCGCCCAGTGCCGGATCGGCCTGTACGCGCGCCCTGATGCTGGCATCGTCCAGTTGCGCCATCGCCGCCAGACTGGCCGCGCCGGTGAGCCGAAAAGCGCCGGCCAGCGCAATCATTGCGCCATTGTCCGAGCACAAGGCCAGGGGCGGGAAACTGACTGCAAAGCCATGCTTGCGCTCGGCCTCATGCAGGCGCTCGCGCAGGCGCTGATTGGCACTGACCCCACCGGCCACCACCAGACGCGGCAGGCCACTGGCCCGCACCGCCGCCACTGCCTTGGCGGCCAGCACTTCGGTGATGGCTTCCTGCACTTCTGCGGCCAGGTCGGCACGCATCGCGTCATCGAGGGTTTGTTTGTTGACCTGCGTCAGTACGGCGGTCTTCAGGCCCGAGAAGCTGAAATCGAGATCGCCTGAGCGCAGCATCGGGCGGGGCAGCTTGAACCGGCCCGGCGTGCCGGAGGCGGCCAGGCGGGCCAGTGACGGGCCGCCCGGATAGGGCAGGCCGAGCAGCTTGGCGCTCTTGTCGAAGGCTTCGCCGGCCGCATCGTCAAGCGTGTCGCCCAGCAGTTCGTAATCACCGACCGCGCGTGCGGCCAGCAACTGACTATGGCCGCCCGAGGCGAGCAAGGCCACGAATGGAAAGGCCGGTGCCGGCTCGGCCAGCAGTGGCGACAGCAGATGGCCTTCCATATGGTTGATCGGCACGGCGGTGACGCCAAGGCTGTAGGCCAGCGCCGCGCCAGTGGCCGCGCCGACCAGCAGCGCGCCCGACAGGCCCGGCCCGCGGGTATAGGCGACGGCGCCAATCTCGGTCAGGCTGGCGCCGGCTTCGGCCATCACCTGCTCAATGAGCGGGATCACCCGGCGGATGTGGTCGCGTGAGGCCAGCTCGGGCACGACGCCGCCATACTGGCGGTGCATGTCGATCTGCGAGTGCAGCGCCTGGGCGCGCAGGCCGAGCCGCGTATCAAACAGCGCGACGCCGGTTTCGTCGCATGAACTTTCAATTCCTAATACAAGCATCGGCGCACGTTACCCCGGGGTGACGGGAAAGCAAGAGGGAGAGAGGGAGGCGCAGCCGCGATCAGACGACGAACAGAGGTTCGGTATCGCTGGTCTGGTTGTGCGTGGTCAGCGAGACCCGGTTGCGACCGGCACGCTTGGCCTTGTAGAGCTCACGATCGGCGGCGGCGAGCAACGCGTCGAGTTGTTCGCCCTGCCGGGCAATCGTGCCGCCCACGCTGATTGTAATGGGCAGGGTCAGGGCTTCCTGGCGGACTTCACCGCCGGCGCCGGTGCGGCGTTGCTGGCGGTAGGGGGAACCCTGCACCGATTTGCGCAGTCGTTCGGCCACCACCCAGGAGTCCCGTTCGTTGTTGATGGGCACAATGGCGCAGAATTCTTCGCCGCCATAGCGGGCAATGACCGCTTCGGGGCGCAGGTTCTTGCGCAACACATGGGCGCAGTGTTCCAGAACGAAGTCACCGACCTCATGGCCGTGCTCGTCGTTGACGCGCTTGAAGTAATCGATATCAAGCATCAGCACCGCCACCAGCTTGCCGCTCAGGCGGGTGCGCTCAATCAGCGATTCGCCGCGCTCGTTGAGGCTGCCCCGCGAGGTCAGGTTGGTCAGCGAGTCGGTGTCGACCCGGCGGCGCAATGCCATCACGTTCTGGGTGTTGATCTCGAGCAGCAGCACGGCGGTGAAGGCGGCCGGCAGCAGCAGTTTGGCCATCAACATCAGGGCGATGGCCGGTGTCATCTGCACCGCGGTGGCGCTGTTCATCCAGTAGCCGGCGAAGATCAGGTAAATGCTGGCCAGGCTGGCAACTGCGAAAGCGCCGGCGATCAGCGTGCTCAGCCGTTTGAAATAAGGCGAAATAGAATTGTCGGTGCTCATCAGCCACCAGACACCCGCCACCATGACCACCATGGTGACCAGTTCGCTGGTCAGCGCGCGTTCCCGGTCGCCGCCACCCAGCAGGGTGACGAGCACCAGCAATGCGGCAGTGACGCCGATGGCCGAAAGCATCAGGCGGAGCCGGGATTGCTGGCAGAACAAGCGCAATCCGACCTCGACACTGATGATCAGCGCTGTCGTTACCAAGAAGGAATCGAGCACGCCGATGATCATGGCCTGTGCCGAGCCCGGCGAGTCGGTGGCGCCGAACACGGTGGTGGCCGATGAGAGGCCGACCAGCACCAGCGCGGTCACGAACAAGGGCATCACGCGGGGCTGGTTCTGCTCCATGCCGCGCAGCATGAACAAGCCGCCAGCGGTGATGAGCGCGACAAAGCCTGCCAGCAGATAAGCATGTTGCAGCTCGATCAGAATGACAGTTGCCACGGACGCGGACCTCGGGAGTGATCATGGCCGGAACAGGGAATCCCGGTCATGGGGGCCGGCGCACGGGCCAACCGCTTACGCGTGATTGGCACTACCCTGAAGTGCCCGGGATGAACAGTTTTCAACCCTGCTGACATTTGCCAACTCTTTATTATTATCCCATGCGAATTCGTCTCTGGTTCGCGTTGATTGCGCGTTCTTGACCAATCTGGCCGCTGCATCCGCAGACCGGGGACGTGTGTCGAATCAGAGGCTTGTATTTTGGGAAGTTTGGGGCTCGCCAGGCGGCCACGGGGCGGCTATTCAAGGCAGGCCCTTGTGGGCGAATTGCCACACCCGGCGCTCTTGATGTCTTCGGGAGGTGCCGCCGCATGCGTGCCGGACCGGTTGTGATGCCTCGGTACTTGCCGGCGGCAGTGAAGTCAGGCTAGAATTGCCGGTTCCTTGTCCTGCCTTGTAGCGAATGACTGCGCGAGGCCAGGCGGAGGGTCAAATCATTTCTCGCCCTGGTGGGACCGGTTTGCCTGAACTTACAAGAGCGTTACCCGACTGAACCCGGCCAAATGAACACGGCCGGGTAAATCCGGAAGGTTGCAACCGGCAGGTTGCCACCGACAGGTTGCGAACAGCAGCCAAAGGGTGTTGGGTAAGGTGGGTGAGTTTCAGGCCGAATACGGCCGGAGTTGTCGAAGCCAGCGATTTCATTCAGGCCAGGTTGCCAGGGTTTTCAGGAGTTTACGTTTTTATGCCGACGGTTCGCGTCAAGGAAAATGAGCCTTTCGATGTAGCACTGCGCCGCTTCAAGCGCACGATCGAAAAGGCGGGCATCATCACTGAGTTGCGCTCGCGTGAGTACTACGAGAAGCCGACCGCTGAGCGCAAGCGCAAGAAAGCGGCAGCAGTCAAGCGGCACTTCAAGCGGCTACGCAGCCAGATGTTGCCCAAAAAGATGTACTGATTGGTCGCCTGCACACACGCAGGCAGCCAGGTTCATCAGGGCGATCCGCCAGTTCCGGTCGCCCGCATCAGGCCCGCAGTTGCGGGCTTTCGTGTTTGTGCCTATTCCGCATGCAACCGGACAACGAAAATGTCGCTCAAAACCCGTCTCGCTGACGATATGAAAGCCGCCATGCGCAGCAAGGAAACCCTGAAACTGGGGGCCATCCGGATGCTGATGGCTGCCATCAAGCAAAAAGAAATCGATGAGCGCATCGAAGCCGATGATGGCCAGGTACTGGCCATCGTTGAAAAGCAGATCAAACAGCGCCGCGATTCGATCGAGCAATATGCCAAAGCCGGCCGTGACGAACTCGTTGCCGCCGAGCAGGCCGAACTCGATGTTTTGACCGCCTACATGCCGGCGCAGGCCAGCGAGGCCGATATCGACGCCGCGCTGCAGGCCGCCATTGCCGCCACCGGCGCGGCGGGCATGAAAGACATGGGCAAGGTCATGGGTGTGCTCAAGGCCGAATTGGCCGGACGCGCCGATATGGGCGCGTTGTCCGCCCGGGTCAAGGCCGCACTCAGCTAGCGCGGACGGCCGGCACCGGTTGGGTGGCCAGCAGAGGTGCTGACTGCCTGTCGCCAGGTCCGGCCCTGATTTGTCACGCCTGACGCCCAAGCGGCGTTCAGCCGACTCTCAATTGGCGCTTCGCGCGGCTCGCACTTGTGGCGGCTCGCGCTTACTATTGGCTCATGATTCCTCAGGCCTTCATTCAGGATTTACTCGCTCGCGTCGACGTCGCTGAAGTCGTCGGTCGGCATGTGAAGCTGCGCAAGGCCGGTGCCAACCTGATCGGCTTGTGCCCGTTTCATGGCGAAAAGTCGCCATCGTTTACCGTCAGCCCCAGCAAGCAGTTCTATCATTGCTTCGGTTGCCAGGCCCATGGCTCGGCGATCAGCTTTCTGATGGAGCATGCCGGCCTGACCTTTGTCGAGGCGGTTGAAGATCTGGCCCGTGAAATGGGCCTGACCGTGCCGCAGGAAGCCGGTACGCCGGGCTCGGGCGGGGCGCGCAATCAGCCCAATCTCATTGAGGTGCTCGACCAGGCGGCCCGCTTTTATCAGCGCCGGCTGCGCGAGGCGCCGGTGGCCATCGAATATCTGAAGGGGCGGGGGCTGAGTGGCGCCACGGCGGCCCGTTTCGGGCTGGGCTACGCGCCGCCGGGCTGGCGCAACCTTGAGGCGGTGGCGGCCGACTATGACGATGAGGCCTGGGAGCAGGCCGGGCTGGTCAAGACCAATGCCGACCAACTGGCCGAGGCCGGTGCCGGCAACGACAGCCAGCCGGCGCGCGCCAAGCGTTACGACCGTTTTCGCGAGCGCGTCATGTTTCCGATTCGCAATCCGCGCGGCTCGGTGATTGGCTTTGGCGCGCGCATTCTGCACAAGGGCGAGCCCAAATACCTGAATTCCCCCGAAACGCCGGTCTTCTCAAAGGGTCGCGAGCTGTACGGGCTGTTTGAGGGCCGGCAGGCGCTGCGCGAGAAGAATCAGGCCATCGTCGTCGAAGGCTATATGGATGTGGTGATGCTGGCCGAGCATGGCGTGGACAACGCGGTGGCGACGCTCGGCACCGCGACCACCCCCGATCATGTGCGCAAACTGCTGCGCCAGGTCGACCATCTGGTGTTCAGTTTTGATGGCGATGCGGCCGGGCGCAAGGCCGCTTGGCGGGCCTTGCAGGCCTGTCTGCCGATTGTCAGTGACACGCAGCAGGTGTCGTTTCTGTTCTTGCCCGACGGCACCGATCCGGATGATTACGTCCGTGCCCACGGGCAGGCCGGGTTCTATCAGCAGATCGAACAGGCGCAGGCCTTGTCCGCCTTCATGCTCAAGGGCCTGACGGATACGGTGCCGATGGAGACGCCCGAAGGGCGGGCCCGTTTCCTGGCGGCGGCCCGTCCGCTGCTGCTGGCCTTGGGGGCCGATGGGCTGCGTTTGCAAATCAAGCATCAGGTGGCCGAGTTAGGGCGGATCGGGCTGGTTGAGCTGGATCGCTTCCTCGATGCCGGCGAACCGGCGGCTCGTTCAGATTCCGCAGCTGGATCCGCAGCGCCCGAAGGGCACGGCTATGACCAGGCGGCTGGTCCGGCGCCGGCGCGTGGCGGGTCAGGGGGTTATCGGCAAAGCGGTGGTCAGGATGGTGGTCAGTACGGCAATCACGGCGATCATGGCCAGTACGGCAATCTGAATGCTGGCCAATACGGTAATCAGAATGGCGGTTATCGCCAAAATGGCGGCAAGAATGGTGGCCAGGGCGGCGGTTATCGTCAGGGCGGCAACCAGAATGGCGGTTATCGCTCCGAAGGTGGTGGCCGGCAGGGGGGCGGCTATCGGCAGGGCGGTCGTGGCGGTGGCGGTCGCCGGCAGCAATGGTCGGGCGGCGGCGCTCAGCCACGCGTCGGTCGGCCAAGTCTGGAGCGGCTCCTGCGCCTGTTGGCGGTTTGTCATCCGACGCTTTGCCGTGATGCGATAAGCACCGCAGACCCGGCGATCATGCCGCCCGAGTTGTGGCGGTGGCTGGAAATGCTGGCGGCGCTGCCCGATGGTGCCAGTGCCGAGGCCGCGCTGGAGGCCTTGCGTCCCGAGGGCTTTCCCGACCTGTATCAGGTCGAGCAAGATCTGGCGGCCCAGTTTGCCGGCATCAGCCTGCTCGGCCCGGAAGAGGCCAAGTTTGAGTTCGATGGTGCGTTGGCGCAACTGACCAAGCGGGCAATGGCCGCAGCAGCAACAAATCTGGTCGAAAATGGCCTGGATACCGAAGAAGCTCGAAGAATTCACAGAGAGCTACTGGCCAGCAAGCGCTGAACTTGCTAAAATGCTCGGCTACCCTCAACTGCACCGCTTGTGTACTAGGTGGGCCCGCGACCAAAAGCCGCTACAACCGACTCCTTCTGCTGTCCGAGGCCGCTCATGCGGCAAGCAACAGAGCCCGTCCGGTTCGGCTGGTGCGCTCGCCCCATGGTCTTCTCAGACCGATCCAACATGTGTAGCAGCCTAAAGGGTGTGCGTCGCGCTTCCGACCAATGAGTCCGAGGCGGGTTGCATGCTGGCCACTGTGGTGGCGTCAGGGCTTGTTGATTGAGGTTGTGAACCACATATCAAGATAATGCGTTAGCAATAACTGGCTTCCCAGGGGGATTCTCACCCGGAGGCGGCCAGATTGCCGGCGCGATGCTCCATTCGCGAGGCGGGCGGAGCATTGGTACGTCGTTGTGCGTAAGCATGGCAGGCGTTGTATCGACTGACTAGTCAGCCGCTGCTACCGGCATACCTGGTGGCAGCGACCGAAGCGTCAGCACGAAAGAAGCAGGAAAGCAGGAAAGCAGGATTGGGCGAATCCGGCGCGAAGGCGCCTGACAACGAATCGAGGATGTCGATGGCAGCGAAAAAAGACGAGACTGTGAGCAAACCCAAGGTCGCAAGCAAGAGCCGAGCGGGCAAAACCGCTGCGGCCACTGCCGGCCGTGCGTCCAGTGCAACTGCCGCGGCAACCACCAAGAGCGCGGTGAAGTCGCCGGCCAGCACCAAGACGGCGGCGACCAAAAAGCCGGCCGCCAGGAAGGTGTCGGCAGCTACTGCCAAAAAGCCCGCTACGACGAAAGCTGCAGCGGCCAAAAAGCTGTCAGCGACCGCCAAGAAAGCGGCTGCCACCAAAAAGGCTGCCGCCAAGGCTGAAGCCACCGCCAAAGAACCGAAGGTGACGCGGGCCGAACTCGAGAAGCTTTCGGACGCTGTTGCTGACGCCGTCATCAACAAGGCCGTCAAGCGCGCCAGCTCCAAGGGGTCTGCGGCCAAGAAAGCCACCAAGACCACGCGCGCCAAGAAAGCCAAGGCCAAGGTGGTATCGAGCAGTGATGATGACTTGCTCGATAACGATAACGACGGTGATGACGATTCGGCAAATATCGAGATCCCTGAGCCGCCCAAGCCCAGCAAGGGTCGTCGCGGCAGCCGTGCCAAAGAGCGTGCGCTGCTGAAAGAATTCGGTGGCAAGCCCGGCATGTCCGAGGCTCAGCGTGAAGCCACCCGCGAAAACCTGCGCCTGTTGATCAAGATGGGCAAGGAGCGGGGCTTTCTGACCTACGCCGAAATCAATGATCACCTGCCGCAAGACCTGATCGACAGCGAGTCGACCGACAACATCACCGGCACCTTCCATGACATGGGCATCAAGGTGTTCGAGCAGGCGCCCGATGCCGAGCAGTTGCTGATCGGCGACGGCACTGCGGTGAACAACTCGGACGACGATGCCGAAGAGCAGGCCGAGGCGGCTCTGTCGACGGTTGACTCCGAGTTTGGCCGCACCACCGACCCGGTGCGCATGTACATGCGCGAAATGGGTTCGGTCGAGTTGCTCACGCGTGAGGGCGAAATCGAAATCGCCAAGCGGATCGAGGGCGGTCTGAAGCACATGGTGCAAGCCATCTCCGCGTGTCCGGTTACGGTTGCCGAAACCCTGGCCGACTCCGAGAAGATTCGCGCCAACACGATGCGCATCGATGAGGTGGTCGACGGCTTGCTCGACGAGGACGCCGAAGACGTGATCTTCGGACCGCGCCCGGCCGATGCCGATGATCCGGATGCCGAGAAGGCCGCCCACGCGGCGCGTCTTGGCGAGTTGCGCGAAGCCGCGCTGGACAAGTTCACGACCATCGACAAGGCCTTCACCAAGATGCGCGCCGCTTACGAGAGCGACGGCTATCTGTCGGACGTCTATAACGAGTGTCAGCAGATCATTCAGGATCAGTTCATGACGATCCGCTTCACGGCCAAGATGGTCGAGAAGCTTTGCGACACCTTGCGCGGCCAGGTCGACGAAGTACGTCAGCTTGAGCGCGGGATTCGCGATATCTGCGTGAACAAGGTCGGCATGACGCACGAGTACTTCATCTCCGAGTACCCCGGCCATGAAACCGATCTGGCATGGGCCGAGCGCGAACTGGCGCTGGGCAAACCGTATTCGGAAGTGCTGGCACGCAGCATCCCGGCCATTCAGGATCGCCAGCAAAAGCTGATCGATCTGCAGGCGCGTACCGTGTTGCCCTTGCCCGATCTGAAGAACATCTATCGGCAGATGGCCGCCGGTGAGGCGCGGGCGCGTCGCGCCAAGCGCGAAATGACCGAGGCCAACCTGCGTCTGGTGATCTCGATTGCCAAGAAGTACACCAACCGTGGTCTGCAGTTCCTCGATCTGATTCAGGAAGGCAACATCGGTCTGATGAAAGCAGTCGACAAGTTTGAGTACCGGCGTGGTTACAAGTTCTCCACCTACGCAACATGGTGGATTCGTCAGGCCATTACCCGCTCTATCGCTGACCAGGCCCGCACGATCCGTATTCCGGTGCACATGATCGAAACGATCAACAAGATGAACCGCATCAGCCGGCAAATTTTGCAGGAAACCGGGGCAGAGCCCGATCCGGCAACGCTGGCCGAGAAGATGGAAATGCCTGAGGACAAGATTCGCAAAATCCTCAAGATCGCCAAAGAGCCGATTTCGATGGAAACACCGATCGGTGACGATGACGATTCGCATCTGGGCGATTTCATCGAAGACACGCATACGCTGGCGCCGTCCGAGGCTGCGTTGCACGACTCGATGCGTGATGTGGTCAAGGAAGTGCTGGATTCACTCACCCCGCGCGAAGCCAAGGTTTTGCGGATGCGTTTTGGTGTGGAAATGAGCACCGATCACACGCTCGAAGAGGTGGGCAAGCAGTTTGACGTAACCCGTGAGCGGATCCGTCAGATCGAAGCCAAGGCGCTGCGCAAGCTGCGTCACCCGTCGCGCGCTGACAAGCTCAAGAGCTTCCTCGAAGGGCAGTAAAGAGCTCGCCGTGGCGACGATTCGCGAGGTCGCGCCCGGCGCCGGTCTGGGCTGGCTGAAAGCGGGCTGGCAAGACTTTTTACGGGTGCCGGCGCTGTCGCTGGCGCACGGCCTGGCCATGGTCGTGGCGATGGGGCTGATCATTGCGATCGGTTATTCGCATGCCGCGCTGCTGGCGGGGGCGTTTTCCGGCTTTGTGCTGGTTGCTCCCGGCCTGCTCGTTGGCATGTATGCCCAGAGCCGCGCGCTCGAGCGCGGCGAGGCCACCGGCCTGCCTACCGTCCGGGCCACCTGGCGTCGAGCCGGTCCGGTCACCTTGCGGTTTGGTTTGTTGCTGGCGCTGGTCGGCTCGGCCTGGGTGGCGTGTTCGTCATTGATCGTTTCGGTAGGTGCCGACCCGGCCTTGCTCGCCGAGAGTGGCGGGGTGCGGGCTTATCTCGCGTTTTTTGCTGGTCACAGCAGTCCGATGCTTTTCTGGCTCTGGTTGCTGGCCGGTGGCATGCTTGCCTCGCTCGTGTTTGCCGCCAGCGCCATCTCCTTGCCCATGCTGATCGATCGCTCCGTCAGTGTTCGCCAGGCAACATCGGTCAGCATTTCCGCTGTCGGTAGCAATCCGGTTGCTGCTGCGCTCTGGGCGCTGATCATCATGGCGCTGACGCTGCTTGCCGTTGCCTCGGTCGTGGGGCTTGTCGTGGTCATGCCGGTGCTCGGACATGCCTCATGGCATGCCTACCGCGGCCTGGTCGACGCGGCCTAGACGCGATGCTCTTCGGATTCACAGAGGGGCAGATCGCCTGGTTCGGCGTGACCTTCGGGGTCGGCGGGCTGATCCTGTACATGTTGTTCATTATTTTCAAGCTGGCGCGCGATTCCAACGCGGGCCGGCTGGGCACCTTTGTACTGTTCTTTGTGCTGTCTTTTGGCATGCTTGGCTTCATCGCCAAGAGCATCATCCAGTGGGTGATGGGGATCTGAGCCAGTTGGTGCGTAGCCGGCTTCGGCGGGCCGCAAACGGGCGGCTTGCAAGAGCGGAAGTCAAAGCACAATGACAAAAGGCCGGCGTTTGCCGGCCTTTTGCGTTGTCGCGATGGTTGTTGGACAGTCGTGTATCAGGGCCGCGGCGCGAGGCCGCTTCCATCAACCCTTGCGCACCGCTTTTTCAATGCGCGCGCCGATATCCTCATCAATATTGCGCCAGTATTCAAACGCACGCGCAAGCACCGGTTCGCTGACCCCGTCCAGCAGATGACCGGACACATTCGACACCAGTCGCTCGCGAGCGGCATCGTCCATCACCTCGCGGACCAGCGTGCCTGCTTGCCCGAAGTCGTCATCTTCCTTGTGTGGCGTGTAGGCGGCGTGCATGAATTCACCGCTGGCTGACCAGACCGCGTCGGCGGGATGCTGCGCGCCGTCGGCGGCCGGGCCGCCTTTGGAGTTGGGCGCGTAAACCGGATCGGTCACGCTGTCGATGCGCATTGCGCCGTCCTTGCTGTAGCTGTTGACGGCCACCTTCGGGCGGTTCACCGGAATCTGTTTGTAGTTCACCCCCATGCGGGCCCGGTGGGCGTCGGCATAGGCAAACATCCGCCCTTGCAGCATCTTGTCGGGGCTGGGGCCGATGCCGGCAATCATGTTGTTCGGGAAATTTTCCACCGAATTATTGTAAGTGAGGACGTTGGCGATCGCGTTGTGCAAGTCGCGTACGTGGTAGTCGCTGTCCTGGCCAGCCATCTTGTCCGCATCATCCTGCGTCAGAAAGTCGATGCCCTGATCGGTCTTGAAGTGGTATTTGACCCAGAAGCGCTCGCCACCGGCATTGACCCACATGTAGGTGTGGCTCGAGTAGCCATTCATGTGCCGCCAGCTTTTGGGAATGCCGCGGTCACCCATCAGCCAGGCCACCTGATGGGCCGACTCGGGCGAGAGCGTCCAGAAATCCCACTGCATGTCATGGTCGCGCAGATTGCTGTCGGCGCGGCGCTTTTGCGAGCGGATGAAATGCTGAAACTTCATCGGGTCGCGAATGAAGAACACCGGCGTGTTGTTGCCGACCATGTCGTAGTTGCCGGCCGTACTGTAAAACTTGATCGAAAAGCCGCGCGGATCGCGCCAGGTGTCAGGGCTGCCGCGCTCGCCGGCCACCGTCGAAAACCGCTGCAAGGTGTCGGTGCGCGTGCCGGGCTGAAACACCGCCGCTTTGGTATAGCGGCTCACATCATCGGTGACTTCGAAGCAACCAAACGCACCGCCGCCCTTGGCGTGCGGCTGGCGCTCAGGAATGCGCTCCCGGTTGAAGTTGGCCATCTGCTCGATCAGGTAGTGGTCCTGCAGCAGAATCGGCCCATCGGCACCAACGGTCAGCGAATGCTCATCGCTGGGCACCGGAATGCCGGCGTCGGTAGTGGTTGGCTTGGGTGCCTCGTTCGCCATGGTCGGCTCCTTGGATTGATCTGGTCGAAGGTCAACGCGAGGCAAAGCTCGTGCCCGTCATGGAGAGGGCAGCGAAAACAGGCCGACGTTTCGCGGCAAGCGCGACATGGCGCTGAGTGCTGGAAGCGGCGGCCAGGTACCGCAATTGTTGCGCCTGTAAGACGGCTATTTGATCGACACCGTCTTGGCGTTCATGAACTCGCGAATGCCTTCTTCGGACAACTCGCGACCATAGCCAGACGCCTTGATGCCGCCAAACGGCAAGCGCGGGTCGGAGGCCACCAGGGTGTTGACGAAGGTGCCGCCGGCTTCCAGCTCGGTGATGGCGCGGTCGATTTCATGGTCATCCCGCGTGAAAATCGCCGAGCCCAGACCAAACCGGGAATCGTTGGCCTGGGCAATGGCTGCATCGAGCGATTCAACCTTGAACAGCGAGGCTACAGGGCCAAAGAGTTCTTCGTCATGAGCGGGTGAGCCGGCTACCGGGTTCTCCAGAATGCCGGGCTGGAAGAAGTAGCCGTCGCCTGGTATTGCCTTGGCGCCGGTGAGGCATGTTGCGCCAGCGGCAATGGACTTTTCGACTTGCTTGACCAGATCGGCGCGGAT
>CAXBNM010000080.1:0-15594 GCA_963976885.1 uncultured Burkholderiaceae bacterium
CCTGCAAACATTGTTTGCAGGCGCCTGGCGGCATGAACATAAGGCAAAGCCAGCTGCATCACCATGTAGATACTGTCGGCAACATCCAGCCCGCGCAGGATGCGGGCATCCAACACCCGGCCGGCATCAACAATGACATGATCGAAGCGCTCGCGGGCCAGTTCAAGCACCTGAGTGATTGCCTCGGGCGCAATCTCAGTGCCGGCCTCGGGAGACTCAGCCGCCGCCAGCACCCACAGATTGTCGACTGGCTGCATCATGCTCGCTTCGAGCGCTTCACCATCGATCCGGTCGATGCTCTGACACAAATCGGCAATACTGCGCACGGGGACAGCATCGCTGAGAAACAAGGCCGCGTCACCCAGGTTCAGGTTCAGATCGATGACCGCCACCCGCTTGCCGCGAGCGGCCAGCGCAGCGGCTGCATTCGTCGCCAGAAACGTCGCACCACTGCCGCCCTTGGCCGCCAGAAAGACCACGACTTCGGCCCTTTTATCGATATTGGCGCGAGCCGCCAGAGGTTCGGAACGCGGCAATTGACGACGCACAGCGTCTTGCAGTTCATCAGGTTCGGCGGGTGCAGGAACCACCTCCGCCACGCCACTGTGCATCGCCCAGAGCAGGAACTCGGCCGAGTAGTCACCCGAAATCAGCAACACCTTGCGACGCGGGCGCAATTGCAAGGCCGCGGCCATGGCATTGCGCTCGGCCACGCTCATCCGATCAACTTCGGCCAGCAACAACAAGCCGTCACCGTGCAAAATCTGCTCGATAACCAGATCTGTGTTGCCAACCAGACCCGTCATCTCGACGTCCATGCCCGACCCGTCGAGCTTGCCGAACAGTTGCTCGTAGCCATCGACATGCTTGGCTATCGCAGTGGCTTTCATCGCTGGGGTCCTGATCCGCGACTAGTTGCTGTCGCGCTTGCCGGGTCCGGGCGACGTGATGGTTGACGCCGGCTCCCGGAACGACTTGTGATAGTTCTCGAGCGCCAGTGCGGCCGAGGTGCCATCGGTGCCCGGCGTTTCGGCATGCTTGCTGCCGGCGTCCGGATCAATGGTCTGGCGGGTCCGGGCAGCGCGCACCGAATCGCCAAAGGCCTCGTCACTCATGCTCGCCCCGTCGTTGCGCTCACTGTTGCCTGGCGTGCCGCAGGCGGCAACCAGACCAGCCAGCACCACCACTGCCACGGTGGCAGACAAGCGACCGGGAAGCCCTTTGAATTGAATGAATGTCATGATGGGTTCCTGGAAAGTCAGTTGATGAAGTAGTCGCTCATGCCATTGGCTCGATAGCCATCGGCCAATGCGGCGCTTTCGCGGGTGATGGGCTTGTCGACCGGACGATCCGCCGGCACGTCTTTACGCTCACCCGACCCTTCCAGCATGCCGTTGAGCAGCAACTGCGAGCGGGTCGGTGCCTGGTAGTAATCCGTCGGCACGACAAAGTCGCCGTCCACCGGTTTGACCAGACGCGGCGTGATGATGAACATCAACTCGGTGCGATCGTTCTGAAACTCGGTACTGCGAAACAGCGAACCAAGAATGGGCACCTCGCCCAGCACCGGAATGCGCTTGACCAGACTGGACACGTTGTTCTTGATCAGACCCGCAATCGCAAAGCTCTGGCCATCGCCAAGCTGCACTGTGGTCTGCGCCCGGCGAGTGGTGAAGCTGGGCAGAATCGTCGTCGTGCCATCAATCGATGTAAACGGCGAGCCGGTCTGTGACAGCTCTGACACCTCAGGCGCTACCGCCAGATTGATGCGGCCATTCGACAGCACGGTCGGCGTGAACTTCAGGCCGACACCAAACTCCTTTTCTTCCAGCGTAATGGACGGCACGCCAAGCGCACCGCCACTACGGGCAACGGGAATGAAAATCTTGCCACCGGCCAGGAAACTGGCTTCCTGCCCGCTGACCGACACGATGTTCGGCTCGGCCAGCACTTTGACCAGACCGTTGCGTTGCTCGGCATCAATGGAGATCGAATCACCGGTACTTTGCAGCGCACTGAGCACACTGCTGCTGCCCGACAGCAATGAACTGACAATGCCGTAGCGCCAGCCGCTGCGATTACGATCGACATTGAGTCCGGCGCCCAGTTTATCGAGCAGGGTTTTGGAAATCTCGGCCACCTTGACTTCAAGCATCACCTGCTGCGGCTGCGCAATCGTCATCAGGTTGACGACTCGCGGGCTTGCTCCGTTGCTGCTGCTCTGGTCTTGCGAACCCTGCTGATCGGCATCAAGCCCGGTCTGCATTTTCAGGCCACGCGAATACGCGGCCAGAAACGATTCGGCAATCTGCACCGCCGAGCCGGCCGCCGTCACACTGGAGACCGAACCCGACAACACCAGCGAATCGGCGGCCGCACTGACGGCAATACCGGGCTCGCTCGGCATCAGCGCGCGCAGGCGCGATTCAAGAGCACTGGCATCCGCGTTGACGGTCACGTCGACAATAGTGGTCCCACCATCGCGGCGCCACAGCATTACGTTGGTTGAACCAAAGCCCTTGCCCAACAGATAGAGTTCGCGATTATTGATCAGGGTGACATCGGCAACCGCCGGATTACCGACCGAGATGCGCTGGATCGGCATGTCCATCCGGATCAAAGTCGACTTGCCGACCACCAGCTCCATACCCGGAGCAATCGTCGAGCCATTCGAATCCGACGGGTTGGCACTGGGCATCATGCCGGTATCGGCCGGAATGCCATGGGGCGCTTCAAGCGGCGACACGACGTTCGTCGGCGGCATCATCGGACCACTCTGCGCGCCGGCCCCGGCGCTGAACGCCAGGCCCAGCGCGAGCGCCATGGGTTTAAGTAAGGGGGAAGGATTTTTCATCAATGACTCCAGATTCAAAGGGCTTTGTTGGTACGCTGGACGCCACGGGTGACTTCCACGGATTTTTGATTGTTGGCGGTATTCGTGCCGCCAAGCGCCGCCGGCGCTTCGATCGGATTTGCCCTGCGCACGCCATCGGTGGCACCAACGAACTCGCCAGCCTTGGGCAACAGCTTGTTTGCCAGCAGTGGCTCCCCGCGACTGAGCATCGTGTTGACTACCCGTCCATCGAGTTCGTCAACCGTCTGAAAAGCCCCTTTGGGCTGAATTGCAGCCGGCCATTCAATGGTGTCGATCATGCTTTTGTTGAGCACCTGCCCCATCGGCACATCTTCCCTGGCGATGACAATCACGTTGGCCGGAGTCGTGACCTCGGCTTGCGCGCGCTGCGGTTGTCCGAGCAAGGAAACAGCACCCAGCCCGACCACGCCGCTCAGCACGAGCAGCAAGGCCCCTTTGATCCCACGCATTTCAGTACTCCACTAGCTGGTTGGATTGATTCAGAGCAACGCCGTCTACCGATCCGATCCGACGGTGCAAGAACATCACGCGCATATTCGTGACAAAGCTGGCGCATCGTGCGCAGCCGTCAAACAGGGCAATCCCAACGGTGTATTGGCTGGTTTCAGTGTCTGCGTAATGAAGAGCCGGCAGACTCAGGACATCACTGTCGAAACGAAATACGCCCGACAAGTGGCTCATTGTTGACCGACGAACGGCGACCCGGGTATGAAAAAAATCACCGAAATCTGCGGCAGTTCCGCACACAACACGGAAGATGAGGCGACCGACAGGCGCACGCCTGCCATGTCAGCATCGTCGGAGCAAGAGGGCTGATGGATTGAAAGCGCCGTCGCTGGCGTTGCCCGCCAGGGCGCTTCTGAGACAGCTTCGTTGGCATTGCGCCGGCATCGTCGGCCAGGCAATGCAGGCGGCCTTCAGCGCAGATCGAACCGCAAGGGCACCGTAAACACGTACGGTCCGGCGCCAAACGCCGCCGGCACCGCCGGCAGCGGGCTGGCCCGATCAATCGTCGCCAGCCCGGCCAGATCGAGCACGGGAAAACCCGAACTCTGCACGACCCGGCGACTGCGCACCTGACCACTGGCGGCCAGCTCGAACTGCACATCCACCTGCCCCTCCAGGCCACGGCGTTGCGCCTGCCGCGGATAGCGTCGATGCGCCTGCAAACGTGCGACAAGTGCGGCCCGGTAGGCATCTTGTTGCCCGGCAAGCTGTTGCCGGTCATCGGCAAGCTGGTCGGCTTGGGCTGCGGCTCCCGCCACCGTCGCCGGCGCTGCAATCGGCGCTTCAGTCGGCGTCGCTGCCGAATCATCCGCCAGCGCCCCCTCCTCTCGTGCCGGCGACACCTTGCGAAGCTCCTTCACCTCGCGAACGAGCTCTGGCGCCTTGGCCGGCTCGGGTTCATGTCGTTGCGGCGGCAGCGGTTCGCCATGCGGCACCGACACCGGCTGCTCATCAGTTTTCCCCACGACGGACTCGCTCTTAAGCTGAGCAGACGGTGCCGACTGGTGGTAAAGCTCCGCCTTGCTCGGCTCTTTTACCGGCGAATCAGTGCTTTCAGTGGGTGTTTCAGGTCGCTGGATGGGGAGTTGAGCCACGGTTGTGGGGGTTTCGGGTATCGCAGTGGAGTTTTGAGGAATCCGGAGGGAATTAGTGGCAATATTTCCCATATCGGCAGCGCTCACAGGCGTCGCCGCCGCCCCGCCAAGCCGAATATGTGTCGTCGCCATCGTCGGCGGGCCAGCCTGGCCGCCCTCGCCGGGCTGCGGCGCCTCGGGAGCCAGCCCCACTATCGCCCAGATCAGCGCCACTTCCAACGCCAGAGCGGCGAGCAGCGCCAGCGCCCAATGCTTCCAGCGCAAGCTCATGGCGCCGCTTGGGTGAGCAGCCGGATCTCGTAAAAGCCGTGTTGCTGCAAGCGGGTCAGCAGTTCAAGCAATACGCCTGCACCGGCGGCGCGATCGGCACGAATTTCAACGGCAACTCGTTGCGTAGCAGCCGCGTCGGCACCGCCGGTTACGGGCGACGAAGACTGTTCGGGCGGCTCGGGCTGTTCGGTCAGCTCCGTCAGTACCGCCCCAAGCTGCGCCGCATCCAGACTCCGTTCGCGCCACCACAACTGGCCATCGGCGGTAATGGCAAACTGCAGCGGCTGTCTGTCGCGCTCACCACTCGTGCTGGATTTTGGCGCGGCAATGGGCAGCAGGTCAGCCGGTGCCAGAGTGCCCACCAGCATGATGAACACCAGCATCAGAAACACCACATTGATGAGTGGAATCAGTTTGTCGTCATCGCCACCGCCTGACGCCATGTCTTGCCGCATCCGGTTGCGTTGAATGATCATGGCGCCCACGCGCCCAGTCGGGTTTGTGTCACGCCGGCCTCACGCAGCACATCAAGCGCACCGACCAAGGCCTGAATCGGCACCGCCGAGTCAACCAGCACCTGAACTTGCAACGCTGGCGCGCCAGCAACGCGCTGCCGTAAAGCGTCGAGCAGCGCGCCCCGGGTAATGGCCTCGCCATCGAGCGTCCAGGCGGCAGGGCTCAACACCAGTACGGCAGGGGTCGGTGCCAGCGCCGCGCTCGACCCCGGCAATGCGACCGCATCAATGCTCACCGTCTGCCAGCGCTGATAATTGGTCACCAGCATGAAGAACAGCAACATAATGAAGACCACGTCGATCAACGGGGTCATGCTCAACGCCGAACGGCGCCGCGTCAGCGGCCGGCCATAAAGACCCGCCCCGGTAACCTCAGGCGACACGGCTCAACGAGGTGTTGGCGCCGGGCCGCTCACCGCGGACCGCATCGGCATTGCCGGCAGCTTGATGCAGCGGCGCGGTGAACACCCGCGTAACCGCATCACTGACCGACAACGCGAACTGATCGAGCCGGCGCTCCAGCAAACCATGCAGGAAACTGACAGGGATAGCCACCACCAGACCAGCGGCGGTGGTGAGCAGCGCGGTCCAGATACCGCCCGACAGCAGCGCCGGATCAACCTGACTGCCCGCCGCCTCGATCGCTTGAAACGCACTGATCATGCCGATGACCGTACCAAGTAGACCAATCAGCGGGCTGACATTGCCGATGAAACCCAACGTGCGCAGATAGCGACTCAGCGCGCTGATCCGCGCACGCGCCACGCGTTCGGTTTCTTCACGTACCAGCGCTTCGGGCGCGCGCCGATGCAGACCGAGCATGGCGGCCAGCACGATCCGGGCTCGCGGACTGCGCAGGTCTTGCAAGGTTTTGAGCGCAGGCTCTGCATCGCCGCGACACCATAGTTGCAGCGCACGGTTCACCTTTGGCTCGTGCGCAAGTCGGGCGGCCGCAAACTGCCACCATTTGAGCAACACGATGGCCAGCGCCAGCGTCCCCAGCGCCGCCAGCAGCCAGGCTACCGGGCCGCCGGTATCGAGCCAGCCGCGAACCAGGCTCAGCGCCTGGCCCAGGGACAGGCTCATTGAATCGAGAATCGGTGCGTTCATAAGCGCCCGATTATTCTCTGAAAGTGGCAGGCCGCCAAATGCCGGCACTGGCAATGGCGCGACCGGCCGGTTTTCAACCCCCCGGCTTGCGGCTGTCGCGCGCGCTGGCAGCGAGCGGATCGCTTTCCCGCCGCAGCCCTTGCTCGGCTTCGTCCATCGGCTGATGCGTGAAACCTGTCAGCCCACTCAGTTCGCTGGCATCACGGGCAATTTCGACCGGACTGAGCGTATAGGCAGCAGCCAGTTCCGCCAACGAGCGCAACGCATGCATGTGAATGCGCTCATAGCCATGACTGGCATCAATCCCGAAGGTAATCAAGGCGGTGCGCACATCGGCCCCTCCTTCCACCGCGGATGCGGCATCGGAACGGTAGTAGCGAAACACATCACGTTGATAACGAATTTCATGCTCGCGGCACAAACCAATGAGCTTACGAGTGAGGTGATAGTCGAACGGGCCAGTCATGTCGGCCATCGAGATGGTGACCCCGAATTCATCCGAGGCCTGGCCAGGTGCGGTAGTGCCGTTGTCGATGGCCACCAGCGACGCAATATCGGGCAGCAACACCGAGGCCGCCCCCTGCCCGACTTCTTCGGCGATCGTGAACAACCAGTACATGTCGACCGGCGGCGTCACGTTGGCCTGCTTGAGCGCCCGCAGCGTTGCCAGCATCACCGAGGCCCCCGCCTTGTTGTCGAGGTGCCGGGACACAATGAAGCCGTTGTTCAGAAACTCGGGCTGCGGCGCCACCGAGATGATGTCGCCGACGTCGATTTTCAGGCGCTCCAGATCGGTCTTGTTGCGCGCAAATGCATCGACGCGCAACTCCACATGCTTCCAGCCCACCGGCTGTTTGTCGATTTCATCGGCAAAGGTATGGCCCGATGCCTTCAGTGGCAACACGGTGCCTGTGTATGCACCGGCTTCGGTAAAGACAGTTACGCGCGCGCCCTCGGCAAATCGTGCCGACCAGTGACCGATCGGCACGATTTCAAGCCGCCCGTTGTCTTTGAGTCGCTTGACCAGCGCGCCCAACGTGTCAATGTGCGACACAATGGCCCGGCCGGGCTTGCTGCTCTTGCCCGGCAAGCGCGCACGCACCGCACCGCGACGGGTGAGATCGTATTCAACGCCAATCCGTTCGAGCTCTTCGCAAACATGCCGCGCGATTTCGTCGGTATAGCCGGTTGGGCTGGGAATTTGCAGCAAGGTCTTGAGCGTGCTGGCAAGATAATCGAGATCGATCGTGGGTAAACTCATAACTGACGTTTCCTCCTGATTTGTTGGGCTGACAACGGCATCGACAGCGGAAACAACAAGTCCACGAATCGTTCAGCAGTAGGGCGAGGCTCATGATTGGCCAGCCCGGGGCGTTCATTGGCTTCGATGAAGTAATAGCCGGCGCTGCGCGGGCTGCGCACCATCAGATCGATGCCGGTAACCGGAATATGAATGGCCCGCGCCGCTTCGACGGCGGCCGAAATCAGCGCGGGATGGGTTTCGTCGGTGACATCGTGAATCGTGCCACCGGTATGCAGATTGGCTGTGCGCCGGACTTTGATTTCAACACCAGACTCGGGCACGTCGCTCATCGTGTAACCGGCGTCACGCACGCAACGCTCGGTTTCCTCGTCCATCGGAATGCGCGACTCACCGTCGGTGGCCCGCTGCCGGCGCTGACTCTGCGCCTCGATCAGACTGCCAATCGAACTGCTGCCATCACCGATCACGAACGCGGGCTTGCGAATGGCGGCAGCCACCACCTTGTAATCGATGACCACAAGACGCAGATCCTGACCCGGCACGCAGGTTTCAACCAGCACCTGATCAGAAAAGTTGCGAGCCACTTCAATGGCCCGGACCACTTCGTCGTAATCGGTCAGACCGACCGTAATGCCGCGCCCTTGCTCGCCACGCGCCGGTTTCACCACCACCGATTCTTCTGCACTCAGAAATGCGCGCAACTCGTCCGGGTCACCCGCGGTGATCTGATTGGGCGTGCGCACGCCGGCGCGTGACACGACGCGACGAGTAACGGCCTTGTCATCACAGATCGACACCGCCACGCCGGTCGTGAATTCGCTGAGAGATTCACGGCAGGCGATTGAACGACCGCCATAGGTGAGCCGGAAAAAACCACCCTCAGCGTCCGTCACTTCAGTATGAATACCGCGCCGGCGGGCCTCGTTGACGATGATGGCCGCATAAGGATTGAGCGACTCATCGGGCGACGGACCGGTAAACAGGCGTTCATTGATCGGATTCTTGCGCTTGAGCGTAAACACCGGCAGCCGCTTGAAGCCGATTTTTTCATACAGCGCGATCGCCTGTTCATTGTCATGAATGACCGACAGGTCGAGCGTGACTGCCCCTCGGTCGCGCAGCAACTCGGCCAGTCGGCGCACGAGCGACTCGCCAATGCCCGGCCAGCGCGCTTGCGCGCCCACCGCCAGACACCACAACGACGAACCGCGCGACGGGTCTTTGATGGCGCGGGCATGGTCGACACCGGTCACGGCACCGAGAATTTCACCCGATTGCACATCTTCGGCCACCAGCACCACAATGCTCTGGTTGGCGGCGCCGCTCAGAAAATGCTGCGGCGGCACCGTAACCATCTTGTGACTGGCATAGATGCGATTCACCGCCTCGGCATCGTCCTGCGATTTGAGTTCGCGAATGCGAAACGCGCAGGGTTTGTCACTGCGTGGCCGCTCCAGTGGCCGATACTCGCTCAGTTTCAATCGAAATGCATGCGAGGGGTCGAGAAACAACTCATGCGGCGCGCCGGCCAGCAATACATGGGGGTCTTTTACGTAAAACGCGATATCGCGCCGCCCCGGTGACTCGGCTCTCAGTGCGGCGATCAGTTGCTCAGGCGAGGCAAAGGTATCGGCAAAGATCAACCGCCCCCAGCCACAATCAATTACTGCATTCACAGGCTGATTTTCAGCGACATGCATTGATCAGATCTCCTGGCTTTGCAACCACATTTCAAGCAGCGCGACCTGCCACAACTCGGAGCCGCGCAGCGGTGTGATGTGTTCAGTCGGCGCGTTGAACAACTCGTTGAGATAGCTGGTCTGAAAGAGCCCCCGCGACCGGGCCTTCTCACTGGTCAGCGCGTCCTTGACCATGTCCAGATACGGCCCCTGAATGTATTTGAGCGCCGGCACCGGGAAGTAACCCTTGGGCCGATCGATGACGGCCGACGGCACAACCAGTCGCGCCGCCTCTTTGAGCACGCCCTTGCCTTGCTGGGCCAGTTTGTATTGCGCCGGGATATGCCCGGCCAGCTCAACCAGTTCATGATCAAGGAAAGGTACGCGCGCCTCCAGCCCCCAGGCCATGGTCTGACTGTCGACCCGTTTGACCGGATCATCGACCAGCATCACATTGGTATCGAGCCGCAAAGCCTTGTCGACCGGGTCATCGGCGCCGGGTTGCGCAAAATGGGCGCGCACGAATTCAAGACTGGCATCAAGATCGGGCAGGTAGTCGGGCGACAGGTGTTGACCGATCTGAGCATGACTGCGATCAAAGAACGCGCCGGCGTATGCGGCAACCGGATCGGCAGCGCCAGCCATTGGCGGATACCAGTGGTAACCACCAAAGATTTCATCGGCGCCCTGCCCCGACTGTACAACCTTGATGTGCTTGGCAACCTCACGCGAGAGCAGGAAGAACCCGATATTGTCGTAAGACACCATGGGCTCGGACATGGCCCCGATGGCATGCGGCAGATTGGCCATCATCTCGTCGGAGCCAATCATCAGCTTGTGATGATTGGTGTCGTAATGCTGGGCGATCAGGTCTGAATATTTGAACTCATCGCCCTGCTCGCCATTGGCGGCTTCAAAGCCAATGGAAAAGGTCGCCAGCCCGCTCTGACCGGCTTCCGCCAGCAGCCCGACGATCAGGCTTGAATCGACCCCGCCCGACAGCAACACCCCGACCGGTACGTCGGCGACCATGCGCCGCTTGACCGACACGCGCAAGGCCTCGAGCACCTGGTCGCGCCAGTCGTCGGCACTCAACGCCAGATCGGCGGCCGATTTTTCGAACGATGGCGCCCAGTACTGACGATCTTCGTAGCGACCGTCAGGCTGCATTGTGCGGATGGTGGCCGCCGGCAACTTGCGCACGCCGTTGAGCACCGTGCGTGGCGCCGGCACCACCGCATGCCAGCTCATGTAGTGATGCAGCGCGACGGTATCGATACTGGTGTCGATCTGACCGCCAGCCAGCAAGGCCGGCAAGGTTGACGCGAAGGCGAAGCGCTCGGCGGTCTGCGAGTAATACAGCGGCTTGATGCCAAAGCGATCACGCACCAAATGAATACGCCCGCTGTCATGCTCATGCACCACAAAGGCAAACATGCCATGCAAGCGGTCTACACAAGCCGGCCCCCAGGTTGCCCAGGCCTTGAGCACGACCTCGGTGTCCCCGGTGGAAAAGAACTGACAACCCCTGGCAATCAGCTCTTTGCGCAACTCGGGATAGTTGTAAATGCAACCGTTGAACACGATCGACAGGCCCAGCGCCGGGTCATGCATTGGCTGCGCGGCCTTGTCGGTCAGATCGATGATTTTCAGGCGGCGATGGCCCAGCCCGACTGCCCCGCGCACCGACACGCCCATCCCGTCAGGTCCGCGTGGTGCCATTTTGGCGGTCATGCGGCCGATACGTGCCGCATCCGCCATCTCGCCATTGAACATGATTTCGCCGCATATGCCGCACATGGATGCGTGGTCTCCCGTAGAGTGGTCAGCGACAGAACGAAGGCAGACGCCGCACAGGGCGCCACAATGAACGGCCACCACTTGGCAGCCCGAGGCGCACAGCACATGGAAAAACACCGACCGCGTGAGTGTCTGAACCCGCGATCAGGAACCGATCAAGCGCCAGCAAAGGCGCTTGACGGCGTGCAGCAATGGAGTGAGTCGTGTTCTGTCTGATGGGAAAATGGTAGCAAAAACCAAGCCCATCAAACGTTACCAGGGGTTATTGTGTGCACCTCAACGGGCATTCACGCCCCAATTGCTCAACCAGTTGGTGGCTCGACCCGGCCGGGTCAGCGCATCAAGGAAGGAGCTGGCCCAGTAGCGGATGTCATTGGCTTCCAGGGTGGCGAACATTTCCGCATGACGAGCCTTGCGCTCATCGAGTGACATGCTCAGCGCCTGCGCCAGCGCATCGGCCATGGCCTCACGGTCGTGCGGGTTGACCAGCAGCGCCGCCCCCAATTCGGCCGCAGCGCCGGCAAATTCGGAAAGAATCAACACCCCCGGATCTTCTGGATCCTGGGCGGCAATGAACTCTTTGGCAACCAGATTCATCCCGTCGCGCAGCGGCGTGACCAGACCGACCCGCGCGTGACGCAACATGCCGGCCACGGCCGAGCGCTGATAATTGCGGTTCACATAGCGTACCGGCACCCAGCCCACATCGCCAAAGCGCCCGTTGACCTCGCCAATCGCCCGGTTCACCTCTTCGTACATATCGGTGTATTCGGGGATATCTTCGCGGCTTTTGGGCGCAATCTGCAAATAAGTGACCTTGCCACGCCAGTCGGTCACCTTCTCGAGAAAGAGCTCGAAGGCGTGGATCCGGTGCATGATGCCCTTGGAGTAATCGAGCCGATCGATGCCCAACACCAGGGGATGCTTGTTCAGACTGGTATCCAGTTCGCTGATGAACGTGGAATCGGCCGCTTTCTCGGCTTCTTTGCGAAACAGATCGGGCTCGACCCCGACCGGGAACACTCCGAGCCGGAAGGAATGATCGCCCAGCCGGTACAACCGGCCGTCCTGGGTGGCGGCGCCAATGACGCCGGTCACATAGCGCGCGAAATTACCGGCGTCCTGCTCGGTCTGAAAGCCGACCAGATCGTAGTCGGCCATCGTACCAATGACACTTTGGTGCTTAGGCAGCGTTTTAAGCATATCGGGCGGTGGCAGCGGAATATGCAGGAAAAACCCGATCCGGTTGTCGACGCCAAGCTGGCGCAACGCCCGCGCCAGCGGCAGCAGGTGGTAATCATGAACCCAGATGATGTCATCGGGCCGGATCAGCGGTGCGAGCCGCTCGGCAATGAATTCATTGACCCGCCGATAACCCTGATAGTCGCGGTGATGATATTCCGCCAGATCGGTCCGGTAGTGCAGCAGCGGCCAGAGCGAGCGGTTGGCATAGCCGTTGTAGTAGGACTGGAAATCGGCCGGGCGCAGGTCTGTCAGTACATATTCGACGTTGTCTGCGGTGAGATGACTTGGCGGCGGTGGGTTCTCGTTGACCTCACCACTCCAGCCAAACCACATGCCTTCCCGATTGCGCATCGCCGCATTGACAGCAACAGCAAGCCCACCGGGCGGGATCTTGCCATTGGCGTCAGGGACGGCAACACGATTGGATACTACGACGAGCCGAGCCATATACCTTCTTCCCAGGATTTCGACAGCCGCATTGCGGAATTCACAATGCCAGCCATGGAGTATGTTTGTGGAATATTGCCCCAGAGTACCCCGGTTTCGGGGTGCAAGTCTTCAGACAACAAACCATAACAATTTCGGGAAGCCAACAGCGATTCGAACAGTTCACGAGCCTCGTCATCGCGGCCAATCGAGGCCAGCGCATCGAGGTACCAGAATTTAATGACTAGAAACGCGGTCTCTGGCTCACCGAAATCATCAGCAGCTGCATAGCGCAACATGTGCCCGTTACGATTGAGTTCACGACCAATACATTCAACCGTACTGATGAAACGCGGATCACTGGCGTCCAGAATGCCCAGATCATGCATCAGCAGAACGCTGGCATCGAGATCTTCGGAGCCGATCGCCGCAATATAAGCCTGGCGCTTTTCGCTCCAGCACTCGGTGAGGATGCGGCTGCGGATCCGGTCGGCTTCCTGGCGCCAGCGGCTGCCTTCGGGCTGCAGACCCAGGCCGATCGCAATGCGCGACAGGCGATCACATGCCACCCAACACAAAATGGCCGAATGCGTATGCACGCGGCGGCGGCCACGGTACTCCCAGATGCCGGCATCGGGCTCGAAGGCCAGTTTGGCCGCCAGCTCGCCGAGCGGCTCAAGGCGTCGGAACAAGCCCTCGTCGCCACGTTCAGGCAAGCGCTCGTCCATGAAACTCTGCATGACGGCCAACACGATCGATCCATAAACATCATGCTGATTCTGTTCGGCCGCCTGATTGCCAACCCGCACCGGCGCTTGCCCCAGGTAACCGGCCAGATCGGGCGCCACGCGCTCTTCGAGCGGTGCGTTCGGCACCACGCCATACAAGGGCTTGATGTCTTCGGGTGCCCCCGCGGCCACGGTGGCGATGTAGCCGATATAGCCTTCCATGGTGCGGGTTGCGCCGAGCCGGTTCAGTGCCTGAACCACGAAATACGCGTCACGCAACCAGCAGTAGCGGTAATCCCAGTTGCGCTCGGAACCAGGAGCCTCAGACACCGAGGTGGTGTGCGCGGCAACAATGGCGCCGGTTTCTTCAAACGAACAGAGCTTGAGCGTAATGGCCGAGCGAATCACCGCACTCTGCCATTCGAAGGGCACGGCCAGCGCCCGCACCCAGTCGCGCCAGTAATCGAGCGTGCGCTTGAGAAAATCCTGGGCCGTGCTGTCGGGCGCATCGTCGAATGATTCATTCGGCCCGAACACCATCGTGACCGGACGCATCAGCGCAAACGGTGTTTCGTCTTGCACATACGAAAGCGGCGCATCGGTAGTCAGGCGAAAGGAATCATTACCGAGCGGATAACTGATGTGATTGGAGCCCGCCGTGCCGACCGAAGGCACACCGTAATCACGGGTCGGTCGCACGCGCAGCGTGATGCGTGGCACGCCGGCAATCGGCTCAATGATGCGGATCAGTTGCGCGGGTCGGAAAATGCGGCCGTAAAGCTTGAAACGCGGCGCAAAGTCGGTAATACGGACTGCATTGCCCTGCTCGTCGCGCAATTCGGTACAAATGACCGCCGAATTGCGCAGATAGTCGGAACTGCGCTCGCTGATGCCATCGAGCACGACATCGGCAAAGCCTTTGTCTTCGTCGCCGGCCAGCAGCTTTGAAAACACCGGATTCGAATCGAAGCGCGGATAACACCACCAGACGAGTCGTCCGAGCGGGTTGATCAGAGCCGCAACCCGGCCATTGCCGATCAGGCCCAGATCAAGAGGCTGAATATCGTTCATGCAGAAAGTATCCTGTTGAGTGTGCCCGTCAACACCTGCGCCAACGCCATTCTTACCGCCTTGGGGTTATCCAGCACCCCATTGACATGGCTCAGCTCGCGCCCGACGCTGAATGACAAACCATTGAGTTCGCTGATGCGCGCAAACGCCGATTCGTCGGTTGTGTCGTCACCGATCATGATTGGCGTGCGACCGGCAAACTCGCGTTGTTGCAAGAACTGCGCCACCGCCTTGCCTTTATCGAAACCAGCCGCCTTGATCTCGTAAATCATCTTGCCGGCGATCAGGTCGGGGGCCTCGCGGCTGTCGGCAATGGTTTCGCGAATGATCTGCTCAACGCGGGTACGCAATTCGTCAGCGCGCTCGGGCGCGGCTCGATAATGCAACGCCACACTGCTTTGCTTGTCTTCAAACAACAGCCGCTTGTCGGCGTCGGCCAAGGCCGCGATCGCCGTCTTGAGCGAAGCCGTCAGCGGTGCCTCGAGAGGAGCCGTCACGACGGGCCCGTCGGCGCGCAAACGCATCTGGGCACCATGACCACCACCGCAGGGCAGCCAGATTGGCGCAAACAGACGGTCAAGCTCCTGAACGGTCCGGCCACTGACGAGCGCCAGCGCACCATTGAGCGCAATGGCCAAACCGGCCACCAGCGCCGGCAAGGCATCGGGCACAAACACACTGTCGGGAGTGGGCGCTATATCTATCAGCGTCCCGTCAACATCCAGAAACAATGCGTAGTTGGAGGGATTTTCGACCAGGCACTGGACTAATACGGCCTGAGCGGACAAATGATCGGGGGTCGCCGGGGGCGCCATTGGCAATATCTCAAGGGCGAGGAATGGACAAAACAGACCGGTCGGCCGACGCCCTATACCGCCAGACCTACCCATTAAAACGATTGTATGCCCTCGGTGCCCGTCGGTTATCCTTGCGCATCGAATCGTTGCAAAAGGAGCAATCCGAGATGCGTCTTGGTATAGATCTTGGCGGCACAAAAATTGAAATCATTG
>CAXBNM010000081.1:0-15536 GCA_963976885.1 uncultured Burkholderiaceae bacterium
CGCACCGGGGTCTGCGTTGATACGCCGAGCGCGTTGGCAAAACTGCCGGCCGGTTCGATTTGCGAATCGAGCAATTCACGTTCGGCCACTTCGCCATTATCAGCCAGGTTCTGACTCAGTCGTGTGGTGCGATGCAGCGCATAGTCGAGCACCAGTTTGCGCACGAAGATGCCGGCACCGGCCCGGATCCGCACAAAGCCTTGATCCGCCAGATGCCGGGTTGCGCGGCGCAAGGTGTGCCGGTTGACACCGAAGCGCCGGGCCAGTCCGGCCTCGCTCATCAAACGGGTACCCGGTTCGATATCGCCACGCACGATTTCATCGATGAGTTGATCCGCAATCTGTTGCCAGAGCGGTACCAGGTCATTACGCTTTAAATTGGGCATTGCGGCGATTCCATCAACTGGTTGATCGGCAGGTCACGAAAGCGTCACCGACTGCGGCCCACAATCGTTTGTCTAGACCACTTACCCATTTCACTGCACAGGGATGACATCGCCATGACTACAACCGTGTCGGCGCCCGACCATGCTCGCGCCGCGACCGCTGCCCGGCAACGCTGGCTCCACCTTCTTGCCGTCAGTCCGGTGAACAGCATCGACACCTTGTGCGCCGCCATGCTCGACGGCCACAGCTTCGAATGGTTGCGGCAGCCCGAGACCGGCCTGTACCGATTGCAAGGACGGCTCGACGGCGGCGGTGATCGCTTCATGCTGGCCGACGTCACGGTGACGCGTTGCGCGTTGCGCTCGGCTGCGGGTACGGCCGGCGTTGGCTATGTGACCGGCCGGGCCGCGCACCACTGCGCGCAAATGGCGCGACTCGACGCGCTGCTGCAAACCGAGACCTTGCGCGACATGTTGCTGGCATCGGTCATCGAACCACTGGCGCAAGCCCTCAGCGAGCGCCACGCCGCCGAGCGCGCCGCCACCGCGCACAGCCGCGTGAATTTCTACACCATGACCCCGGAGACCCTATGAGTTCAACGGCCACCCCACTGGGGCAAGACGCAGCCAGCGCCTCCGCCGGGGCCGCACTGGCAGATCTGCCGGCGGGCTTTCAGGCGCCGGCGCGCGACAGCCAGCGCAGCTTTCGGCTCCTGCTGCAGGCAATGTCCTTCCCCGGCCGGCTCGTGTCGCTGGCGCTGCCCGGCTTCGAACATCCGCGTGAATTGGCACCAGCCGCCGCGGCCTTGCTGACCGCCTTGCCGGACGCGCAAACACGGTTGTGGCTGTCCGCATCGCTGGCGCGCCAGCGCTTGTTGCTCGACTACATCCGCTTTCACACCGGCTGCGAAACCATCGATAACGAACGGGCCGAGCGCGCCGAACTGGCCTGGGTCGGCGCAGCCGATGCGACCGATCTGGTGCTGAGCGGTTTTGCCACCGGCACCGACCTGCAACCGCACGATGGCGCCAGCTTGTTCATCGAAGTCACGCAACTGGCCGCGCACGCCGTGCCGGATGCCACCGTGTCGATGACACTGACCGGCCCCGGCCTGCCCGCCCCGGCCGCCCTGTCGGTCAGCGGCTTGCCACGCGAATTCTGGCAAACACGGCAGGCGGCACGCGCCGCCTTTCCGCGCGGCGTTGATCTGGTACTGACCTGTGGCGAGCAAATCGTTGCCCTGCCGCGCACCACCGAACTGGAGGTGCACTGAAATGTATATCGCCGTCAAGGGCGGACAGGCAGCGATTGCCGCTTCGCATCAACTGCTCGAACAACAACGGCGTGGACCGACCGACATCGCCGCCATGTCGGTTGCGCAAATCGAGCACCAACTCGGTCTGCTGGTGGCCAGAGTGATGGCCGAGGCCGGTGTCTATGATCGCCAACTGGCCGCGCTGTCCATCAAACAGGCTTGCGGCGATGCCATCGAAGCGGTGTTTCTGTTGCGCGCTTATCGCACCACGTTGCCGCGTTTTGGCACCGCCGCGGCGCTCGACACGCAAGCCATGCGCGTGCAGCGACGCGTATCGTCGATTTTCAAGGACATGCCGGGCGGTCAGGTGCTGGGGCCGACCTTCGACTACACGCAGCGCCTGCTCGACTTCGACCTGCTCGATCAGGAGTCTGCGGTATCAGCGCGTGAGCAGCTTGACCTCACCACCAACAGCGGCGCCGCTCCCATCGGCAGCGAGCCGACAACGCCAATCGGCAGTGAGGCCAATGTCGCCGCACCGAGCAACCCCGAGCCCAGCGACGCCGCCCCCGACGCCCTGGCAGCCCTGATTGCCGAGGGGCTGATCGAAGCGGCGCATGGTTCACCAGGCGACCCGGAACCGGACGACATCACGGTGGAACCGCCGCACTTTCCGGTGGCGCGCACGACCCGCATGCAGATGATGGCGCGCGGCGATGAAGGCTGGTTGCTCGGCATGGGCTACTCAACCCAGCGCGGCTATGCATTCACTCACCCGTTTGCCGGTGAAATCCGCGTCGGCAAGGCCGCAGTGTCGATCAGCCCGCCCGAGCTCGGGTTCGAAATCGGGATCGGCGAGGTCGAACTGACCGAATGCCAGATGATCAATCAGTTTGTCGGCAGCGCTGATGTGGCGCCAACCTTCACCCGCGGATACGCACTGGTGCTTGGTCACAACGAGCGCAAGGCGATGGCCATTTCGCTGCTCGATCGGGCCCAGCGCCATGAAGAGTTCGACGAAAACATGACCGCGCCGGCACAGGATGCCGAGTTCGCCCTCGGCCATGCCGACAGCGTTGAGGCTTCGGGCTTTGTCCAGCATCTGAAGCTGCCGCACTACGTAACCTTCGAATCGGAACTGGAGTTGTTGCGTCAGTTGCGTGCCGATCAATCTGCCCCGGAGACCGGCGATGAATGAATCCACCGAGCGCGCCAACGATCTGAGTTCGCCCACCGCGGCCTACAGTTTTGCCTACCTGGACGAAGGCACCAAACGGATGATTCGCCGTGCCATCCTGAAGGCCGTAGCCCTGCCCGGCTATCAGGTTCCGTTCGGTTCGCGTGAGATGCCGCTTGCTTACGGCTGGGGCACCGGCGGCATTCAGGTAACGGCCGGCATCATCGGCCCCGACGATGTGCTCAAGGTCATCGATCAGGGCTCGGACGACACCACCAATGCGGTCAACATTCGCCAGTTCTTCGAACGCACCACCGGCGTCGAGACCACCGAGCGCACGCGGGCAGCAAGCATCATTCAGACCCGCCACCGGATTCCCGAAGCGCCGCTGACTGAGCAGCAAGTACTGGTCTATCAGGTGCCGCAGCCCGAACCACTCTACAAACTTGAAGCCCGGCGCAGCGAAACGCTCAAACTGCATGGGTATCGGGAGTACGGCCTGATGAGCGTCAAACTCTATGAAGCCATCGCCCGCTGGGGCCATATCGACGAGGCCTACGACTATCCGGTGTGCGTCAACGAGCACTACGTGATGGCGCCCTCGCCGATTCCCAAATTCGACAATCCGAAGATGCATCAGATGCCCTCACTGCAATTGTTCGGCGCGGGGCGGGAGAAACGCATCTATGCCATCCCGCCTTATACCGATGTGCGCAGCCTGGCCTTTGCTGACCACCCGTTTGAGGTTGCGCCCAACCCGCACGCCTGCGAATTGTGCGGCGCTACCGAAAGCTATCTTGACGAGGTCATTCTTGACGACCAGCAACGCCTGTGGACGTGCTCGGACACCGACTGGTGCCGCGAGAATCAACAAGCCCGCGCCGGGAGCGAACAATGAATGACATGGCCACAAGCCCCAGTGACGACACACCGCTACTGGCCGTTGATGCCCTCCAACACTGCTACGGCAGCACCATCGCGCTGGCCGACGTCTCGTTTCAGCTTTTTCCGGGCGAGATCCTGGCCGTGGTGGGCGAATCCGGCTCGGGCAAAAGCACCTTGCTCAAGGTCTTGTCGTCCAGTTTGCGGCCGGACGACGGCACGGTGCGCTACCACCGCGGCGACGGCCGCTGGGTGGACATTCACCGGATGCCCGAAACCGAGCGACGCCAGCTGGCCCGTACCGAATGGGGCTTCGTTACCCAACACGCCAACGATGGCTTGCGTCTTGAGGTGAGCGCCGGCGCCAACATCGAAGAGCGGCCGATGGCGCTGGGTGCCAACCACTACGGCCAGTTGCGCAGCGAGGCGCTTGCCTGGATGGCAAAGGTTGAATTGCCCGCCGCGCGCATTGACGACAGACCACGGCATTTTTCCGGTGGCATGAAGCAACGCCTGCAAATTGCCCGCAATCTGGTCACCCGACCCAGGCTGGTGCTGCTTGATGAACCTACCTCGGGCCTGGATGTATCGGTGCAGGCTCGGTTGCTTGATTTGCTGCGCGGCCTCGTCACCCGAATGGGCTTGGCGGTGGTACTGGTCACGCACGATCTTGGCGTGGCCCGGCTTCTGGCGCATCGCACCATCGTAATGCGCCACGGCGAGATCGTTGAATCAGGACTGACCGATCAAGTCCTCGACGATCCGCGTCATGCCTACACGCAACTGCTTGTTTCTTCCATTGTTTCCTGACTGCGAGCCGTCATGACTCCTCTACTCGATGTCCAGAACCTGCGCAAACGCTTCGTGCTGCATCACCGCAACCACGCCGAGCTGCAAGTCTTGAACGGCCTGACGATGCAGGTCAGCGCCGGCGAATGCGTGGCGCTGCACGGTCAGTCCGGGCGCGGCAAATCGACCCTGTTGCGATGCCTGTACGGCAACTACCTGGTCGACAGCGGACACATCCTGTTGCATCACGACGGTGCTTCAATTGATATCGCCACCGCCGAAGCGCGTACTATTCTTGCATTGCGTAAGCGCACCATCGGCTACGTCAGTCAGTTCCTCAGAGCACTGCCCCGCATTGCCACGCTCGATGTCGTGGCCGAACCCCTGGTGGCCAGTCGCTCCGACCTTACCGACATGACCGACCGGGAACACGAGCGCGTCTGGGATGAAGCTCGCGAACAGGCCGCAATCTTGCTTGAAACCCTGCGACTGCCATCGTCACTGTGGCAGTTGCCGCCGGCCACGTTTTCGGGCGGCGAGCAGCAACGGGTCAATGTTGCGCGCGGACTGATCAATCGGCCCGCACTGTTGTTGCTTGATGAACCAACGGCCTCGCTCGATGGTGTGAATTGCGACGTGGTCATGAATCTGATTCAACAGGCTCGCGCCGCCGGCTCGGCGGTGATCGGCGTCTTTCACGATCCGCGCGTTCGCGACGGCCTGGCAGATCGACTAGTGGAGGTTTGATTGAATTCGCAAGTGATAAGCAACGACCAGCCGGCAAGTATTGATCAGCCCCACGCAAACCGCGTGGGCAGCCCGGAAACCGTGCTCACCAATGCCCGTCTGGTGCTCGACAACGAATGCATTACCGGCAGCCTGGTCATGCGTGACGGCCGCATCGCAGCGATCGACCAAGGCATCAGCGCAGCGCCCGGCGCCATCGACCTGCACGGCGACTACCTGATTGCCGGCCTGGTCGAACTGCACACCGACAATCTTGAGCGGCACATGATGCCGCGCCCGAAAACCACGTTTCCGGTGCAACCGGCGTTACTGGCCCATGACGCCGAGATCGTCTCGGCCGGTATCACCACGGTGTTCGATGCGCTCGGCGTTGGCGACCCTTACGGCGGCGGCTTTCGCGACAACAACCAGCAAGAGCTGCTTGCGTTGTTTGAAACCCTGCAAGCGCACGGCGTGCTGCGGGCCGAGCATCTGCTGCATGTACGCTGCGAATTGCCGGCGCCCAATGCGCGTGAATTGTTCGAACCTTTCATCGGCAATCCGCGCCTGCGCATGTTGTCGCTGATGGACCATACCCCCGGCCAACGGCAATGGACCAATCTAGAGCACGCCCGCATCTACTACACGGGCAAGAAAGGCTGGAGCGATGCACGCTTTGACGAAGAAATTCTGATCGCCCCCGAGCGTCAGGCCAAATACGCGGTGCCCAACCGCCAGTACTTCTGTGAGTTCGCGCGCAGCGCCACGCTGGCCCTGGCCACCCATGACGACACCACCGAAGATCACGTCGAACAGGCCCGCGACGAAGGCGCATCAATCAGCGAATTCCCCACCAGCATGGTCGCCGCCCGCCGCGCCAAGGCACTGAACATGGCCACCATTGCCGGCGCGCCGAACATCGTTCGCGGCGGCTCGCATTCGGGCAATGTTGCCGCCGCCGACCTGGCACGCGCAGGCCTGCTCGATGTGTTGTCGTCCGATTACGTTCCCACCAGCTTGATCAACGCCGCCTGGCAACTGACCCGCTGCGCGGATTTCTCGCTGCCGCAAGCGCTGGCCACCGTCACCAGCAACCCGGCGCTGGCCGGCGGACTCACCGATCGCGGCGCGCTACGCACCAGCTTGCGCGCCGACGTGGTGCGGGTGCGGGAAGTTGCCGGCTTACCGGCGGTGCGTGAGGTCTGGGTGGGTGGCGTGCGCGTGCACTAGGTATGCACTACTGACCCCGGTGCTCCCTCATTTGGGCGCACTAACGTAGCCCTTTCGCACATTCGCTGGCTCGGACGCGCTAAGAACAAGACATTGCCGATTCGCCGAACGGTGTCACGCATCGTTCGCGGCAATCACAAGTGTCTACACTCGGCGCCCGCACTTTCCCCTTAACGTTCCTCACTGTGTTTCTGCTACTGCTAGCCATGGCGGTTAAGGGTTGTTGCACCGTCGCGTCACAATTGCCGAGAAAGGGGGATGCGATTTTCCGCCCTGAGTCATGAATACACTGACGCAGACTTACAAGCCATGTTCAGTCTGGTTAAGATGGCTTCGGCTACCAGGTCATCGCACATAACGCGAAGCACCGCTAGCTTTACCTCCTGCTAACCCACTGCTCATCAATGTTCAGTGAAACGAAAAACAATCGAAAACATAGACAAGCAACCATGACAAAAATTTCTCTTCTGAGCTTAACTATTGCAATTGCATTGACCTCAGGGTGTGCATCCATCATGCACGGAACCACCCAAAAAATCGGCATCTCCAGTTCACCCAGTGGAGCGAAGGTTACTGTTGGCGACAAGGTCGAAGGCGAAACACCATTGTTCGCCGAACTCGATCGTGGCACTGAGCACATCGTCAAAATCGACCTACCTGGTTTTGAAACCGCAGAGATGACTCTCACAAAAAGCGTCAGCGGTTGGGTGTGGGGCAATATCGTATTTGGCGGCATTATTGGACTCGTCGTCGACGCCAGTACTGGCGGCCTCTACGAACTATCGCCCGCGCAACTTAACGCCGAGCTTCAAGAATCCGGGTCAACCACATCGATGAACGAAAACGGGCTTGTCGTAATGGTTGTGCTAACGCCCAAAAAGGAATGGAAAAAAATCGCCCGACTTGAACGTATGTAAATGCAACCTGGAGTCAACGACCGAACCGGACATTGACTCCTTCCTGCATTTCAAACGATGCTTCAGATCATCCGTTTGCGAATTTGCGCCGACAGCAGATCGACGACCGACACCGTAACAATCAGCATGATCAGCACCGCTGCGGTCTGCCCGTACTGAAACGAGCGGATCACGTCCCACAACACCATGCCGATACCGCCCGCACCCACCATGCCAACGACCGACGCCGAGCGGATGTTGGCTTCAAAGCGGTACAGCGAATAGGAGATCCACAGCGGCAACACCTGGGGAATCACACCGTAGGCAATTTCCTCGAGTTTGCGGGCGCCGGTGGCACGAATGCCTTCCACCGGCTGCGGGTCAATCGCCTCAACCGCCTCAGAGAACAGTTTGGCCAAGGTGCCGGTGGTGTGAATCCACAGCGCCAGCACGCCGGCAAACGGTCCCAGGCCGACGGCGACCACAAACAACAACGCAAACACCATCTCGTTGATGGCGCGACAAGCATCCATCAGCCGACGGACCGGCTGATGGATCCAGACCGGCGTGATATTGCTGGCGCACAACAGGCCGAACGGGATGGCGGTCAGGATGGCCAGCGCACTGCCCCACAGCGCGATCTGTACCGTGATGATCATCTCGCTCAGATAGAAGCGCCATTCGGCAAAATCGGGCGGAAAGAATCCGGCGGCATATTCGCGCATGTTCTCGCTGTAGGCGAACAGATCGAGCGGCCGCATGTCGGCGCCCTGCCATGAGTAGGCCAGCACGGCCAGCAGCGTCGCCCAGACCAGCAAGGTGAACAAAGAGGTTTTGGGCGGCAGCGCCGCCGCAGGCATCGCATCGGTGGTCATCATGACGCCTTGAACTTGGCTCGAAGCCATCGGCATTTCCGGTTGCTCAGGTTGCGGCTCGGCAACCCGTGAATGACAAAAGCGGCGCCCTGCGGCGCCGCCCCCGTGTTGCACTCGCTGCGCTTATCTGGCGGCAAGTTTCTGGCGCAACTCACCCAGCTTGCGGTCCAGCTCTTTGAGCTTGGCGGCTTTTTCTTCGGCCGACAGTTTGTCGTCGCTTTCAACCTTGAGCTTGTCCTTGACCAGGGTCAGCTCACGCACGGTAATGAGCTGCGTGTCATCCGAGGGCTTGAAGCCGCTGAAACCGATCTTGCCCAGAATGGCCTTCTCGCGCTCGTCGTCGCCATAGCTCAACACAAAGGCTTTGATCTTCGCTTGAATTTTCGGATCCAGATCCTTGCGCCATACCAGCGGATCACTCGGAATCAGCGGCGACTTCCAGATCTGCCGCAACTCGGCCAGTTTTTCCGGGTTGGACTGCTCAAAACGCGTCCAGTTATCGGTGTTGTTGGTCACCACATCAACCTGTTTGGCGGCCACGGCCAGCAGGTTGCCCTGGTGATTGGTGCGCACCATCCGTTTGAAATCCTTGGTCGGATCAACATTGTTCTGTGCAAATGCGTAGTAGCCCGGCACCAGCGTGCCGCTGGTCGAGTTCGGGTCGCCGTAACCAAGCGTCAGTTCGCTCTTCTTGGCCAGAACATCGTCCAGGCTTTTCAGCGGGCTGTCCTTGCGTACAACCAGCAGCGAGTAATAGCCTTCCTCGCCGTTGGGGTCGACGGTCTTGGCGAACACTTCACCTTCGGCACGATCAACAGCTTCCATCGCCGACTTGTTGCCAAACCAGGCCACCTGCACCTTGTTGAAGCGCATGCCTTCGATGACACCGGCATAATCAGGAGCAAAGAAGGCAGTCACTTTCAGACCGGTTTCCTTTTCCATATCGGCCAGCAACGGATCCCAGGACTGCTTCAGGTTGGCCGCAGATTCGGTTGAAATGATGCCAAAGTTGATCGCATCGGCTGCGTGCGCAGGCACGGCGGCAAAGGTAGAAGCCAGCACCGTGGCCAGCAGCATCGAACGTCGGTTCATCGTATTACTCCGGAGATAGGTCGGTTGGGGTTGTTTTGTTCAGCGAGTGGCCCCGGCACCGGCGGCCGAAAAGGTCAGGCGGCCAGCGCCTGCGGCGATTCATGCGGATGACGATGGGCGGCTGCGGCCGGTGCTTCATCCTGCAGATCGGCACGGCCGTAAAGCGTTTCGAGCCTGGCGTTGGTCAATTCGGTCGACGGGCCGTCATAGACGATCACGCCACGGCGCAAGGCCACGGTGCGCTGGCAATACTGTTTGGCAAACGGCACCTGATGCAACGACACCATCACGGTGATGCCTTTTTGTTCATTCAGCGTCACCAGCGACTCCATTACCCGGTGGGCGGCAGCCGGATCGAGTGAGGCAATCGGTTCGTCGGCAAGAATCACCGAGGCACCCTGCACAACCGCCCGCGAGATCGCCGCCCGCTGCTGCTGCCCGCCCGACAGGGTTGAGGCCCGCTGCCAGGCACATTGCTCAATGCCCACCTGCTGCAAAGCCTGGTAGGCCCGGGCATATTCATGCCGCGGAAAACGCCGCAGCAAGCCGCGCCAGGCCGGCTGACGATGCAGACTGCCCGCCAGCACGTTGAGCATGACCGGCAGGCGGTCGACCAGATTGAATTGCTGGAAGATCATCGCAATGGCCGCGCGTTGGGCACGAATATCAGCGGCCACTCGGCCCCGATCCTGAATCAACCGGCCATTGACCCGAATCGGGCCAGCCTCGCCGTTGGCCGGCACCAGCCCGCAGACGTGGCGCAACAGGGTCGATTTGCCCGAGCCAGAGGCGCCCAGCAAGGCAATGCGCTCGCCGGGCTGTACCGTCAGGCTGACGCGATGCAGCGCCTGGGTCTGTCCAAAAGTCTTGCTCAGATCGACAATGGAAATAGCTGGAGTCATGAATCGTTGCAACCAAAAGTGTTTGGCGAACGTTAGGACGGGTCTGTGACGCGATTGTGTCGACTTGTCCACGGCCGGATGCACCAATCTGTCGGTTCGGCAATCATCGAACTGTCATTTCGCGATATGAATAAGGCATTGAATATGCCGTCTGTGCCCCCAAATGCAGACGGTGTGTCACTACGAGGAGGAAACCCCCATGAATGAGTCACCTCAAAACTCGCATCCCGGCGACGCTGCGGCGAACCGCACTGCCCAGACCGCGCCCGTATCCGGCACACGCGAGGATTCCCTGCGCAAGATCACGCTGTTCGATTACGCGCTGCATATCGCCAGCCCGGTCATTTCGGTAATGAGCCTGACCCTGGTCGCGCTGGTCATCAACTACATCAAACGCGACGACGCCCGCGGCACGGTCTATGCCAGCCATATGGACTGGATGATCAGCACCTGCTGGTGGACCTTGCTGGGTCTGGTCATCACCGGCATGCTGACCTTGTTCACCTTTACGTTGCTGGGCTTTACGATGATCATCCCGGTGCTTTGGTATCTGTACCGCATGATCAAAGGCTTGCTGCGCGCCATGGACGAACAACCCATCAGCTGAACGCCGTCAAACCACAGGCATCACTCAGGGCAGGCCCGCCATGAAATCATTCACCACGACTCGTCGGCATGCCCTGGCCACCATGGCCGGGATGCCGCTGGTGTTGGCCGGATGCGCCGCGCCGGCCAATCAGATTGCCGCGCCGGCCGGCTTCATTGCCGCACCGGCGGTCCGCAGCGGCCAACGCTGGCGCTATCAGCGCATCAACCGGTTCAACGACGAACCGGTCGGCGAGCTGCTGGCCGAGGTCGTGCAGGTCAGCCCGCAACTGGTGGTGCGGCTCAGCGACGCTCAGAACAAGGTCTGGGGCGAAGAGATCTACACCGAGCCCTGGCGCATCCTGCAAGAGCCCTTCTACAACAAGCAGCTGCGTTTTGACGCCCCGGTGCCGCTGCTGCCCGAACAACTGGCCGTCGGCGCGACCGCCGCCGCCAGCGTGCAATACCGGACCCCCGGCGGCGGCACGCAAGGCCGCCCCTGGCGCAGTACGCTCAAGGCGGTTGGCTGGGAACGCATCACGGTGCCGGCAGGCCAGTTCGACTGTTTACGCATCGAGCGCAAGTCGCACTTTGAACCGCATCAGATGGGCCGCTTCAGGGCTTACCGCGATGAAATCCTCTGGTATGCCCCCGCGGTCAATCGCTGGGTGCAACGCCAGTGGGCCGGGTTTTATCTCGATGAAACGACGCTGCCCGATCCGGGCAGCGGCTTTTCGACCGAAGAGCGCGAAGATACGGTCCGCTGGGTGCTCGTTGACTATCAGAGCGCACCGGTAGCGGGCTGAGCGGGTCCATCGCGGGGCACAGACCGCCCCACCACGGCGCAGCGCCGAAAATCGGCAATTCAAGCCGAGGCAGGCATCACGAATCAGTCATAATGGCCCCCGAAACGAACTTCGGGAGAGCCTACGTGAACACCCAACGCCCCTTCGCCCGCGCCCGCCGCGCGATCGTATCTTCGGCCCTGTTAATTACCGCCGCCGCCTAGGCGGCCGACAAACTGCAAGTCGCCGCCATTTACACCGTGCCGGTCGAGCAGCAATGGGTCAGCCGGATTCACAAGGCGCTCGGCGCCGCCGTTGAACGCGGCGAAATCGATTATGTGTTTTCGGAAAGCGTGGCCAACCCCGACTACGAGCGCGTGATGCGTGAATACGCCGAGGCCGGCAAGCAATTCATCATCGGTGAATCCTTCGCCGTCGAATCGGCCGCACGCAAGGTCGCCCGCGACTATCCGGAAATTTCGTTCCTGATGGGCTCGTCCGGCAAACCGCAGGAGCCGAACTTCTCGGTCTTCGACAACTACATTCAGGAACCGGCCTATCTGACCGGCATGATCGCCGGCGGCATGAGCAAAAGCGGCAAGATCGGCATGGTCGGTGGCTTCCCGATTCCCGAGGTCAATCGGCTGATGAATGCCTTCATGGCCGGTGTGCGCGAAATGAACCCGGACGCCGAGTTCATGGTCAGCTTCATCAACTCCTGGTTCGATCCGCCCAAGGCCAAGGAAGCGGCCTTTGCGATGATCGACAAGGGCGCCGACGTCATGTACGCAGAACGCTTCGGGGTGTCTGACGCGGCCAAGGAGCGCAAGGTGCTCGCCATCGGCAACGTGATCGATACCCAGGAACAATATCCCGACACCGTCATTGCCTCGGCACTGTGGGATATGGCCCCGACCGTGGACGCGGCCATCAAGGCGGTGCAGGCCGGTGAGTTCAAGGCCGAAGACTATGGCAAGTATTCGATGATGCAGTACAAGGGTTCGTCACTGGCGCCGCTGGGTACCTTTGAAGACAAGATCCCGGCCGAACTGAAGGCCAAGGTCGACGCCAAACAAAAGGCGATTCTGGATGGTTCGTTTACCGTCAAGGTTGACGACAAGCAGCCCAAACCCGGACGCTGAGTCACGGTGCCGGACGCTGCTGATCCAATCCTGAAGCTGAGCGGGATCACCAAGCGTTTCGGCGCACTGGTGGCTAACGACGACATTTCGCTCAGCCTGCATGCGGGCGAAATCGTCGCCCTGCTGGGCGAAAACGGGGCGGGCAAGTCGACGCTCGTATCGATCCTGTTCGGTCACTACACGGCCGATCAGGGGACGATCGATGTTTTCGGCGAGCCCTTGCCGCCCGGCGACCCCGCCGCCGCGCTCGCGCGCGGGGTGGGCATGGTGCATCAGCACTTCGCGCTCGCCGAAAACCTGACGGTGCTTGAAAACATCGTCGCCGGCACCCGTTCATTGTTCTCGCCAAGCCTGCGCAAAGGGCGCGTCGCCGCCGATATCAAGACCACCGCCGAGCGCTTTGGTCTGTGGGTCGACCCACAGGCACGGGTTGGCGACTTGTCGGTTGGCGAGCGCCAGCGCGTTGAAATCCTGAAGGCGCTTTATCGCGGCGCCCGCATTCTGATTCTGGACGAACCCACTGCCGTGCTCACCCCCCAGGAGAGCGAAAGTCTGTTCGACACCTTGCAGCAACTGGTCGGCCAGGGGCTGGCCATCATCTTCATCAGCCACAAACTGGACGAAGTGGTGCGGGTTTCCGATCGCATTGCGGTGCTGCGTGGCGGCAAACTGGTTGCCCAAGTAGCACGCGCCCAGGCCAGCACGGCGCATCTGGCCGAGCTGATGGTGGGCCGGCAGGTCGACAAGGTCAGCCGCGCCCCGGCCACCAACACCAGCACTGACACCGCCCGTGACACCACGCCGGTTTGCGAACTCCGGGAAGCGCAGGTTCGGCAACGCAATGGCCGTTTGTTGCTCGATCAGGTCGACCTTGCGGCAGGCAGCGGACAGATCATCGGTATTGCCGGCGTGTCGGGCAATGGCCAGGCCACGCTGGCCAATGTGTTGTCGGGCACGCAAGCCCTCGACAGCGGCTCGCTGCGCATCAATGGTCAGGCCGTGCCTGCCGACCCCCGCGCGTTGACCGCGCAGAACGTGGCCCGCATACCCGAAGACCGGCACGCCATTGGCGTGATTGGCGAGTTGCGCATCTGGGAAAACACCATTCTCGAGCGTTATCACACCGCCGAATTTTCGCGCCTGGGCTGGCTGCGCCGCGGCCAGGCGCGCCGCAAGGCCGAGGCCATCGTCAAAGACTTCGATGTGCGCGGCCTGCAAGCGCAAGGCCTGGAAACGACTACGCGCGCACTGTCGGGCGGCAATATGCAAAAACTGATTCTCGGGCGGGCGCTGACCGGCACCGCCGGCACGCCACGCCTGATCATCGCCAACCAGCCCACCTGGGGGCTCGATGTCGGCGCCGTGGCCTTTGTACACCGGCAACTGCTGGCCGCCGCCGAAGCCGGCGCCGCGGTCATCGTCATCTCTGAAGATCTCGACGAATTATTCGCGCTGGCGTCCGACATTGCCGTGATGCATGCCGGCCGTCTGAGCGCCCCGCGTCCGGCAGCCGACTGGACCATGGCGGCCATTGGTGCGGCCATGGCCGGCGTGGAGGCGCACTGATGCAGATCGAACGCCGCGCCGAACCGTCGCGCCTGCTGCAGTTCACCGCCCCGTTGCTGGCCGTTGCGGTGACGCTGTTGTTCAGTTCATTGCTGGTGGCCCTGGCCGGCGCCCCTGTCGGACAGGCCTACCAACACCTGCTCGACAGCGCTTTCGGCTCACGCTTTGCCTGGAGCGAAACCCTCACCCGCGCAACGCCGCTGATGCTGACCGGCCTGGCAGCCGCCATCGCCTTTCGGGCCAAGCTCTACAACATCGGTGCCGAGGGGCAACTCTACGCCGGCGCGCTCGCCGCCGTCGCCATCGGTGGCATGGGCGACGGCGCGATGTCGACCCTGCCCATCCCGGTGTTGTTCACCTTGATGCTGCTTGGCGCTGCGCTGGCCGGCGCCTTGTTGCTGTTGGGGCCGGCGCTGCTGAAATCGCGCCTCGGCGTCGATGAGGTCGTGACAACCCTGTTGCTCAACTTCATCGTGTTGTTGTTTGTTTCGATGATGCTGGACGGGCCGATGAAAGACCCGCTGGCCATGGGTTGGCCGCAGAGCGCGGCCTTGATGTCCGAACTCGAACTGAGCCGCCTGATCCCGAAAACCCGCCTGCACACCGGCCTGCTGATTGCGGTGGCGCTGGCCATCGTCGCCTGGGTCGTGATGCGCTTTACCCGCTGGGGTTTCGAGATCCGCGCGGTTGGCCTGAATCCACGCGGCGCGGCCTTTGCCGGCATGCGTGTGAACCGGGTCATGGTGACGGTCGCGCTGGCCTCGGGTGCGCTGGCGGGGCTGGCCGGCGCCATCGAAGTGGCAGGCCGCACCAGTTACGTCACGCTGGACATGTCACCCGGCTACGGCTACGCGGGCATCGTCATTGCGATGCTGGCGGCGCTCAATCCGCTGGCGGTGGTGCTGGCCGCCATTTTTGTGGCCGGCATGCAAGTGGGCGCCGACGGCATGAGTCGCGCCGTGGGCGTGCCCAACTTCATTGCCGACGTGATCGTTGCCGCCGCATTGCTGGTGATGCTGGTGGCGGCCATGTTCTCTCAATACCGATTGCGCCGCGGATAGCCCATGTTTGAAACTCTTGATCTGATGCTCGAAGCGCCGTTCTGGATTGCGGTGCTGCGCATTGCCACCCCGCTTATTTTCGGCACGCTTGGCGTGTTGCTGTGCGAGCGCGCCGGCGTGCTCAACCTGGGCATCGAAGGCATCATGGTGGCCGGTGCCTTCACCGGCTGGTTCACGGTGTACGCC
>CAXBNM010000082.1:0-15504 GCA_963976885.1 uncultured Burkholderiaceae bacterium
CCCCTTGAGCAGCGAGGCCAGATCAATCATCTCGAGTTGTGAGTCGGCCAGCATGCTCTCCAGGTTGGCCGCCTCACTCATGCTCGAGACGATTTTCTCAAGGCGCACGGTACCGCCCAGCGCGCGCTGCACAAACGCCGCGGTGCTGCCCGGCACGATATCGGCGGTGGCCTGATCGTCCTGCAGATTTTCCAGCGAACTGCGCACCACCATGATGGGCGTGCGCAGTTCATGCACGAGTCGACCGCGCAGATTGGCCAGGTATTGCTGATGCTCGCGCAGTCGGTCGAGCACGCGTTCGTAGCCGTGAGCGAGAGAACCGACTTCATCATTCCAGCGAAACTGCGGAATCGTGCCGATGACCCGGCCACGCGCATCAATGGCAGCATCGGCGGCCTTGCGCAAGCGGTCGATGCGCGCCACCGTCATGCTCGAAAAAGCCAGCAGCGCGAGCACTGTGGCGGCAATGGCCAAGGCTGCCATCAAGGCCAGCCATTCCAGCGCCTTCTGACCGCTGGCCAGATCGCTGGCATTGGTCTGCTCAAGCACCAGGGCGCCGGCCACCTGATCGTTGGCCCAGATCGGATGGGCGCTGGTGGTCAGCCAATAGGCATGACCGGTCTTGTTCTCAAGGCGCAGACTGGTTTGCGCGGGCAGGCCGGTCAGCGCCGACGCCAGCGGGGCGCGGTTCTGATCAACGCTGTTGAAGTCGGCGCTCCAGCCCACCGCCAACGACAACAGGCGTGCGGCCAGACCACCGACCAGGCTCTGCTGCTGCGGGGTGACATCTTCCAGGTCGCCAAGGCGGGCCAGCAGTTCACCGCTGACGTCATAAACGGCGACCCGCATGCCGGCTTTCTCGAAACCGCGCAACGCGTCGGCCCAACGGGTCTGGGTTTCTACGGCGCGCAACTGGGCCAGCCCTTCACTGGGCACACGCGGCGAGGTCAGCGCAAACAGCGGTGAGCGCGCGGTGGCCTCAACCCGGCGGCTGGCCTGATAGTCGACATCAATCGCCTCGACCCGCAAGAACCGTACGCCGTCCGGCAAGGTCAGTTCCGCCAGCCAGCCATCGGCCGATTCATGCATCACCGCCGGTATTTCGCGCAACCGGTCCGGGCTCGGGCCGGCCATCACGATCAGCTGATCGCCCGGCCGGGCCTCGCGATCGGCCGTGGCCGGCAGTGGCGGCAAAAAGCGTTCGTCGCGGGCCTTGACGAGCAGAAACAACTCGCCCTCCTGCTCCTGACTGCGCGCCACGGACACCGTCATTTGCAAGGTGTTGTCCGGCACACCGGGCTGTACGTCGACGGGCACCTCGCGTGAGGGGACGGCGATCCATTCGTCATCGCGACCGTCGATGGTGGCCCGGAAAATCAAGGCCTCGGGCAAGGCCACGGTGTTAGCGGGCAGGCGCTGCGCACTGGCATTCGGATCGAGCAGATCGGAGCGGTCGTGCAGCGCCGCCGCGAAGTTGCGGGCGGCGTCATCAAGACTCTGACGCCGCTCGGTACGCGTGAGTTCGGCCATCTGGCCCACGAACCACAAGCCCACCAGCGGCAACAGTAACACCGGCAGCATTGCCACCAGCAGACCGAATCGCAAACCGGGCTTCAGACGCATGGGCGTGATCGCAGCGGCCGGCCGGCCTCAGCAACAAAAGCGTTCAATCAGGCGTCCTCAACAAAGCGATAGCCCAGCCCGTAGACGGTTTCAATCGGATTGCACTGCGCGTCGATGGCCTGCAATTTGCGCCGGATACGTTTGATATACGACGTGATGGTGTGATCATCGACCACCAGATTGGCTTCGCGCATCAGCGCATCGCGATCTTTGACATGGCCGGGCACGCGCGCCAGTGCATGCAGCATCCAGAATTCGGTAACGGTCAGATCGAGCCGCTCGCCCTGCCAGCTGGCCGAGAAGCGTTGCGCATCCATGCGCAGCGGCCCGCGCTCGATGAGCTCATCGGCCGGCGTGGCATGGGTGTGCAGTTCGGCGCGCCGGAACAAGGCCGTGACCCGGGCCAGCAGGTGCGGCAGGCTGACGTTTTTGGTCACGTAGTCGTCGGCGCCCAGACGCAGCCCCGACACCACATCGATGTCTGAGTCGCGCGCCGACAGAATCAGGATGGGCAAGGCGGGCGCCATTTCACGCAGGCGGCGACACAGCTCAAACCCGCCCTCGGGCTCATCGACCAGCCCGACATCGATGATGGCCAGGTCGGGCAAGCCCTCGGCGGCCGCCTTCTGGGCGCTGGGCCGGTCTTGATAGCAGGCGACCTGATGCCCGTGGCGACGCAGCGCGTCTGCCAGATTGTCACGAATAGCGGCGTCGTCTTCGACGATGAATACCTGTTTGGCCATGGCCCAAGAGTAGCGCAAGCGAGGGCCGCCTCAAAGGCTGGTGCATGCCCGCAACGTTACGCCGAGCCCCGTCTGGCGCGGGTTTGGGCCAATTGTCACCAGTTTGCCCCAATTGATCACCAGCCCGCCCCGCCCGCGGCACTGCGCTTCCCCGTCGAGCGTGTCCAATGGCTTCATCTACACGAAGGAACCGCAATCATGGCTACTACCGACGCGCTTAACCCCGATCACCACTCGTTGCCCGACTCGTCAGCCCTGCAGCCCGGCCACTGGCGCGGCTGGCTGCGCCTGCTGCTTGAGGCGATGGCCTCGGCGCTGGCCATCGCCCTGCTGCTGGCGGTATCGGTGTTGCTTGGTGCCGCGGTTGCCAATGCCGCGCCAGTGCCCGGCGCCACTGACGTACCGGCCAGCTCCCGGCCGGCGCTCGACGAACGCCTCCTCGTCAGCGAACCGCCCCAGGGCACCGCACTGCTGATTCGCACCAACGCCGGCTACATCACGGCGCCGCTGCAGCGCTCGGATGTGCGCCTGCAGGTTACCGGCAACATCGTGCGGGCCCGCATCTCGCAAACCTATACCAACCCCAATGACGCCTGGCTCAATGGGCGCTATCAGTTTCCGCTGCCCGATGCGGCGGCCGTCGACACCTTGCGCATGCGCGTTGGCGAGCGACAGATCATCGGTGAGATTCAGCCCCGCGAGCAAGCCCGCAAGACCTTTCGCAAGGCTCGCGACAACGGCCAGCGCGCCTCACTCATCGAGCAACACCGCCCCAATGTGTTTACCGCCGACGTGGCCAACCTGGCCCCGCGCGGTGATGTCACGATTGAAATCGAATATCAGCAAGTGCTGGCTTTGAGCGAAGGGCTCTGGTCGCTGCGTTTTCCGACCGTAGTGGCACCGCGCTATACGCCCCAGCCCAAACCCGACCGCTCCGACGAAGGGGGCTTTGCCGCCACGACAGTACCCGCAGCCTTCGTCCACACCGTCTCGACCCGCGCTGCCGATCAGGATGGCCAGCCCGAACAGCCCGACCAACCGACGTTGCCAGGCGCCGACCCTGAGCTGAATCGGCTGAGTCTGCAGGTCGAACTCGACGCCGGCATGCCGATCAGCCTGCCCGTGTCGGCCACCCACGATATTGCCGTCACGACGGTACACAATGCCGACGCCCAGCAGGCGCCCACCTACCGGGTGCTGTTGCGCGGCGACACGCTGGCCGATCGCGACTTTGAACTGAGCTGGACGCCGCAGCCGCAGGCCGAGCCCCAGGCCGGCCTGCAGATCGAGCAACATGGTCAGGACTGGTTTGCACTGCTGACCGTGGCGCCGCCCACGGTGCGCGCCGAAAGCGTCATCAGCAGCCCGCGCGAGATCATTCTTGTGCTCGACACCTCGGGCTCGATGCACGGCGCCCTTGACGACGCCAAACATGCGGTCAGCGAGGCCTTGCAATCGCTGCGCCCGACCGATCGCTTCAATGTAATTGAGTTCAACAGCCAGCATTCAAGCCTGTTTGCCGAATCGCGCACTGCCACGCCGGAAAACCTGCAGGCCGCGCAACGCTTCCTGCGTGCGCTGCGCTCCAATGGCGGCACCGAAATGCGCGGCGCGCTGATCGAGGCGATGAAGTCCTCGGTACCGGCCGACACGATCAGCCAGTTGATTTTTGTGACGGACGGCGCGGTCGGCAATGAGCACGAGTTGTTCAACCTGATCGAAACCATGCTTGGCAACCGCAAGTTGTTCACCGTGGGCATCGGCTCGGCGCCCAATGATTACTTCATGCGCAAGGCGGCGGCGGCCGGCCGCGGCAGCTTCACCTTCATTGCCGATACCGATGATGTCTCACCGCGCATGCAGGCTTTGTTCGACAAACTGGGCACGCCGATGCTGACCCGGCTGCAGCTGCGCAACGAGCGCGGCGAAGTGATCGATACCGGCGATGCCATTCGCGACCTGTATGCCGGCGAGCCGGTCATTCATACCTTCCGCCTGCCCTTCAAGCCGCAAGCGCTGACCATTGAAGGCGAGCAGCGCGAGGTTGGCTGGCAGGAACCGCTGACCATTGAAACCGTCGCCGACCGCGGCATCGACCGGCTCTGGGCCCGCGATCAGATCGCCACCTTGAGTGAGGAAATTCGCCGCTACGCCTATGACGGGCGCGATCCGGTCCGGCTCCGTGAGCAGGCCACCAAGGTCGCCATGGCCCATCACCTGGTCAGCGCCTATACCAGCCTGGTTGCAGTCGATGTCACGCCGGCGCGACCCGCCGACGAATCGGCCACCGACACCACCGTGCCGCGCCATCTGCCCAAAGGCTGGAAGCAGGCGGCCAGTGCGCTGCGCACCAACGCGCTGAGCAGCGGCGCGCCGCTTGCGCAGACCAGCAACGGTCTGTTGTGGCAGATGCTGACCGGCGCCGGCTTGCTGCTGCTGGCCGCCTTGTTCGTAGCCGTGATGTTGTTCCGGGCGCAATCGCTGCTCGATCGGCATCCGCACTGAGCCAGACCGACGATGACGAGCACAACTGTCTCTCCTCCTGCCGGGCCGCTACCCGGTCATTGCGAAGCATCCACTGCCGGGCTCTCCTACCGGCAGTGGGTGCGCGAGGCGGTGCGCGCGCTTTATCAGCGGCTGGGGGCGATCCGCCTGCTCATCGTGTCGTTGGTCCTGACCGGCTTGCTGGCTGGCGCCGCCTGGCAACTCGGTGGCGGCGTCTACATCATGCTCAAGGCCGAACTGGCGCAGGTGTTGATCGCCCGCGCCTGGGCCCACAACCTTGATCAGGGCGCGGCCTTGCAACGCCCCTGGCCCTGGGCCGACATGCGGCCGCTGGCCCGGCTGGACTTTGCGCGTCAGCAGGCCGCCCGTTATGTACTCGACGACGATTCGGGCCGCACGCTGGCCTTCGGGCCCGGCTACCGACCCGACTCGGCCCTGCCCGCCACCGGTGGCAATACCGTCATCAGCGGTCACCGTGACACCCATTTCGCGCTGCTGCGCGAGGTTCGGCTGGGCGACCAGATCCGGCTGCAAACGGTTGACGGGCGCGAAGCACTGTATGAGGTCGACAATCTGCAAGTGGTTGATGAGCACGAGCTGTGGGTAGCTGCCGATCATGGCACCGACGAGTTGACGCTGATTACCTGCTGGCCCTTCGACGCATTGACGCCGCAAGGTCCGGAGCGGCTGGTCATCAGCGCCCAGCGGATCAAACCGCTTGTTCGTGGACTTTGGCACTGACAAAGCAGTGCGGCCAACGCACACTGGCGGCTTCCGTAGGAGACCGACATGCGCTACCCCGGCTTTGTGCCCGCCCTGCTGACCGCTGCCCTGACACTGAGCGGCTGTGCCACGCAATCAACGCCCGCCGACACGACGGCATCGACGACCACGACGGCACCAGCACCGGATCGCCCCTCGGTAGCCACCTTGCAAATCCAGCTCAGCGGCGATCCGGCCGTACACATCAGCCAGCGCGATGGCTGGACCAACGCTGAGGATTCGCGCAATTTCACGCTCTGGAGTTTTACGCCGGCCACACACCCCGCGCATCCCTCGGTCGTGCAGCGTCGCGTGATTCGCCATCAGGGGGTGGCGCAGATCGAAACCATCGTGTTGTGCGAAGCGGCCGAGCAGGCCTGCACCGAGCTACGTGACGAATTCGATCAGCGCAATCGGCGGATCCAGCAACGGATGAATCAGCCCCGCTCGGTCATCTCCTGAAGGGTCGGGCACGCATTGCCGGGCCCGATCCGTTGTCATCTATGATTGTCAAAAGACCCTGACAATGACAGGAGACAACCCCCGTGGCCCTTGCAATCGAACCCTTGCGCCCCGCGCATCCGGACTTTGCCGGCAAAGTCACCGGCCTTGATATTGCCGCCGGCGTGTCAGCCGCCGACGCCGCCCGCCTTGAAGCGGCGATGGATCATTACGCAGTGCTCGTATTGCCGGGCCAGAACATCACCGACGAGCAGCAATATGCGTTCTCGCAGCATTTCGGTCCGATGGAGCAAGCCACCGGCGACTTTGCCAAACCCGCCGAGCGCCGCCTGCCGATGACGCACAATGATGTGTCCAACCTTGACAAGGACGGCCGGATTCTGGCCCGCGATGCCAAGGCGCGCCTGTTCGGTCTGGGCAATCGACTCTGGCATTCCGACAGTTCATTCAAGCCAACGCCGGCCAAGTATTCGCTGCTGTCGGCCAGGGTCTTGCCTGACCGTGGCGGCAACACCGAATTTGCCGATATGCGTGCGGCCTGGGATGCCCTTGATCCGGCCATGCAGGCACGCTGCCACGATCTTGTGGTCTGGCACAGCCAGCTGCACTCACGTGGCCAGCTTGGCTTTACCGACTGGGATGCCGCCGACCTCGAGAAGAACAAGCCGGTACCGCAACGTCTGGTCCGGCGCCATGAAGGCAGTGGCCGTTTGTCGTTGTATCTGTCGGCGCATGCAGGCGACATCACCGGCTGGCCCACCCCCGAAACCCGCATCTTTCTGCGCGACCTGACCGAGCACGCCACGCAAGCGGCTTTTGTTTACATCCACCAATGGCAGCCGTTCGATCTGGTGATGTGGGATAACCGGGTGCTGATGCACCGGGTTCGCGAACACGACCAGAGCCAGGCTCGCGACATGCGCCGCACCACGGTCGCCGACCGCTGCCCGACGCTGGAGCAACCGCTTTAGGTTTTCGGGCCGTTCAGAATCGCCATCGTAATGCGCGAGATACAAGTGAGCCGATCTTGTTCGTCTCTCATCTCGATCTGCCACACATGCGTGGTGCGCCCGACATGCAAGGGTTTGGCCATCCCGATGACCCAGCCCTCGGAAACGGCCCGGACATGGTTGGCATTCACCTCAAGCCCGACCGCACGGCATTCCGGCGGCGAGGCATAGGCCGCGCCGACCGAGCCCAGGGTTTCGGCCAACACCACCGACACCCCACCGTGCAAAATACCCATCGGCTGGCGGGTACGGCAGTCGACCGGGACGCGGGCTTTCAGAAAATCATCACCGATTTCGAGGAACTCGATACCGAGTTGCCCGACCGCAGTGCCTATATGCACATTCTGCAGATGCTCGATGGTTATCGGTTTTTTCCAGATTGCAGCCATAAGTATCTCTTCGTCATTCAATACAAATGGAAACGTGCCAACCGCGACGGCTTGCGCCGTTCGCCTCACCTGTTTCCGTAAATCGTCAGGTATTAAACCTCACGCAACTGATTCAAGCCCTCGGCCAGGTGGGCACCCATCAGGCCACTGTCGTAGCTGTAGGAAACCATCCGAAAGCCGCGCCCCATCCATTCCATCGCCGTTTCAATGGTGGGCGCCATGCAAGCGGCAAATTTGCCGTTGGCCTTGCAAGTGGCCAGCAACCGGTCGATGCCCTGCTGAATTCTCTGGTCATCGAACTGACCCGGAATACCCAGCGACAACGACAGATCGAACTGCCCGAGGTGACCGCCGTCAACACCAGGCACCGCGATGATTTCTTCAACATTGGCCAGGCCGCGCTCGGTTTCGATCATCATCATCACCATCGTGCGCTCATTGGCAGCCTTCATGATGGTGGGCAGATCGCCGCCGGCATAGTCATCGTGGGCACCGCCAAACATCGCACCACGGCGGCCCTCGCCGGGGTAACGCGTCCAGGAAACAATCTCTTTGGCTTCCTCGGCTGATTCAACGCCCTGAAACATGAAGCCCATCGCGCCCAGGTCGAGCAGCAATGCGGTGGTGGCGTAGGTTTTTTCGGGTGGCCGCACGATGGGCACGATGTTCGCGGCGCGGCAATACTGAAACTGGCGCTTCATCTCATCGATGGTGAAGCCGCTGTGCTCCATGTCGTACAGCAGGTATTCGGCGCCTGCATTGGCCAGCACCGAAGGCAGCCCCGGCGTGGCAAACTCGAACACCATCGTGCCGAAGGCTCGGCCCCCGGCAAGCAGATTGGTTTTGACAGGATTGGGACGCAAGATAGCTCTCCGGTTGTTTGAGAATAAAGACTACGCGCGCCCACGCGTAGAGACTACGCGTGGGCGCGCGTAATCGTCAGCGCGACGCGAGCGCCACGATGCAGTCGTCGGCGGCGCGCTCAACCGCCGAAAAATCACGCGCGGCCAGATACTCGGGCCGCACAAATGCCTCGCCCCGGTTATCGACACTGCAAACATTGAGATACAGAATGACGCGGCGCATCGGCGTGATGTTGACCGTCGAGCCGTGGACCACCTGCATGTTCAGATACAGCACCGAACCGGCCGGACCGGTAACGGTTTCCAGTCCGTAAGTATCGACCAGACGCGCCATCGTCTCGCGTGAGATGTCATAGCGAAAGCGCGCCGCTCCTTCATGATCTTCGGCATCGGGGTTCTGGCGTGCTTCGCTGACCAGACCTTCCTTGTGCGAACCCGGCACGACCATCAACGGTGCGTTGCAATTGTTGATGTCATCGAGAAACACCGAAATCATGATGCCATCGGGACGAGGCACGCCATCGACCCGATGATAGGTGCCATAGTCCTGATGCCAGTCAACAATCGAGCCGCCGTATTGTTTGACGTTGACGCGCGACTGATGCACATAAAACGGGCTGCCCAGCAACTCTTCGGCATAACCGACCAATTGCGGATGCCGGCTCAGCGCCCGAAAGCGATCATCAAGCCGGTGCATGCCGTAAACCACATGCGGCGAGCCGTCTTTTTCAATCATGCGCTGCGGACCATCACGCTGCGTCACCTCGGCGACGGCCTGATCGAGTACCTGCAACTCGGGCGCGCTCAGCAGGCCGGGTACCAGCACAAAGCCACGCTCCGCGTATTCATGCACTTGTGCGTCAGTCAATGCCATCTCGAGAACCTCATTATTGAATTGGCCATAGCGCGATGGCCGGAAAAATTAAGACCAGCGCCAGGGCAAGTACCTGCAGGCCGATAAATGGCATCACAGCCGCGAAAATTTGTTGCAGCGATATTTCAGGAGGGGCCACCCCCTTCAGAAAGAACGCAGCCGGACCGAAGGGCGGCGTCAGATAAGAGATCTGCACGCTGATGCAGAACAGCACGCCGAACCAGACCAGATCAAAACCCAGACCTTGCAACACTGGCACGAAGATCGGCATCGTCAGCAAGGTGATGCCGATCCAGTCCATCACCATGCCGAGCAAAAAGATGACGCCCAGCATCAACACCACCAGCCCCAGCGGCGGCAACGCGAGCCCGGAAATCAGCTCACTGGCAAATCGCGTCCCGCCGACCAGCCCGTACACGCCGATCAGAGCCGCCGCGCCGAAAGTCAGCCACAACACCATGCCGCAGGTGCGCATGGTCTGATGAGCAGCATCGCGAACCATCGCCACGGTCAGCTTGCCCCGCTGCCACGCACACAAGGCTGCACCGAAGGCGCCGACCGCGGCCGCCTCGGTAATCGAAGCAACGCCGCCATAGATACTGCCCAGCACCACGACAACCAGCGCAACCGGCAAGATGATCTTGCGCAAGGCCGTCATCGGCGCATCGACCGGCATGGCCTCGTCATCGGGCAGCGGCGCGAGCGCCGGATTGAGCCAGACCCGCACGACGATGTAGCCCGCATAAAGAAAGGCCATCAGCAAACCGGGAATGAATGCCGCGGTAAAGAGATCGCCCACCGGTACGCCAGCGGTAATGGCATAGACGATCAACACGATCGAGGGCGGAATCATGGCGCCCAGCGCGCCGCCGGCGCAGATGGTGCCGATGGCCAGCTTCGGGTCGTAGCCGAGCCGCAGCATCTGCGGCAGCGCCACCACGCCCAGCAAAATGACCTCGCCACCGACGATGCCCGTGGTGGTGGCGAGAATCACGGCCACCACCAGGGTTTGCAAGGCCACGCCGCCACGCATGCGACGACCCACCAGATTCATCGCCTCGTACAAATCATGGGCCACGCCGGAGCGCTCCAGAAACGTAGCCATCAGCAAAAACATCGGCACGGCCACGAACAGATATTCGTTGACCAGCGAGAACACCTGGCTGGCCACAACGGTCAGACCGTTGGCGCCGTAGAAGGAAAACGCTACGACCGAAGCAATAGAGCCGGTCACGAATGCCAATGGCACGCCGAGCATCATCATGACGATGATGGCCAGCGCGATCAGCAGACTCAGAATGCCAATACTCATTGCAGCCTCAAGATTGCGATCCACGCAGGCGGACAACGATGTCGCGCACCAGCAGGATCAGCATTAACGCTGCCATCAGCAACAGAATCGGCCGAAGGATGGCCGGCATTGGCGAATTGAAGGCGGTCTGCGTGGTTTGCCAGGTAGACAATGCCTCCCACGCATCGCGGTAGCCGCCCCAGATCACACCGCCCAGAAAAATGATGCCCAACACGCGCCCGACAACGTCGAGCGTCAGTCGGGCACGGCCCGTCAGCTTCTCGGCAATCACCGTGACGCGGATGTGCTCGTCACTGCTTTGCACATAAGCGCCGCCCACCGCGAAAGCCACCGCACACATGATGATGGTGGTTTCGTGGGACCAGATCGTCGGGCTGTTGAAAACATAGCGCGCCACCACCTCGACCATCGTGGCCAGCACGGTGATGATGAACAACCACGAGGTCCAGTGGCCGAGCGCGCGGGTAAAGCGGGTCAACATGATGACAAGGACATTGCCGACCGACTAACGAGCCGGCGGCCAGGGATTGAACAAGTCATGAATGGGCGGTATCAGTCGAGCAGGCGCAACTCTTTGAGCAACGCAATCTGACTGTCAACGACCTTCTTGGCGGCCGGTGTTTTCTCAGACAACTCCTGCCAGACGGCCACTGCCGCGGTGCGGAACTTCTTGCGCTCTTCGGCCGACCAGTTCACGAACTCAACGCCCGAACCGGCTGCGTCGCGCACGACTTTCTCATCGGCCAGCACGAGGGTCTGAACCATGTCGCGCGCAAAGTCGCGGGTCGCCACTTCGAGCAGCATCTTCAGATCGTCGGGCAACTCGTTCCAGCGATCCATGTTGACGACAATGTCAGTCGCCGGCATTGAGTGAAAACCCGGATAGATCGGAAACTTGGCAATCTTGTGAAAGCCCAGATCGTCGTTCATCGACAAGGTGCCCCAGTCGGTGCCTTCGATCACGCCACGTTCAAGCGCCGGATAGACCTCGGCACCATGCAAGGTGACCGGTGCCGCGCCGAATTTGGACATGATCGAGCTGACCGGTCCGGTCGGTGCGCGCAGCTTCACGCCTTCAAGGTCGGCCGTGCTGCGCACCGGCTTATTGAACGGAATCGACTCAACGCCGTGCCAAACGAAGCCGACATGGCGCGTGTTGTACTTGGCATAGAGTTCGCGCGCGATTTCCTTGCCGCCGCGATATTCGTACCAGATCTGCATCTGCTCGGGACGCTCGTAGGCACCGGCCAGATCGCCCATCAGGATGAAAGCCACATCAAGTTTGGCGTTATAGCCGCCACCGCCGTTCTGACAGTCCAGAATGCCGTTGCGCACCGCGTTGAACATTTCGCCGGCCTTCACGACCGTGCCATCGGCCAGCGGTTCAATGTCAAGCCGGCCGCCACTCATCGTGCGCACCCGCTCGGTGAAGGCGGTGAACAGCTTCATATTGATGGAGTTGGCAGCCCACAGCGACTGGCAACGCCATTTGAAGCTGGTTTCGGCAGCGGCCGCATCGCGTGGCGCCACGGTCAGGGTCAGCGCCGCGAGTGCGCAGGTGGCCAGGGTTCTGGCAAAGGGAATCCGGAAAACTCGGGGCATGACTGTCTCCTGTAAATTTGACGCTTCCTGCCGATCGGAAGTCACCAATTATGGGGCTTCGGGGTTTCTGAGCCCGGTTGACGCCGGCAAGGTTATGCGACATTCTCGGTAGCAACATCCCCCGAACGGGGGGATCTAAAAAGGTGGGGAGATGGTCTTTGCCAATGTGGTTGAGCGAGTCTATGGCTGCGGATCCGACGCGGCCGGCTGGCGTACGTCCCTGAGCGCGGTCAGCAAACACTGCCAGGCCAACAGTGCGGTCCTGATGGTTCGCAACAAAACCAGTGGCCAGCTCGACTTCTGTGTCGATCACGGTCTGAGCGACCGCTACCAGCGCTCGTTCAACCAGCAGTACCGCGATAACGACCTGCGGCTGAGCGATCTGTTGCGCCATCCGGTCGGTAGCGTGCGCACCGACACCATGCTCGCCGACTATGATGCCTACCAGCGCAGCCCGGCCTACCAGACGCTGTATCGAAAAATCGGCACCGAACACGCACTGGGCGGCTTTGTGTTTGAGGATTCAACGCGCAGCTTTGCCATACGGGTGTTCAGGTCCGGCGACAACGGCGCGTTCACCACCAAGGAAATCGAACGCTTCCGGCAACTCGGCCCGCATTTGCGCGGCGCCATCTCGCAAACCATTACCGCGTTGCATGCGCAGGCCATCGAGCAATTGCTGGCGCGGGTGCTGGCTTTGCCCAAACCGCCGTGCTGCATTCTGGCCGCCGACGGCAGCGTGATCTCGGCCGGCCCCAATGGCCAGCGGCTGCTCGACACCGATCATGATCTGCTGACCCGGCTGCTGATCAGCAAGTTGCCCCCGCCAAGCGCCAACCTGAGCATCCCGGCACCGTTTGCCGTGCCCTTGAGTTGCGGCGAAGCGCGCATCGTACCGGTTCATGTGGTCACCGGGCAGTTACCGGGCGCCTCCGCGCTGATTGCCGCGCTCGTGTTCAGCGCGCCGGCCACCGCCGCGGACCGGGTGCAGTTCGCGGCGCTGGCCTATAACCTGACACCGGCCGAGCAACGCCTGGTGGGTGCGCTGTGCGAAGGCAATACGCTCGCGCAGGCCGCCACCAGTTTTGGCGTCAAGCACGAAACCGTCAAAAGTCAGTTGCGCGATGTGTTCCAGAAAATGCACGTGCAGCGTCAGGCCGATCTGGTGCGCCAGGTGTTACTGAGCTGAGGGCAAGCCTGGCCACAGGTTTCAGGCCGATTCCAGAATTTCCAGACGCGCGGCCACTCGCTGCAGGCAATCCTGCTGATTATTGACGTTGTAGATTTCGCGCAGATTGCGCAGCATGCGCAGCAGGATCTCGCGAGAGCTGGCCGGCTGCACAAATCGGGCCGGATGGATTTCACCCGTGCCTTCCAGACCGAGCGGGCCACGAAACGGCTCCAGCCGCTCCTGCAAGGCCTCGTTGGAAAGACTCACGCCGGTAAACGGATCGATGACGACGGCGCCCTGATGCAGTTCGACACCGACCAGGAAATGGCCGGGAAACGAAATGCCATAGCCATCCAGCCCGACATGGCGGGCCAGTTCGATGAACACCACCGCCAGACTGACGGGGATGCCGCGCCGGGTTTCCAGCACCTTGTGAATGAAGCTGTTGTCGGGGCTGTAGTAGTCGTTGATGTTGCCCGAGAAGGCCAGCCCCTTGTAGAAGAACTCAACGGTCAGGTGCAGGCGCCCCAGTTCGGTGGATTCGTCGCGGCAACGATCGCCAAGTTGCTCGGCGTAGTAATCCACGCTTGAGAGCACTCTTTGCAGATCCAGCCCGGGGTAGGCGTCCTGCGCAAGCGAGGCCGCCGTTTCGAGCAATGGAATATTGTCAGGGTCGCCAACCAGGGTCTGGAAATAGGCGAGATCAGTAATTTCTTCGTGCATGGTTCGCCGGTACGGAACGGCTGCGGCAGTGGTCCTTGGGCCACAGCATACTATCGGGTCTGCCTTCTTCACAAACCGAGGGCCGGCAACGCAGCGTCTGCATTGCTAGGTTTTTTCGTCGACGGCCTCACCTACCGACGCAGCAATGACGGTCGAGGGCGTTTGCGAAAGGCGTTCACGATGCCAGACGTACAGCCCCGAGGCAACCAGCATGGCGGTGCCCAGCAGTGTGATCGCGTCCGGAAAGCTGTCAAACACCAGTGCGCTGATCAACAAGGTCCAGATCAGCGTGCTGTAGGAAAACGGCGCCAGCAGCGACGCCGAAGCCAGCATGAAGGCCCGGATTACCAGATACTGGGCGATTGCATTGAACAAGCCGAGCGAGATCAACTGCGCCCATTGCCCGGCATCGGGCGCGTGCCAGGCGGCCACTGCCAGCGGCGCGGTTGCCACCAGGCCCACCAGACTCGACCAGGCCAGCACCGTCAACGGGGCTTCGCTGTGCCGCATCTGTCGGGTCAGAATCAAACCCATCGCCCAGCACAACGACGAGGCCAGCGGCAGCAGCATGGCCAGCTGAAATCCCGCCCCACCTGGACGCAGGATCACCAGCACACTCAGAAAGCCCACGCCTACTGCAGCCCAGCGGTGCCGTCCGACCCGTTCGCCCAGAAACGGTATGGATAGCGCTGTCACATACAAGGGCGCAACGAAGCCAACCGCCGCACACAATTCCAGCGGCACCGACTGCAGGGCCGAGATATAAATCAGACTCGACACCGCCACCAGCAAGCCGCGCAGTATCTGCATACCAGGTCGGCGGGTGCGTAAAACGCGTGAGCCTCTCTGCCAGGCCGCCAGCGGCAACAGAAAAACCAGCACAGCAGCGTAGCGGACAAACAGAATCTGCTCGGGCGCAAAATCGGTGGTCAGATACTTGGCGGCGCCATCGGTCATCGAGAACAACAGCATGGCCAGCGACACCAGGCCGACGGCCAACAGAGGTCGCGAAGGATTGTCTCCCAACGGCTTGGGCACAGCCGTCAACACCTGAGCAGATTCAGAAATGGCAGTAGGCCAATAGAATTCGATGCCGGCAATACGCCGCACCGCACAGCCGCCCCGGGCTTGATGTTGCCGGCATTCAGGGGACCGTTTGCCCGCGAGCATACTCCGCCCTGACGACGACGCAAGACAAGCGCGTCGGCCCCACAACAGTCGCGCAACAAGCGCGCGTCAGGCGAGCTGGGCGACGTTCAGGCGGCGCTCGACAAGACGGCAGCCAAGCGTGATCAGCCCGGCGATCACGAGATACATGACGGCAGCATAGAAATACACGGTCAGGTCATAGCTGCGCGAGAAGATCGTGCGGGTTTGCCCCATCAGATCCATGACAGTGATGGTTGAAACCAGCGCGCTGCCTTTCATCAGCAACACCAGCTCATTGCCGTAAGCGGGCCAGGCC